>CAZDRM010000251.1:0-3136 GCA_964507745.1 uncultured Lachnospiraceae bacterium
TAAAGGAATTTTTTGAAATGACGGGCTATCTGGTGCAGACGGCCCATACGGGAGCGGAGGCTCTTGAAGCTTTAAAAGGAAATCCCGATTTGATTCTCTTAGATATCAATATGCCGGAAATGGATGGCATAGAGGTATGCAAAAGAATCAGGAACCAGGTCAATGTGCCCATTGTTTTTCTGACGGCAAAGATAGAGGAACAGGATCGGGTAAACGGACTGATGGCAGGCGGGGATGACTACATTATGAAGCCCTTTGGCATGGATGAGCTTCATGCAAGGGTAATCGCCCATTTAAGGAGAGAAGAACGGGGAAGGGACAAAAAGCAGCTGAAGAGTGCAGGGGAATTCCTCATTAATTTTTATGACCGCAAGGTATTTGCCGGGGAAAAGGAAATTGTTTTTACCAAAACGGAATTTGATATCATAGAATTTCTGTGCAGCAATAAAGGCAGGATTTTTGATAAGGAAACCATCTATGAAAGGCTTTGGGGTTTTGATAAGGATGGGGACAGCGCCATTATTACGGAGCACATCAGAAGGATACGTAGCAAATTTGCAAAGGAATCGGATGTCAATGTCATTGAGACAGTATGGGGAGTGGGATATCGATGGGTATTATAGAAAAGTGGGAAAGGAAATGGAAGGAAAAAATGAAAAGCCAGAGCCTGAAAATGGCTCTGTCCATGTATATTGTGGCAGGAAGTGCGGCAATTGCTATAGTCTGTGCTTTGATTTTAGATTATTTTGAAGGCTGGAAGGAAATGATACGCGCTACAGCCGGAGTTACGGAAAAGGACGTAATCCGCTTCCAACGCACTGTATATACTCTGGAACGGTCAAGGGTTTCCAAGGAGGTTCTAAGGCAGCTTTCCCTTTTGGATACGGTACAGATGATTTCTGTTTTTTGCTGCGTTGTCTTTGGAGTTGTGTTTATCAGCAGGCTTTATTACAAAAGGAAACTGGAAATGCCTTTGGAAATTCTAAAGATGGAAATAGAATGTATTGGTCAGAATGATTTGAATTTTGATTGCAGCTATTATAGCGGAGATGAAATGGAAGAAATATGCACCGCATTTAATCATATGAGGCTGGAGCTCATTAAGAGCCAGGGAAATCTGTGGCAGCTTTTGGAAAAGCAGAGGGAATTAAACGCCGCCTTTGCCCATGATATCAGAACGCCTGTGACGGTTATGAGGGGATACAGCCAGATGCTTTTAAAATTTTATCCCGAAGGCAAAATTTCGGAAGAAAAGCTTTTGGAAACCTTGCAGATGATTGACAGACAAACAGACAGGCTGGAGCGCTTTTCCGATACAATGAAGGAAATCCATTCCTTAGATGAACGGCAGACAGAAAAGAAAAAGGTAACCATGGCGGAATTGATGGGAAAGCTTTCCGCTAATTTAAAAGGAATGGCAGGAGAAGGAATGCAGACTGCCTCAGATTATGACGGGGAAGGAGAGCAGACCTTATATTGTGATATGCATTTAATTGAAGAGGTGGCGGATAATCTTTTTGCCAACGGTTTCAGACATGCAAAGGAAAAGGTAGAACTAAAAGGAAGTATATATGAAGGAAAGCTCTATCTTTATGTAAAAGATGACGGACCGGGATTTTCAAAGGAGGCGCAGGAGAGAGCCATGCGCCCCTATTTTACCACTGATAAGGAGCATTTTGGAATGGGGCTGACAATCTGCAAAACCTTGTGCGAAAAGCATGGAGGAGATTTATCCATAACCGATTCCATTGAAGGAGGCGCAATCGTGTGTGTTATGTTTGATTGCCGGAAGTAACAGACGGAAACGAAAGCAGGAATGATGAAAGACACGGGAGAAAGAAAATTTCGGAGAGTATAGAGAAAGAATGAGAGAGTATAGGGAAAGAATAGGGAATTGAAATTTATGATGTTCTTTAGAAGGATGAAAATCCGGAAAAGAAAGGAGCTTTTGAGAAAATGGAAACGGAAATCAAACTGGAAGGGGTTTGTAAATATTATGGAAAGAAACAGGCTCTTAAGGATGTGACTATGACCATTCCTTCAGGAATGTTTGGACTTTTAGGCCGAAACGGGGCAGGGAAAACAACCCTGATGAAGATTCTCGCCACCTTACATAAGGCGGATGAAGGAGAGGTAAGCATATGTGGCGTGGATGTAAAGAACAGCGCGGAAATCCGAAGCATGACGGGATATCTGCCTCAGGATTTTTCCATGTACGGAAATATGGGTGTCTATGAAGCCATGGATTATCTGGGCACGCTGTCGGGATTATCCAAAAAGGAAAGAAAACAAAGGATTCCGGAGCTTTTGGAAAAGGTCAATCTTTCCCATAATTATAAGACGAAGGTAAAAGCCATGTCCGGCGGTATGAGAAGGAGACTTGGAATCGCTCAGGCGATTTTAAATGATCCCAGGGTATTGATTGTAGACGAGCCCACGGCGGGTCTTGACCCGGAGGAGCGCGTCCGCTTCCGCAATCTTCTTTGTGAAATCGCAGAGGAGAGAATTGTCATTTTATCCACCCATATTGTAGGAGATGTGGAGGCAACCTGTGAAAACATTGCGGTGTTAGATGAAGGGAACCTGAAATTCGTGGGAACGGTGGAGGAGCTTCTTAAAATGGCGGAGGGCAGGATTTATACCGCAGAGGTTTCCCGCATGGAGTTAGAGAAAATAAAAAAGGATTATATTGTGACCGGGATGCTGACAAAGGGCAGTATGGTGGATGTGAGATTTGTATCCGAGGAAAAGCCCTTTGAAGGGGCAAAAAACTGTGAACCCAACGTAGAGGACGCTTATTTATATCTGATGAATGAGAAAGGCGGGGAGACAGTATGCTTATAAGCTTGATCAAAAAGGAATGCTCCATGTGGCTGAAGAGCATTGTGTTTTATGCCTATGTGGTAATTCTGGTTGTATTTTACATTTCCCAGATGGAGGGCGGAGAGATTATCAGGAGGCCGGAGCCGGGAGCGGATGGATACGGATATACTTACTCCGATGATGAGAAGATTATTATGGACGGTGCATTAAGGGACCTGTTTGAAAATTTTTACAGTGAGAGGCCTTTTGTAACCTACCCCATAGGATTCTATAAACAGGTAACCCTGTCTGAAGGAGAGCGGGAACAGATTGC
>CAZDRM010000252.1:0-3132 GCA_964507745.1 uncultured Lachnospiraceae bacterium
TGAAAGCCCATTCATTTTAGACTTGACAGAAAGGTGAGGGGCATAAATACAATGGCACAAGAGGCTGTAAGGGGTGACTTAAGGTAAACAGATATTTCAATTCTACCATAAATTTCGTTTCCATGTGCAAGAATTGGCTGAAATAACGGAAAAGCAATCATTTCCCGTATTGTGGAAATTTGATGTTTTTATGCCGTATTTCCATAATTCTGGAAATACGGGAGAGAGGAGGAATTTGTGTGATAATGCTTATACAGACGAACATTGACAACTGAATGACCGTCCGAAAGGATACTGCAAGCGGAAAAGTGGGCGATGACAAATAAATATGAGCCTGCCAAGCTGTATGAAAACGCCATTCGTCACAAAAGGCGCATTGGCAGGAACAAATAAGGAAAAAGCGGTAATTATAAGGGGGAAAAATATGGACTTGCTCTTATATGGACAATTTATCAGAACATAAATATTAAAAAAAGATATCTCTCTGTACAGAGGGAGAAAGGAGACAGAATGAACCTTACAAGGTATGAACAGGAAGTAGTAATTAATTTTAATGCGGATGAGGAAATCGCAACGGTTTACAGTGCCAATCCTGCATGGATTCGCAAGATGGATGCGTTGGTGCGTGATTTTCCTGATGTTGTTCACATCAAGCGGTGGACAGAAGTCAGCAAGACTTATGAAATGCCTAAGAAATATGTGCGAATAGGTAGACCGAGAGAATTATCTCCTGCGCAGAGGAAAAATTTGGAGAAAATGCGTGATGCAAAAGGACGAGTAGATTAATAATCAAAAATTTGATTTAATAATAAACTGATTGAAAGTGTTCGCTTGATAGAATATAATATAAGAAATTGATTGACGTATTTTAGGAGAAAATAGTATGAATTATGCAACAACGGTAGATAAAGCAAAAGAATGGGGTGTTTCACAGCGTAGAGTAGCTGTTTTTTGTAAAGAAGGCAGGGTAAAAGGTGCGGAACTTTTAGGGAGAACTTGGTTTATTCCGAAAGATGCAGAAAAACCGATAGATCCACGCAAATTAAAAAAGATGAATGGAGAAGGAAAGAATGAATAAAATATTCTCTTTTTTTTCAGGGAGCGGTTTTTTAGACTTAGGTTTTGAAACCAATAAGTTTGATATTGACCTTGTTAATGAATTTTCCTCTTCTTTTATAAAAGCATATAAGTATTCTAGGGAAAAAATGAATTTGCGGGAACCTAAATATGGTTATTTTAATGTGGATGTAAATGAATTTTTAGAAAACAGAAAACAGGATTTGTTAAATTATATTAGCGATGCTAAACAGGATGGGGCATTAGTTGGTTTTATAGGAGGACCACCTTGCCCTGATTTTTCAGTTGCAGGGAAAAATAAGGGCAGAGAAGGAGATAATGGTAAACTGTCGCTCTCTTATGTGAATCTTATTTTACAGATGAAACCAGATTTTTTTCTGTTAGAAAATGTGAAAGGGCTTTGGAGGACTGCAAGGCATAGGGCATTTTACGAGGAATTAAAAGAAAAGTTGTATAATGCGGGTTATATGTTGACTGATAGATTGACAAATGCTTTGGAGTTTGCTGTTCCGCAGGACAGAGATAGAATACTTTTGTTTGGTGTCAAAAAGGAATTGTGCAGCCAAGAGGAAATTAAAAAATTTCCGTGGGAGAGGTATGTAAAATATTCTATGCAGCAAATAAAAAGTTATCCGTGGACTGAGGAAGAACCTTTTGAGTGTAATAGCATAAGGAAGTGTCCTGAAGGTATTCCATGTGAATTGACGGTAGAATACTGGTTTAGGAAAAATGATGTGAAGAATCACCCTAATGAAAATAAATACTTTCAACCAAAACAAGGTTTAATAAAAATGCAGACAATAGCAGAAGGAGATGTATCAAAGAAATCATATAAACGGCTACATAGATGGAGGTATTCTCCAACTGCAGCATATGGAAATAATGAGGTTCATTTGCATCCTTATCTGGAACGGAGAATATCAGTAGCAGAAGCACTTGCTATACAGTCATTGCCAAAGGAATTTTCGTTGCCTGATGATATGACGCTTACGGATATGTTTAAGACGGTGGGAAATGGTGTGCCTTATGTAATGGCAAGTGGAATTGCAAAAACTATACATGATTTTTTGGAGGAAAGAATATGCAAAAAGTAACAGGTTATAACTTAGTAGCGTTTATAAATCAATTGCCAAAGAATGTTACATATAATTATGTCAATCCAGCAAATAAGGGGCAGATAAAGATTCAAGATGTACGTTTGCCGGATGGACCTATTTTTATTAAACGTTGGACTCCGGCAAAAGGACAAAATGAAAATACAGCTTCTTTTGAAACAATTTCAAGGGAAATGATATGGAGGGTTGCCAACGCTTTTTGCGAAAACACACCAATTAATATAGATAGAGTTCTTGGCGCAAGTTACAATACTCGCTCTGTGCTTGAGAGTCTGATTGCCCACACGCCACAGTTTTATTATTGTTATCCAGGCAGAATAAAGGATATTGCGGGGAAAACGGAAGTAGAACATGGGCATAAACATATTTTGTGGAAACCTGATGAACCACATGATAATGGCGTATTGTCTGAAATAAAAACTGATATAGCTATATCGGAAATTCCTATGGCATCTGCGGTCTATGACACACTTTATATTCCTGATACAATTATTGAAGGTGGAATCCAAATTGAGGTTGCAAGACGTCATACCCAAATCCAGATTGCGCTCTATTTAATTGGATTGCAGTTAGGATTTAGAACATGGATTGCCCAAAATGATAAAGGAATAAAATATAATGATGTGCCATTGGTAGAACAGCAAGGAATAGTAAAAACTCGTACAGCAGAAAATTTGGTAGCCCCTTATAGTGGTGCTGTTGCTGCCGGATTGTTTATAGATTGTATTTGGTTCAAAAATGGGAGATTAATGCCAGCGGTGATGGAGGTAGAACATACGACAGGTGTTACAAGTGGATTGACAAGAATGTTAAATTTTGCAAGTAAAATTCCACCTATCAAAACCCGTTATGTTATTGTGGCACCTGATGAAGATAGGGATCATGTTATTCATGAAGCTAATAAATCAATGTTTCAGGAATTGGATGCGAGATATTTCCC
>CAZDRM010000253.1:0-3128 GCA_964507745.1 uncultured Lachnospiraceae bacterium
TGCTGACAAACTTCAAGACCATCCAGAGCCGTATCGACAGATTAAAAGCAATCGAGGCTATGTCTGAGGACGGTACCTTTGACGTGCTTCCCAAGAAGGAAGTTATCGCACTGAAGAAAGAATGGGAAAAATTAGAGAGAAACTTAGGCGGAATCAAGGAAATGAAACAGATTCCCGACGCTATTTTCGTAGTTGACCCCAAGAAAGAGAAAATCTGTGTACAGGAAGCTCACGCACTGGGCATTACCTTAATCGGTATGGCAGATACAAACTGCGACCCTGAAGAGCTTGATTTTGTAATTCCCGGCAATGACGATGCAATCCGTGCAGTAAAATTAATCGTTTCCAAAATGGCTGACGCCGTTATTGAAGCAAACCAGGGCGAAGCGGTAGATTTCGAAGAAGCAGAAGCGACAGAAGCAACGGATATTGAAGAAGTAGTAGCAGAGGAAGAAGAGGAAGCGTAAGCAAAAGGCGCTTATGACAGGAAAACAAACTTATTTGAAGCATAGATGGAATGGAGGAAATAAATATGGCAATTAGTGCTTCCATGGTAAAAGAATTAAGAGAAATGACCGGCGCAGGCATGATGGACTGCAAAAAGGCTCTTACAGAGACCGACGGTAATATGGATGAAGCAGTAGAATTATTGAGAAAAAGCGGCGCGGCAAAGGCTGAGAAAAAGGCCGGCAGAATTGCAGCAGAGGGTATCTGCCGCGTAGCTGTTGACGCTGATAAAGTTGCGGCAGTTGTTGAGGTTAACTCCGAGACAGACTTCGTTGCAAAGAATGAAGTATTCCAGACTTACGTAGAGGCAGTTGCAAAACAGGCGCTTGCTTCTAATGCAGCAGATGTGGAAGGCTTAATGGAAGAAGCATGGATTGAAGACAACAGCAAGACCGTAAAAGAAGCTTTGGTTGAGAAGGTTGCCACCATCGGCGAGAACTTAAATATCAGAAGATTTGCAAAGGTTACAGCTGACAACGGCTGTGTAGTGACTTATCTTCACGGCGGTGGAAGAATCGGTGTTATCGTTAAGGCTGAAACAGCTGTTGTAAATGATGAGGTAAAAGAGGCTTTATCCAACGTAGCTATGCAGGTTGCGGCTATGAACCCCAAATATGTATCTCAGGATGATGTATCCGAGGAATACAAGGCGCATGAGAAGGAAATTCTTATGGCTCAGGCACAGGCTGACCCTAAGAATGCCAATAAGCCCGAAGCAATCATCGAGAAAATGATCATCGGACGTCTCAACAAAGAGTTGAAGGAAGTATGTCTCTTAGAGCAGGAATATGTAAAAGCCGAGAACAAAGAAAATGTTTCCAAATATTTAGAGGCTGTTGGAAAAGCAAACGGAACAGACTTAAAGGTAACAGAATTTGTCCGCTTTGAAACAGGCGAAGGTCTTGAGAAAAAGAACGAGGACTTTGCAGCTGAGGTTGCGGCACAGATGGCAGGAAACTAAAATTTCGTAAGGCAGATGGGCATGTAAGCGAAATCTGCATTTCCAATAATGAAAAAACATGAGACTCCGGAAGCCTTATGATCACGTATTTTCATGTGATTACGAGGTTGTCCGGAGTTTTTTGCGATTTGGGAGAAATTTCAGTCAGATCATGGATAGTGGACAAGCGGCAATAAGAAACGGTAGTCTTGTCATGATTTTTATGTAATGATATAATAGTTTGAAACGGGCGGCTGTCGTGGTGGCAGACGCCCAAAATACCTTTGGAGGAAACGTATGAAGAAACATAAATTATCTTTTTTGGCGACCAGTATGTTAATAGGGCTGATTCCCCTGTTTGTGGCAGCAGTCACAATATCCGCTGTGGCCATTTATAAAACAAAAAGCAACTTGGAAGAAAGAGTGTATTTACAATTAGAGGCATGCGCCATATCGGTAAGGGAGTATTTTGAATGGGATATCAATGAAGATATTCTTGAAGTGGACGAAGTCAGTCTGGATTTCATTGACAGCCTTACGGTACAGGATGTGGATCTTACACTGTTTCTTGAGGATGTAAGGTATATTACGTCTATTTATAATGAGGATGGAGAACGTAATATAGGGACAAAAGCTTCAGAGGGAATTTGGGATATGGTAAAACAGGGGGAGGACTATTACACCAACGGAACCATAATCGGAGGAAGGGAATACTATGTGTATTATACCCCCGTTTGCAATGAAGAGGGCGAGATCATCGGAATGGCATTTGCGGGAATGCCGGAATCTCTTGTAAATGAAGATATAGTATCAAATACCCTGAGCATGGTGCTCGTTGCCGTATGTACTGCCGTTTTTTGTATTGTGATAATTGTACTGATAGCCCTCAGAATAAGAAAATCGATTATCGGGATAGTTGATTATACCCATGAACTGTCAACAGGTAGTCTGGGCATCAGTACAAGTTGTACATCAAGTATCAGAGAAATTGCCGCCCTGATAGATTCTACCGAGAACCTTCAGGATAATTTGAAAAACATTATTTCCAAAGTGGATGATAAGACACTGCGGCTGACTCAGAATGTAAAAACAATTCATGATGGCATTCAGATTTCCAATGATGCGACCGAAGGCATTGTGAGAGCTGCAAATGAATTGTCGGAAGGCTCTATGCATATCGCGGAATCGGTTCAGAATACGGCAGCGTCCATGCAGAATGTGGGAGAAAGCATTTCTTCCATTGCTGAAAGCGCGGCAGCAACAGAGGCAGAGGCACGGGAAATTGAAGTCATCAATAACGAGGCAAAGGATAATTTGTCCCACTTAATCAAAGCAAATAAAAATACGGTTACAATATCGGAAAATGTTGTGACGGGTATCAATGAAGCAAATACTGCGATTGAAAATATAAGGAAGGCAGCAGATGCAATCACAAACATTGCAGCTCAGACGAGTATGCTGGCGCTGAATGCTTCCATTGAAGCTGCAAGGGCAGGGGAAGCAGGAAAAGGTTTTGCTGTTGTTGCATCCTCCATACAAACGTTAGCCGGGGAATCCGATAACTCAGCCAAGGAGATTCAAAATATTATTAACGAAATTATATTGAAATCGCAAAATAATGTACAGCTTGCAAATCAGATTAAAAATGCCATTGATTCGGAGGGAGATGCACTGGCTACGG
>CAZDRM010000254.1:0-3107 GCA_964507745.1 uncultured Lachnospiraceae bacterium
CTGTCAGTACTCCATTGACAACCGCATTCCCCAGACCATAGGATAAAAACGGCATACTTACCTGGGAAAAAACATTGAAAACGGCTATATTAGCAGAAAGATAGAGTATGCTTTTTATGGACAACAGACATACACAGCTAAGGCTGATGATAGAACCCAGCTGATTTTTTTGTCTAAAGCTTAACCGGAACGCTTTCCACAAAAAGTATGCAACAATTCCCAAAACTGCCACAGTAAATGCCACACCGAAATACATCAGCATGGATGTTATCATATAGTCATTCTGAATAGCGGGAAGGGACTCAAGAGGCAATTCTTTATTTCCGAAAAGACTGATACGATTCAGTTCTTCCCGTATTACTTTTATATAATAAGATTCCTCTGACTGGGTAAATATTGCCCGGATTCTTGCCGCCTGATATTCTCTAAGCAGCGGGCCGCTTTCCGCGCGGAACGCAGATGCTATTAAAATACCCGGGAGAACTGTGGCGGGAGTCCATATAAGGGCAAGTTTACCTGCCTTCTTTTCTCCAAACCATCCTTTTAAAATAGTAACGGTCAAAATGAACAGTACGGATATAGATAATTCTGCTATTCCACCCACAGTTGACAGAGTGGGCACAATAAGCAACATTGCCACGCCATAAAGAGCAATGCATTTTAACAGCCCTTTCATTCCTTTTCCTCTATAAGAGAAAACCACTGCCGCAAACACGGGAGCCGTTAGTGTAACAATATAATACCCAAAAGTAAAGCGCAAAGTGTACGGCAAATAGTTCCGCACAAAATAATATGCCAAAAGGCAGATGCAGGCCGTCCACCAGATTGCTATAGGATGTTTTCCCAAAAAAGTATAATCAATGACACATATGACTGCTATTACTGCAAAGCTTACGAGAGTATTAAATACTGCATTACCAATAAAACTATCCCTGATAGTCGTTACGTTGGTGTCGTTGGAAAGACATCCTGCTTTAAAGATGATAATTTGCATTACTAAGCCTATCATGCTCAACAGGGCAGCTAATATAATAAGCTCCCATTGCATTCTGGGCCTGTGAACCCGGTCTAATGCCACTCCCGTTTCTACAGGATCCCCCATTTCCAAAACAGCCTTTTTTACCGCTTCGTCTTTTTCCATTCCGCTTTTTATGTAGGCCTCGGTCTGATCACTAATATGGTTTTCTATTTCTTCTATAATCATGGGACAGGCTTTCTTGCAGCGAATCTGTTCCGAAAGCGTGTCAAGATATTCATGCAATTCCATAAACTGCACCTCCCAACACATCAGCAACCGCACCGGAATACTCTTTCCATTCCTCCTGTTTAATCTTTAAAAAGCCTTTTCCTTCTTTTGTAATGCTGTAATATTTTCTGACCTTCCCGGACGCTTCTTTTTCGTAAACGGTCAAATATCCTTTTTCTTCCAGGGAATGAAGCAACGGGTATAAGGTCCCCGCTTTCAGGACGAAGACATTCTGGGAACGCTTTTGCAGGGTTTCAATCATTTCATAACCATACATGTCCTTTTCTGATAATAATTTTAGAAGCAGCATAGTGGTGCTTCCTGAAAGTAAACTTTTGTCTATGGGCATTTCTTTTCCTCCTGTCATTGATTATGTTGATCATTATTCATTGCGCGCTATTATATCGACAATCTATATATCGATTATCTATATAATAACATGAATATTTTTTCTGTCAAGAGGATTTTTAATTTTAAGCTGCATCTTCCATATAATCTCTGTAATCTTCTTCACTTGCAAAAAGCATATATCCGCTTCCCGTAAATCCCATATATCCGTCTGTCACTACATATCCTTTCATAAATAAAACCTCCTTGTTAAACTAAAATGTTCCTGTTACTTGTTTTAGTTTAGCAAAGGAGGTGTCCTATAAAACGGTCTTATCTATTATGTTTATAAACCTTAAATCCATTGGATAAATGCAGTTTTATCTTTTCGATTATAGCCTGCCTGTTCATAAAATTTAAGAGTGCTTTCCGATTTGGAACCGGTAAGCAGCATTAATTTATAACAATTTTCTTTTACCGCCAGTTCTTTAGCATAATTCAGACATTTTGTTGCCAGTCCCTGCTTACGGTAATTTTCATCTGTAATTACATTTTCCACAAATGCATATGGCTGCTGTCCATGGGTCAAATTAGGTATAATAATACAAACACAGGAAGATACAATTTTACCGTCTATTTCTGCCACAATAATATGATGGTCTTTATCAGTTAAAATCCGGTTCCATAAATTCTGCATTTTTTCGTCTTTGACCGGAAAGGGATTATCATGAAGCTGCATATACAATTTCATCAGCCCATCGTAATCATTTTCATTGATTTCTCTAATCATACCTGACTTATCCTTTCTGCGCTTTTTATTTATTCTAACATATTTTATTTGCTTTTTCCTTAAGTTTATGTTATCTTAATAACCATCTGAAACAGACGGTTTTCTACCGTCGTTCTATGGATGCCTTTCGGCATCACATTTCGGGCTTCATTCGAAGCGCTTATCCCGATTTGAAAACAAACAAACTACATAAGGAGGATTATGCCTATGTGCATGAAAAACAGACTGCAGAGTTTCTTTCCCATGATTCGGACAAGGGAGGAGGTGCTCGGCGAGATTTATGCCCGTTCTGATCTGACGGATACCTTTGAACAGTGGAGCAGGGAAAGACAGAAAGAATTCCTGGATTTCTGTTCCGGAGCCAGAGGCGTGAAAATGCTCTATGACGGGTTTTTTAAAGAAATCATGGATCCGGATGCCACACCTGAACGGCCGGAGGAATTTCTTTCCCTGCTTCTTTCGGAAAAAGTCAGGATTCTTTCCGTCCTGCCAAACGATTCCGCCAGGGTTGCCGATGAAAGCTCCCTTTTGATTATGGATATTGTGGTAATGTTAGAAGACGGCAGCATTGCCAACGTGGAAATCCAGAAAGTCGGTTACCGGTTTCCGGGAGAACGGAGCGCCTGCTATTCTTCAGATTTACTTCTGCGCCAGTATAAGAGGGTCAGGGGCAGAAAGAAAAAAGAATTCGTCTATAATCAGATCAAGAATGTCTATACCATTGTCATATTCGACAAAAGTCCC
>CAZDRM010000255.1:0-3102 GCA_964507745.1 uncultured Lachnospiraceae bacterium
ATTTGTATAACCGCTGTCATCTGATTGGCTATCAGCTTACGGGAGAAAATGCCAATGAAAAGAATCTTATAACAGGTACCCGGTATATGAATGTGGAAGGAATGCTTCCTTTTGAAAATGCAGTGGACGATTTTGTGGAGGCAACCAATCATCATGTGCTTTATCGGGTCACACCTGTTTATGAAGGGGATAATCTTGTGGCAAGCGGTGTATTGATGGAGGGTTGGTCCGTAGAGGATGGTGGCAGAGGAATCTGCTTTTGTGTATATGTTTATAACTGCCAGCCGGGAGTAGAAATTGATTATGCTACAGGAGAAAGCTGGCTGGCGGAGTGAAGTATTAGTGGGCAGAGGTAATCATCATAAAGTATATAATGATACAAAAGGAATGAAACCAGATGAAAATTTTATTAATAAGACACGGAGATCCCGACTATACCATTGATTCCCTGACGGAGAAAGGCTGGAAGGAAGCGGAGTATTTATCGGAGCGCATTGCGAAGCTGGATATAAAAGAATTTTATGTATCGCCTTTAGGACGGGCAAAGGATACGGCGTCCCTTACATTGGAGAAAATGAACCGGCAGGCAATAGAATGTCCGTGGCTTCGGGAATTTGCTCCGCGGATTGCACGCCCCGATAAGGAAGAAAAATCCATCACATGGGACTGGCTGCCTCAGGATTGGACTGAACGGGAGAACTTTTATCAATATGATAAGTGGTTTGAGTCAGACATATTGAGTGAGGGAAAAGTCAAAGAAGAATATGACTGGGTCGTTGAAAATTTTGATGCATTGCTGGAAAAGCACGGATATGTGAGAAAAGGACATTTTTATGAGGCAAAAGAGCCTAATAATGACACCATTGCATTATTCTGCCATTTCGGAGTGGGCTGTGTATTATTAGGGCATCTTTTGGGAATTTCGCCCATGGTTTTGTGGCATGGACTTTGTGCAGCGCCTACTTCAGTAGCGACCATTGTAACCGAAGAACGCAGAAAAGGAATTGCTTACTTCCGTATGAGCGCTTACGGGGATATTTCCCATTTGTATGTAAAGGATGAAGAACCGGCATTTGCGGCAAGGTTTTGTGAGTGTTTTGATAATGAAGGCGAGAGACGGGATTAAAAATGAATCGGATTTTAATTGTAGAGGATGACAAAGAGATTGTAGCAAATCTGGAGATTCTGCTAAAAGAAGAGGGCTTTTTTATGGCATCCGCTTATTCCAGGGAAGAAGCCTTCCATCTGACGGAACAGGAAACCTTTGATCTGATTTTGCTGGACCTAAATCTTCCTGACGGAAACGGTTACTCCTTTTGCAGTACAATAAAAAAAGAGCGGGATATTCCCGTTATTATGCTGACGGCAATGGGAGATGAGCCCAGCATTGTAACAGGGTTTGAGTTAGGGGCGGATGATTATGTGGTGAAACCCTTTAAGCCACTGGAACTGGTTTCCCGTATTAAAAATGTGCTGAGAAGATGCGGAAAAACTCAGGCGGTTTTTAAACTGGGGAATTTAACGGTAGACACCTTAAAAGCTGTTGTGTCAAAGGACGGGCAGGAGATTGTTTTATCTGCATTAGAATACAGACTTTTATTGATTTTCTTAGGCCATCAGGGGGAGGTTTTATCCAGGAAGCGGCTGTTGGACGAAATCTGGGATATAGCGGGAGATTACGTGAATGATAATACCCTGACGGTATATATCAAACGTCTGCGGGAGAAAATTGAGGATGATCCCGGCGCGCCGCAGATTATTAAAACTATACGGGGATTAGGATATTTATGCCCTTAGGGTATTTATATTCTTTAGAGCATTCATGCCCTTTAGGGTGTTTATACTCTTTAGAGTACAAGGTAGGTAATTAAAATGTTTTTTCGAAATCCTGAAATAAAAACACAATTTGGAATTTATATAATATGCTCCTTGATTTTTATCACAGGAGCTTTTTTCGTTGGAACGGCAGCAGGACTGTGTGTGACAGTAGCCTGTGCAGGTCTGGGAATTATGTTCTTTTCTTTTACTGCATACCGGTACAAAAAGATTGGAGAGCTAAGTGAAAATCTTAACAGCATACTCCATGGAAATGAAAACCTGAATATGCTTTCGGATGAGGAAGGGGAACTTTCTGTTTTAAGCAGTGAAATCTATAAAGCAACTTTGCGACTGAAGGAACAGGCAGAACTTTTGGAGCAGGATAAAGAATATCTGGAAAATTTTATTGCGGATATTTCCCATCAGATGAAAACGCCCATGACAGCCTTCAGGCTGCTGTTACTGCGTCTGGAGGATGAGGGGCTTGAACCAGAAGAAAAAGCGGATATTATGCGGAAAATGAAAAGTCTTTTAGAGCGCACGGACTGGCTGATCACTTCCCTATTAAAGCTTGCATCCATTGAATCGGGAACAACTACGCTGAAAAAAGAAAATATTTACCTGAAAGAGGTAATCAAAAAAGCGGCAGAACCTTTGCAGATTCCTATGGAAGTAAAAGAAATACATTTTTTGGATTCCATAGACGAAAGCCTGTGCTACTCAGGAGATTTCGGATGGTCTGTAGAAGCGTTTTCCAATATTTTAAAAAACTGCGTAGAGCATACAGGTATGGAAGGAACCATTCAGATAAGCGCAAAAGACAATCCTCTTTTTGTGGAATTAAAAATTGCAGATGACGGGGAAACTATATCGAAGGAGGATATGCCCCATATATTGGAAAGATTCTATAAAGGAAGAAAGGCGGAAAAAGAAGGGTATGGAATTGGGTTAGCACTGGCTAATACAATTATTCGGAAACAGAGTGGGAAACTGAACGTTTGCAATGAAGTAAACGGAAATGGTGTGTGTTTTTTGGTTCGGTTCTATAAAGGTACGGTTTAATCAAAATTAGGAAAATGTATAAAATTTCCTAATTATAATAAAGTTTGTTGTTGATAAATAAAACTATCATGGGTTATAATATGTGTTAATATAGTATTTTAGCGCGACATCAAAAAGGAGATAACAATGGAAACAAAAAAAATTCCAGACTTTAAAAAGATATTTTTTATGTCAGAATTGAATGAATTGGGATTTTCGGCTTATATGGTAAGAAATATGGTA
>CAZDRM010000256.1:0-3094 GCA_964507745.1 uncultured Lachnospiraceae bacterium
TTCAGATACAAATCCGATTCAGCTGCTTTGGGAACTTCAATACAAATACTTTTTTCCATATAGTGTCTCTTTCTGCGGTCTGCCTTTCATGAAGCGACGGCATTTTTTTATATTCTAAAGAAAATGACAGATACTAAGTATTACTTATCATATGCAGGCATAAAATGCAAGGAAATCATTTAACAAATGGACATGTTTTTGTAACCGTGAAACATATCTTAATGGAAATATTTATAGTACAATCAAGAAAAGTTAAGGATAACTGTGACAGCTGACAAATGCATATATAAAACATTGTTTGCAAATTTATGAAAAGGTACGGTAAAAAATAGTGTGGGAGGGAGCAGGCAATGAAAAATCTGAATGTAATCAGGGATGAAATGAAAAATGGAATGTATGACGGCAAAATCAAAGATGTCTACGTGGACGAAGGGTTAGTCGCTTACAACAGAAAGCGGTACGTGAATGCGCTGGAAAAATTCAAGGAATTATTTGGGGAAAAGGAAGTGGAGTTATACAGTGCGCCGGGCAGGAGCGAGGTGTGCGGAAACCACACAGACCACCAAAACGGCCATGTGCTGGCGACTTCCATTAATCTGGACGCCATAGCGGTAACGGCTCCCGCAGAGAACGAGAAGGTCAGGCTGGTATCCGGCGATTATCCCATGATAGAAATGGACATTCATGATCTGGAAAAGAAGGAAGAGGAGAAAGAAACGACGAAAAGCCTGATCAGAGGCGTTGCGGCAGGGCTTCAAAAAATGGGCTACAGCATTGGCGGGTTTGAAGCTTATGTGACAAGCGATGTGCTCATGGGAGCGGGAATGTCTTCTTCCGCCGCCTTTGAGAGCCTCATAGGAACAATATTTTCGGGACTGTATAACGGAATGTCCATATCTTCAGTGGATATCGCAAAAGCGGGACAGTTTGCGGAAAATGAATATTTCGGCAAGCCCTGCGGACTCATGGACCAGATGGCGTGCAGCGTGGGTGGTTTGATTTATATTGATTTTAAAGAGAAAGAAAATCCTGTTATTGAACAGGTGCCTTGTGATTTTGAGAAAAATGCATACAGCCTGTGTATTGTAGACACCAAGGGTTCTCATGCGGATCTGACGGATGACTATGCGGCGATTCCTGAGGAAATGGGCCAGGTGGCTGCATTCTTTCAGAAGAAGCTTTTAAGGGAAGTGGAACCTTCGGAGTTTTTTGGAAATATAGCAAAGCTCAGAGAAAATATGAATGACAGATGCGTCCTTCGGGCAATGCATTTCTTTACGGAGCAGCAGCGGGTAAAGGAAGGTGTGGATGCCTTAAAGAAAGACAATTTCACAGGATTTCTGGATGTGATAAAACGAAGCGGCGACTCCTCCGCCAAGCTTTTGCAGAACATTTACAGCCCTAAGGAGCCTCATATCCAGAATATGACCGTTGCATTAGGAGCCAGTGAATATGTGCTGAAGAACAGAGGCGTGTGCAGAGTTCACGGAGGCGGTTTTGCCGGAACCATACAGGCCTTTGTGGAAAATGAAGCTGTAGAGGAATATCGGACATTTATGGAATCCATATTTGGCGAGGGTACATGCCATGTGTTGAAGGTAAGGCCCTATGGCGGAATTAGAATTTAGTATTTGTGAAAGCTATAGCGTATCAGGAAGGAGAAAGTCATGATTTATACTTATATAAAACAATTAGTGGAATATGGCATAGACAATGGCCTTCTGGAGCCCTGCGACAGGGTTTATACCACCAACATATTGTTGGAGATATTGAAAATGGATACTTACGAGGAGCCGGGAGAGGTTAAAAAAATAAAAACCCCTTCTGACTTGGAGGAAACTTTAAAGGGAATCCTTGATTATGCCCTGGAGAAAAATATTATAGAGCAGGACTCGGTTGTACTCAAGGATTTGTTTGATACAAAAGTAATGAACGCATTGATGCCGAGACCGGGGGAAGTGATCAGGATATTCCGGGAAAAGTACGAAAAATCTCCCAAAGAGGCGACGGATTATTATTACCGTTTGAGCAAGGCTTCTGACTATATCAGAACCTACAGGATTGCAAGGGACAAAAAATGGGTGGTTTCCACGGAATACGGAGACATTGACATTACCATTAATCTTTCCAAGCCGGAAAAAGATCCCAAGATGATAGCCCTTGCGGGAACCATGAAATCCGCTTCCTATCCTAAGTGCCAGCTTTGTATGGAGAATGAAGGATATGCAGGGAGAATCAATCATCCTGCAAGGGAAAACCATAGAATCATACCCATCGAAATACAGGGGAAAAAGTGGGGCTTCCAGTATTCCCCCTATGTGTATTACAACGAGCACTGTATCGTATTTAACGGGGAGCATGTGCCCATGGCAATTAACAGGGACACCTTTGAAAAGATGTTTGATTTTATCAGGCAGTTTCCCCATTATTTTGTAGGCTCTAATGCGGACCTTCCCATTGTGGGAGGTTCCATTTTAAGCCATGACCATTTTCAGGGCGGCAATTATACCTTTGCCATGGCAAAAGCCCTGATTGAAAAGGAAGTGGTATTTGAAGGCTTTGAGGATATAAAAGCGGGAATCGTAAAATGGCCTATGTCGGTTATCCGGTTAAACGGAGAGGACAGTGGAAAAATCATAGAGCTGGCGGATAAAATCCTTCATGCATGGAGAGGGTACTCGGACGAGGAGGCATTTATTTTTGCCGAGACAGAGGGGGAACCCCACAACACCATTACTCCCATTGCCAGAATCAGGGACGGAAGGTATGAATTGGATCTGGTGCTTCGGAACAATATTACTACCGAAGAGCATCCCTTGGGAGTATATCATCCATGGGAAGAGTACCATCATATCAAGAAAGAAAATATCGGTCTCATTGAGGTTATGGGACTGGCGGTGCTCCCTGCAAGGCTCAAGGATGAAATGGAGGAATTAAAAGCCGCTATTTTAGGCAAAAAAGATATAAGGTCCATAGAAAGCATCGCGAAACATGCTTTATGGGTTGACAGCTTCATGGGTAAGTATGGTATGGTAGATGAAATGAACATTGACGAATTAATACAAAATGAAATCGGGGAAGTGTTTAAGAAAAT
>CAZDRM010000257.1:0-3084 GCA_964507745.1 uncultured Lachnospiraceae bacterium
AAAACCTTGTAATTAACGTATACCTATATTACTATTTTGAATAGGTGGAGAAGGCTCAAATGACAGTCGCAATGCCATAAAAAATACCCTCCACGCATTCACATGGAGAGTATAAATTATAATTTTCTACTTTCTATCTACAGTAAATTTTCTTTTCTGTTTTTGATTCCTGCACACAGCCATCATTCTATGGATTTCAACGATTCCACCATATTAATCTTATCCAGCTTAAAGTACATGACCACATCCACAAATACCGTAAACAGGAACGTGATAATAAAGCTTAAAACAAAACTGAATGCTGCAATGCGTTCGTCGAAAGCCACCGCATCAATATCAATATTAAACATAACAAATTTGTGGAGGGCAACTCCAAGCAATAATCCGATGCCTGCACCGATTGCAGTTAAAACAAAGTTTTCCTTAAAGACGTAGGATGCGGTTTCCCCGGGATAAAAGCCCAGCACCTTGATCGTGGCAATTTCCCTGATTCGCTCCGTAATATTAATGTTTGTCAGATTATAAAGGACGATAAAGGCCAACGCTCCCGCACATACAATAATCAGCAGAACGATATAGTTAAGGCTCTTCATCATATTGTCAAACCGCTCCCTGAAATCCTGGTTGACCGATACGCCGCTGACATGGTCAGCCTCCGTTACCTGCGCCGCCGCCTCATGCAGATCCAGTTCCTCTTTGACGGATACAAATGCATGGGCAAATTCCGGCTCTTCCGATACGCTCTCTTCATAGGTCTCGCCGTTAATATATACATAATTGTATACAAAATTTTCACAGATGCCGCTGATCTTGCAGGTAAAGGTATTCATATCATCATCCCTGAAAACAAGCGTATCTCCCACTTCTAAATTACATTTGTCCGCCATTTTCCCGGTAAGCACAGCTTCTCCTTTTCCGGGATAGGGAATAGCTTCTCCCTCGGCAGTATGAAGGTCCAAAAACTCTCCCAGATTTTCCGTACTTTGGGGAACAACCAGTGTACACTCCTTATCGCCTTTGGCAGTCTGTAAATTAACCGCTTCCTCCCTGACACAAAGGAAGCCGTCCGATACCTCTTCCGTCTCTTCTTCAAAGGCCTCCGCCTGTGCCTCTGTCAGGCCTTTGTCAAAGGAAACCAGCAGATCGTAGGTCTGTATTTCATCATACTGTTTATCTACCGTACCCCCTATGGAATCCTTGATACCGAATCCCGTTACCAGAAGGGCAGTACAGCCGCCAATTCCTATAACCATCATAAAGAAACGCCTTTTATAACGGAACAGGTTCCTGATGGACACCTTCTGCAAAAACTTCAGCCTGTTCCAGATAAAGGTAATCCGCTCCATAAGAATCCTTTTTCCGTTTTTCGGCGCTTTGGGCCGAATCAAATCCGCCGCCGTGCTTAAAAGCTCCACCCGGCAGGTAAAAAAGGTAGCGCCCACGGAACATAACAGCGCCGCCCCCATGGAGAGTATAAATAAAGGCATATCAAACAGATAATCTACGGGGGCAAATCCGTACATCAGATCATAAACCGACCAGATTACCTCCGGAAATAAATAACTGCCGAAGGAAAATCCTGCAACGCCGCCCACAATTGCCGCACTTCCTGCATAAAAGACATATTTTCCCATAATTCTGGCTCCGCTGTAGCCCAGAGCCTTCAGCACTCCAATCTGCGTCCTCTGTTCCTCCACCATACGGTTCATGGTAGTCATGCAGACTAAGGCCGCCACCAGAAAGAAAAATAAAGGAAACACCGTGGAAATGGAACGCACGATATCGGAGTCATTTTCAAAGCAGACATAGCCCACATTGCTGTCTCTCTTCAGCACAAAGCTGTCCGGCTCTTCAATGTCCTCCACCTCTTCTCTGGCGTCATCCAGTTCCTTCTGGGCATCCGCTAACTTCTTCTCGGCATCTGCTATTTCTTCGTCAAATTCCGCTTTTGCCTCTTCATAGTCCGTCCAGCCGTCTTCAATTTCCTTGCGGGAATCCGCTATTCTTGCCCGTCCGCTTCGAATCTGCGCCCTTCCGCCTTCAATTGCCGCCACCGCTTCCGCCGGTCTCATAGGCTCGGGAATGGCAAGGAGGTTATTTTCCTGGTCATTCAGTTCCCGTTCTTTTTTATTCAATTCTCTTTCCGCGTCGTCTAATTCCTTCTCCGCATCAGTCAGTTCATCATAAGCGTCCGCCAGCTCTTTTTCAGCTTCCTCTTTTTTATCGTCCAGCTCTTTCTTTGCATCATCCAGTTCCTGCTGGGCGTCATCCAGCTCTTCATTCGCTTCTTCCATAATGGAATCATACCGCCGCATAGCCTGGGCTTCACAGATAGCTGTCATTTCATCTTCCGTTTTTTCAATCAGGGCGTCATATTCGTCTGTAAAAAGCCCTTCCTTTTCCTCTAATGAAACAAAAATCTCAGAATAATATTCCGCCGTAAATCCACCTATGGGTATGTAAACAAAAGCGCTTACTTTTCCGCTGCCCAGATTGGAAGTGCCCCTTTCATAGTTAAGATAATAGGGCGAATCCACAATACCAACCACCTTATAGGCGTCATAGGTAAAAGCATCATAGGTATCCTGATCATTGCTGTCGCTAAACTTAAGCTCGTCCCCCAGGGAAAGCTCCGTCAATCCCGACAGGGACAGCGCACGGCTGTCCAGCACGCATTCGTCATCCGCCTCCGGCAGACGGCCCTCTTTCAGAACAGCACGGTTCACATCCTCTGTAAGGGAATGGGCCTTAACCACATATACTTCTCCCGAATCCGTCCCGCAGATAAAATCCTCCGTTACGCTGCCCTCTGCGACCAGAACCACATCGCTTTTTAAAAAGGCTTCCACATCTTCCTCCTCAAAGCCCAGGGTATTCAATAACCGGTAATCATATAAAGCATTTTCCTTTGTATAGCTGTCCCCGGCTCTTACCATGGCAGGAGTGGTCACTCTCAGCCCCGCAAAAAATCCTACTCCCAGCGCCACAATGGACATAATGGCAAGATAGCGTCCGAAGCTGCTTTTGATTTCTCTCAAGGTTGTTTTTATCATACAGTTTTTCATATAAATGCCGCTCGTTTCT
>CAZDRM010000258.1:0-3069 GCA_964507745.1 uncultured Lachnospiraceae bacterium
ATCATATCAATCCTTTCAATCAGCCTGTTATTATACGGGTGTGGAAACAGCATAGATTCTGAAAATCAGAATGAAGATACAAACGGAGCTGAAATATCTGAAGAACAGACTGAAAATGCATCCGGAAACGGAAGAGAAGAGGATGCGGACGAAAGTAAATCTGGTAAAGAAACACCAGAGGAGCAGACAGAGAATAAAGAGGCTGTCGTCGCAGTGCAGGACGGTCCTTATGGGCAGATTTCCCTGTCCCTGCCTGAGGGCTGGGACTATGAAGCCTGTCCCGTGGACAGCGATAGTCTTATAAACGGCCTGTACGGGATTCACTTTTATCCGAAAGGGGTAACGGAAGGGTATATCGAACTTGCTTATATAGATTTCTTTGGAGTCTGCGGAACGGGTCTTTCTACAGAAGAGGCAGTGATTGCCGGCAGCAAGGCATCCATTGGCACCTATGACGGTCACGAATACTGGGATTACATTTCCTTTCAGGAACAATATGAAGGCGTGGTTGCCCTTACCTGTTCCGTGGATGGATGGTGGAGCCAATATGGCAGTCAGGTTTTGGAGATTCTGGATACTCTGTCCTTTGACGGGACGGTAAAAGAAGGCGGGGCATATGTCTACAGCAAAGAATCGGAGATAGAAGAAATTGCCCTGCAGCTTTCCCTGAAAGATATATCCCCCACAGGAGTAACCCTTGTTTTCGACCAATATGATAAAGAGGCTCCCACGGGCGAACTGGACTTCGGGGCGGATTATGCCATTGAACGGTTAACAGACGGGAAATGGGAGGCGCTTCCGGGGCCTGTAGAGGGGTCTGAATCAGAAAATTACGCATTTGATGCTGTGGCTTATCTCATTGAGCCGGGTTCAAAAACGGAGAAAAAAATAGACTGGGAATGGCTTCACGGACCGCTTGCTCCGGGTAATTACAGGATAAAAAAGGTTGTCCATGATTTCCGGGGAACCGGAGACTTTGATGAATATATGATTTATGCAGAGTTTGTATTAAATTAAGCATAATAAAAAGAATGGCGAATCAATATTTTGAAGCAATGTAATGCTTTATGACAAAATAATATTTACCAGCAGAATAAATTCCCCGTCCGAAACCGCAGTCTCTACAGTTCCGTGATACCGTCCGGCTGCTTCACGGATGCTGGGAATGCCGATTCCATGCATTTTCCGGTCTTTTTTACTGGTAATGATTTTTCCGTCCTCTGTCAGAAGGGAATCTGGCAGGGGATTTTTGCATTGGAGGAGAAAGATTCCCTTGTCGTATCTGGCTTCCAGAGAAATTGTCTTCATGGAGGAAACAACAGAGGAAAACTTTTCGCAGGCATCAATGGCATTGTCCAGACAATTGGCAAAAAGGGTGCACAAATCTATTTTCTCCATGGGAATGTCTTCGGGGATGGAAAGCTTGCAATGAAAATCGATGGAAGTAGCTTTTATGCGGGGCATTTTTGCATTGATAACCGCGTTTACCACCTGGTTTTGGCAGAAGCCCGTGCTATATTTCAATGAAGGGGTTTCTAAAAGGTCATTCAGGTAATCGGTTCTGGCGTCGTCCGAAAGAAGAGTAAGGGCCTGCAGATGATGCACCATATCGTGTCGGAGCTTTCTGATTTCAAACTGGTTCTGCTCCAACTGCCCATAATACTGGCGGTTCATTTCATATAGTACCTGGTCCTGTTCCATTCTGTATTGTCTGGCCAGAATATTAATGGAACGGAGCAGTCCGTAAAAGGAGAGAATAGCGAAGAAAAACAGAATGTAGACAGTAGGTCTTACAACCGCCTCAAAAAAACGGCATAAAAGGATATCCCCCATATCTTCTACACTTATAGGCAGCGTGGTAATCAGTGTTATGACAATGCCTAAAGGTGTGGCTGTTAAAAACAGCAGAAGCTTCCAGAGGGAGTCTGAAAGCTGATAATCTTCTCTTGAATGGTATTTTCGGATGGATAAATACAGAAGAAGCCAGCCAAGAGCTTTGACAGGATGCCATAATTCTGTGGACACCAGTTCTGAAACCAATGCGGAAAAAGAAAGGCCTAGGGAAGAAAACATGCAGGCCGTGGTCAGGTTCTGCCACAGAGAATGTTCGTAGCACAGGCAGGTAGTTATGGTAAAAATAAGCAGGGTAGGAATGAAATTGATCAGGTCTCCGATATAAATGACCATGCCGCATAATAAAGAAGAGCCTGCCAGCCTCAGCAGAAAATAGAACACTCCCTTTTTAGGGGTTAAAAACGAGTTTAGGGATTTATAGCAGAAAAATACAGATATTGGTACAAAGATATAGGTCAGTATCTGAACAACGTACATTTTTATAGTCCTTTCAGCATGGCGGCTGCCAGTTTTTTGACAGCATTTTCTTTTAATGAGCGGCTGACGGGAAGTTCCTTTCCGTCAACGATGACTGAGGAGTGTCCGATTTTTTCCACATGGGAGGCGTTGACTAAATAACGCTGGTGGATGCGGACAAACGAATCGTCCAGTTCCCCTTCTAAAGCATCCAGTCTTCCGTAAAAATCAATTTCTTTATCCCCGGATACCAAAATGATCTTCCGGCGGTCACTGTAAAAATAGGAAATATCCGAATAGAAAAAGCGGTAGGAGCCTTCCGTATTTTTCAGGCAGTAATAGCGGTTTTTGTAACCCAGGAAGGTACGGATGCGTTCCAGTACTTCACGTAAGCGGCTTTCTTTTACCGGCTTCATGAGATAGTCCATGGCCTGTACCCTGTAGCCGTCAAATACATAGTCGGGATAGCCTGTTACGAAAATAAGCTGGATGGAGGTGTCGAAGGCGCGGATCTGTTCGGCAGCTTCCATACCGCTCAACCCGGGCATTTCGATGTCCAGAAAAAGGAGGTCGATTTCTCCGGGGTGGTTTTTTAAAAAGCTGACGGCGGTTTTGCCGGAGGAAAATTCGTAGACTACATTTTCGTCGGGGGAAATGTAGTTTTTTTCTAATAGGGATTTTAGTATTTCACGGTCGTCTTCGGAGTCGTCGCAAATGGCTATTCTAAGCATGAGGGGTCCTTTCTGGGTTGGTGGGGGA
>CAZDRM010000259.1:0-3049 GCA_964507745.1 uncultured Lachnospiraceae bacterium
TTTAGAGGAAATTTACATATTTTTTGTATACGAAAAGGCGGGACAAATGTTATACTATTCGTAGTGTTCTACACAAATTTATTTAAGGGGGTTAGATGATGTCTAACAAATGGGTCTACTTATTTGAAGAAGGAAACGCCGACATGCGTAATCTGCTGGGCGGAAAAGGCGCCAATCTTGCAGAGATGACAAATTTAGGACTTCCTATTCCGCAGGGATTTACCGTTACAACAGAAGCTTGTACGGAATATTACAACAGCGGAAAGACGATTCCCGAGGAAATTCAGGGACAGATTTTCGATGCACTTTCCAAGCTGGAAGAGAAACAGAACAAAAAATTCGGAGATACAGAAAATCCGCTTCTGGTTTCAGTTCGTTCCGGTGCAAGGGCATCCATGCCCGGTATGATGGATACCATTCTGAATCTGGGGTTAAACGATGTAGCTGTAGAGGGCTTTGCGAAAAAGACAGGCAATGAGAGATTTGCCTATGATTCCTACCGGAGATTTATCCAGATGTTCTCGGATGTAGTTATGGAGGTTCCCAAATCCCATTTCGAAAGAGTGCTGGATGACGTAAAGGATAAGAAGAGAGCGGTTCTTGGCAGAGGAGAGAATGAGCCGGTATTTGATACGGACCTGACTGCCGAGGATTTAAAAGGCGTTATCGATACCTTTAAAGGTATTTATAAAGATGCAATGGGTTCTGATTTCCCTCAGGATCCCAAGGTACAGTTGATGGAAGCGGTAAAAGCTGTATTCCGTTCATGGGACAATGAACGTGCCATTGTGTACAGACGTATGAACGATATTCCCGGCGACTGGGGAACAGCCGTTAATGTACAGGCTATGGTATTCGGTAATATGGGAGAAACATCCGGTACGGGCGTTGCCTTTACGAGAAATCCTTCCACCGGTGCAAAGGGTATTTACGGAGAATACCTGATCAACGCACAGGGCGAGGACGTTGTGGCAGGTGTCCGCACACCACAGCCTATTACCAGACTTGAGCAGGACATGCCCGAATGCTACCAGCAGTTTATGGAAATTGCCAATAAGCTGGAAGAGCATTATCGCGATATGCAGGATATGGAATTTACCATTGAGGATAAGAAGCTGTACTTCCTTCAGACACGTAACGGTAAGCGTACCGCACAGGCTGCTTTACAGATTGCCTGCGACCTGGTGGACGAAGGCAAGATTACACCCAAGGAAGCAGTGCTTCGTATTGAGGCTAAATCCTTAGACCAGCTGTTACACCCTACCTTTAACGCAGAGGCTTTGAAGAACGGCGAGGTTATCGGAAAAGGCCTTCCCGCATCCCCGGGAGCTGCAGCAGGTAAGGTTTACTTTACGGCGGAGACGGCAAAGGATGTTCATGAAAAGACAGGCGACAGGGTTGTGCTGGTTCGTCTGGAGACTTCCCCCGAGGATATTGAAGGTATGCATGCGGCAGAAGGTATTTTAACTGTCCGCGGCGGTATGACAAGCCATGCGGCCGTTGTAGCCAGAGGTATGGGAACCGCATGTGTTTCCGGCTGTGGCGATATTGCCATTAATGAAGAAGAAAGAGTATTTGAGTTAGGCGGACATGTTATCAGGGAAGGCGATTATATTTCCTTAGACGGCTCCACCGGTAACATTTATCTGGGAGATATTAAGACAGAAGAAGCCGGCGTTACCGGCAACTTCGGCAGGATTATGGAATGGGCGGACGAGTACCGCAAGCTTCAGGTACGCACCAATGCGGATACGCCTGCAGATGCGGCAAACGCTATTAAATACGGTGCAGAGGGTATCGGTCTCTGCCGTACAGAGCATATGTTCTTCCAGCCTGACAGAATTCCCAAAATCCGTCAGATGATTCTGGCAAGGACTCTGGAGCAGAGAGAAAAAGCATTAAACGCTTTGATTCCTTATCAGAAGGGAGACTTTAAGGCATTATATGAGGTTATGGAAGGAAGACCGGTTACCATCCGTTTCTTAGATCCGCCGCTTCATGAGTTTGTGCCTACAGATCAGGGAGATATCGATGATCTGGCAGTAGAAATGCTGATGACTGCAGAAGATGTACAGGAAATCTGTGATTCTCTCCATGAGTTCAACCCCATGATGGGACACAGGGGATGCCGTCTTGCAGTTACCTATCCGGAAATTGCAAAGATGCAGACCAGAGCGGTTATGGAAGCTGCGATTGAAGTGAAGAATGAAAAAGGCTATGATGTAGTTCCTGAAATCATGATTCCTCTTGTAGGAGAGAAGAAAGAGCTGAAATTTGTTAAGGATGTAGTTGTACAGGTGGCTGAGGAAGTTAAGAAAGAGAAAAATTCCGACATCCAGTATCATATCGGTACTATGATTGAGATTCCCCGTGCAGCCCTTCTTGCAAATGAAATTGCTGAAGAGGCAGAGTTCTTCTCCTTTGGAACCAACGATTTGACCCAGATGACCTTTGGATTCTCCAGAGATGATGCGGGCAAATTCTTAAATGATTATTACCGCAACAAGATTTACGAATCAGATCCCTTCGCAAGACTGGATCAGAGCGGTGTAGGACAGCTGGTACAGATGGCTGCAGAAAAGGGACGTACCACCAGACCGAATATCAAGATGGGTATTTGTGGCGAGCACGGCGGAGATCCCAGCAGTATCGAGTTTTGCCATAAGGTTGGACTGACCTATGTGTCATGTTCTCCTTACCGTGTGCCTATTGCAAAATTGGCGGCGGCGCAGGCGGCGATCAATAATTGATGCGATGGCAATGAGCCATGCGAGGACTGGCAGGAACAGCCGTTGGGAGCTTGCTCACAAAAGGATGTTTCTGACTGGACTCATAGGGCGAAGCCCGCACCCGACATGAAGCGAAGCGGAATGGAGGGTGGCATGGCGGAGTAGTGGAACGATTTGGCGAAAGTATAAGAAAATGGCTTGAAATCAAGGGATTTCGGGCTTGGAGGGGTTCACCGGGGCGACTGGTGAGCCTCTCTTTTTGGGCTTTTTTGATACCGCTGTGAATGTGGCGATTGGGGAATGAAGGATACTTTTTGGCG
>CAZDRM010000260.1:0-3039 GCA_964507745.1 uncultured Lachnospiraceae bacterium
GACTGTATCTTTTCCTAAAACGGTAATAATCGCTCTTTTCATTTCTTTCTCCTTGTTTGTGCCTTTGTCGCAAGTGAGAGACTGCGAAGCCGGCAGGATACAAAAAAGGTTATTGCTTTGGACACGCTTTCGCTCCGTTAAAAACGTAACGGTACTAAGGATTTCGCTTCGCAAGCTTAGCGAAATCCAAGTGCCGACGTTTTTAAAGGGTCCGGCAGCAATAATCTTTTTTGCACCCTGCCGGCTTCGCAGTCTCTCACTTGCTTACTTTTACTAATGAGTATACCACAATCTAGTGTTTATCACAAATATGAAGTTAAAAGAAACTTTTTATTATAAATAGAAAAGGATATTCCAAAATATTTTCCGGAATATCCCCTGACTGTTTTATATTATGTTTCACTTATTTTGCTTCTTCGGCTTTATTATACCATTCCTGTGCTATATCTACATTCTCTTCTACGCCCCTGCCATCCATGTACATACCGGCAAGACTCTTCATCGCTTCTGTATATCCTAAATCAGCCGCCTTTTCATACCACTCCAAAGCTTGTGCATAGTCCTGCTCTACCCCTTGTCCATAAAAATACATACCGGCAAGATTATTCATTGCACTTGGATCTCCTAAATCAGCCCCCTCTTTAAAATACTCCAAGGCTTGCGTATAGTCCTGTTCTACACCCATTCCATTATAATACAAATAGCCAAGCCACCCCATTGCATTTTCCTTACCTAAATCAGCCGCCTTTTTAAAACACTCTAAAGCTTGTGTATAGCCTTGTTCTACCCCTTGTCCATAAAGATACATACTGCCCATTTCAATCATTGCATCTGAATTCCCTAAATCAGCGCCCCTTCTATACCATTCCAAGGCTTGTGCATAGTCCTGTTCTACCCCTTGTCCATTATAATACAAATGGCCAATTTCGTTCATTGCCGCTGCAAGAAATATTCGTTCTGACCCTTCCAAAACCTTGTTACAATTATCAAGAGCAGTGGTATAATCTCCTTTATCATAAGATATGAAGACGTTGCCCAGATATCCTCCATTATCTCCCTGTTCAATAGCAGCATCAAACAGTTCCTGTGCTTTTTCTACATCCTGCTCCACCCCTTGTCCATTATAGTACAAGAAGCCCAAAGCCACCTGGGCACTGGAATTGTCCCCCGCCGCTTCATAATATGCCTTTGCCTTTTCATAATCCCGTTTGGGAATATTGTACCAGTCGCATAATATACCCAAGTAAAAATTTGCTTCTGTCACTCCCAGTTCCAAGGCATGATTAAAATTAGTATAAGCTTCTTCAAGGTCGATTTCCTTTCCATTCTCGCCATACAAGCAGTTATACCCTGCCTCATAAGCCGCATTGGCTTCTTCCTGTTTAGCCGTATCGGCTTCTTCTTCAGTTTCCTTATCAGTTTCTTCTTGGTTATCGTCTTTTTCTGCAATCTCCGCCGCAGGGGACGTTACCTCGGTACTTTCCTGTGAAGCATTTCCACAGGCTGACAATATACTCATGATAAAAGCACCAATTAGAAACACTGTAATTAATCTTTTCTTCATCTTTGCCTTCTCTCCTCTCGTTTGTCCGCCGTACGTTGGACAGTTAAAATAATTGTACATCATTTGTTGTACACTGTCAACGAGGTGATGTTGCATGGGATATTATCCGAGACTAAGAGATTTAAGGGAAGATAGCGATTTGTCCATAAGAAAACTTGCCGATATACTTCATATGCAGAGAACTACTTATCACAATTACGAAACCGGGAAAAGAGAGCTTCCATTTGAATTGGCAATCACTCTTGCCAAATTCTATCATGTGTCATTAGATTATATAGGCGGCTTAACCAATGATACAACGCCGCCGGATAAAAAATAACAAAAATGCGGCAATGGGATTTTAATTCTACCCACTGCCGCATTTTCTTATTTTACTTTTTATCCATTAAAATTCTACTTCTCATCCACTACCTGAAAAATATAAAACTTCAGATAATAGGACTCGTCCGCCGCCCAGAGAATGGGATGATCCGGCGCCTGTGTCCTGTATTCCACCTGACGTAAGCGTTTATGGACATTTTTAGCAGCCTGCCCGATAGTCTTTGTAAACAGCTCATAGTCCATAAAATGGGAGCAGGAACAGGTGCATAGGAAGCCGCCGTCCTTTACCAGCTTCATGGCTCTTAAATTGATTTCCCGATAGCCCTTTACCGCATTTTTAATGGAATTCCGGGATTTAGTAAAAGCAGGCGGGTCTAAAATAACCACATCATACTTCTCTCCCTGCTCCTCTAACCGTGGAAGCAGTTCAAACACGTCCTCACAGATAAAAGAAACCCGCTCCTGCAGTCCGTTTAATAAAGCGTTTTCCTGCGCCTGTCTGACTGCAAGCTCCGAGGCATCCACACCGGTTACTTCTTTTGCGCCTGCAATTCCTGCATTCAGCGCAAAGGAACCTGTATGGGTAAAGCAGTCAAGGACTCTTGCATCCTTACACAATTTATGGATGGAAAACCGGTTGTATTTCTGGTCTAAGAAAAATCCCGTCTTTTGCCCGTCCTTTACATCTACTATGTATTTCACACCGTTTTCCACAATCTGCACATAGGTATCAAAGGGTTCTCCTATAAATCCCTTGTAAGGCTCCATGCCTTCCTGCTTCCGAACCTTGGCGTCGCTTCTTTCATAAATGCCCCGGATACGGATACCGTCTTCTGACAGAACCTTTTTCAGCTGCTCCAAAATCGCCGGCTTCAGCCTATCAATTCCCAGTGCCAGGGATTGCACCACCAAAACGTCCTCAAACTTATCCACAACCAGTCCGGGCAGAAAATCCGCTTCTCCGAAAATAAGGCGGCAGCTTTTTGTATCCACCGTCCTTTTACGGTATTCCCAGGCTTCCTTTACCCTTTGATACAAAAATGCCTCGTCAATTTCCTGTTCCTTCTGCCTCGTCATCATCCTGATGCGGATTTTGGATGCTGTATTGATAAAACCGCGTCCCAGAGGAAAACCGTCAAAATCATGTACCATGA
>CAZDRM010000261.1:0-3029 GCA_964507745.1 uncultured Lachnospiraceae bacterium
CCCTGCGTGTGGAGGAAACGGAGAATACCGATTCTTATAAGGTATCGGGAAGAGGCGAATTACATCTTTCCGTCCTCATTGAAAATATGCGCCGGGAAGGCTTTGAATTTGCGGTTTCCAAGGCCGAAGTCTTGTATAAAACCGATGAAAACGGCAAAAAGACCGAGCCTATGGAATTAGCTTATATTGATGTTCCCGATGAATTTTCCGGTGCGGTCATCCAGAAGCTTTCCGCCAGAAAAGGAGAACTGCAGAGCATGGGCACCGGCTCCGGCGGCTATACAAGGCTGGAATTTTCCATTCCTTCCAGAGGCCTGATCGGCTACAGGGGAGAATTCATGACAGATACCAAGGGAAACGGCATTTTGAATACGATTTTTGACGGCTACGGCCCTTACAAGGGAGATTTGAGCTACAGAAGCAACGGTTCCTTAATCGCCTTTGAATCCGGCGAGGCCGTTACTTACGGCTTATTCAGCGCTCAGGAACGAGGAACCTTATTTATTACCCCCGGGGAAAAGGTTTATGCCGGCATGGTAATCGGAGAAACCGGCAAAGCGGAGGATATTGAAATCAATGTGTGCAAAACAAAGCATCTGACCAATACCCGCTCTTCCAGTGCGGACGAGGCCTTAAAGCTGACGCCTCCCAAGGTGTTAAGCCTGGAGCAGGCTCTGGATTTTATTGACACCGACGAATTGTTGGAGGTAACGCCGGAAAGCCTGCGTATCAGGAAAAAAATTCTGGACCCCACATTAAGAAAACGTGCGTCATTTAAAAAGGGGTAACCTGTAGAACCAATATATTTATTTTAAAATACACTAATTGATTTAATCTAGTTTACATAATCTAATCAATTATGTAAACTAGATTTAAAAAAACGAATGATATCCTATATATTAAAAGGACTATCATCCGTTTTTCTTTTCATAGTAGTGAGCAATTTCACTTTCCATATCTGTATTTCAGCAGATTCCAACAGATTCCCCGTTATCATCCGGACAGTTATTTTAACATTTCAGCCTACTGCCCCAATTTAATAGCATAATCACTTTCATACATCTTTCTGGTTTCCGCCACGGTATTATACTGCTCTCCAATGCAGAATTCTTTGGACCATGACATATAAAATGCCCATGGAACCCTGCTTTCCTTTAACATATCCACATCGGGAATATAGCCTACTTCCGCCAGCGCCGCCACCTTTTGGTCAGTAGTGTTGGCAATCAATTCCTCATACTCTTCTTTATAGTCCGTAGCTTTCTTCTCCGTTAAATAAATATCCCTGGAAATCACATCCACATACTCATCTCCGGGATATCCTTCCGCCTTCGGGGAATTCCATACCCATAGCAGGTTATCCAGATGTTTTTGGTTTACATAATATCCAAACATTAACTTATACAGTTCTCTTCCCACGGCGTCTCCTTTTGCGCCCCACCAGAACCAGTCGCCGTCCGCTTCATGAAAAGGTCTGAATAAAACCGGAATCCCTTCCTTTTGAAACTTTTGCAATTCCTTTGCAATTACATCCATATCGGAATAAAAGGCTTCTCTTTCGGGCGTTCCTTCCGTAAGCACCTCTACAGCGTCAAAATCCGTATTCTTTGCATAGAAGGCTTTATCCCTTCCGCCTATAGGCGAAAACCAGTGAAAGCATATGGCAACGATCCCATTTGTTTCCTTGGCCCATTTAATGGCTGTTTCCACCGTTCCTTTATTTTCCTCCACCTCTGTAAGGCATTCCTCGGAAGCATCCCCATAATTGATATTAGGGGAATATGCCAGCAATTCAAAGCCTTGAAGCTTAGGGGTAAAGCCGGTTTTCTCCCTGATATAGGAAATCTCCTCCATAGGATTGGTCTGGGTATGCTGTCCTGTAATAATCCCCTTCCCTGCAGCCTCATAAAGATAATTTAATAAATCTTCCGCCTCTTTTGTGGCATTCGGATTTACCGGTCTCATTTTTTCTTCCTTTTCCCTTTCTGCGTTATGTAAACTAATCAATTCGCAATACCATTGTATTTGCAAAAGCACTTTCAATATACAACTTTTTAATCTCACATTATGTTAACCTATATCCCAAGCAACATGGTGGCAATCTGGAAATAAACCAGCAGAGAAAGCGCATCCACAATGGTGGTAATAAAAGGACTTGCCATAACTGCCGGGTCAAAGCCCAGCTTTTTAGCTGCCAAAGGAAGCATACTGCCCACAATCTTAGCCAGGAATACCGCTATAACCAGCGTCAGACATACCACAGCCGATACCAGCAGGCTTACCCTGTCAATGATCATCAGCTTCAGAAAATTAGCCGCTGCCAGTGTAATGCCGCACAAAACAGCCACCCGCATTTCTTTCCAGAGCACCTTCAGATAATCCGAAAAATCAATTTCCCTTAAAGAAAGTCCGCGGATAATGGTTACGCTTGCCTGACCGCCCGCATTTCCTCCCGTATCCATCAGCATGGGAATAAAGGTGGTCAGTACCACATATACACTTAAGGCATCTTCAAAAGAAGCAATGATCTTTCCCGTAAAGGTTGCTGAAATCATCAAAAACAAAAGCCAGGGAATCCTTTTTTTCCAGATTTCAAAAACACCCGTTTTCATATAAGGCTTATCGCTGGGCACGATAGCCGCCATCTTTTCAATATCCTCCGTTGCCTCTTCCTGGAGAATATCCACAACATCATCGACGGTTATAATTCCCACCAGCCGGTCTTCATTGTCCACTACAGGCATGGCGGTAAAGTCGTATATCTGGAATTGTCTGGCAACCTCTTCCTGGTCCATCAGGGTATGGATGCTGATAACATTCTCATGCATGATATCACCGATTTTGTTGTCGGGATCGGTAAGCAGAAGATATCTTAAGGCAATAGTTCCCTTTAATTTCCGCTGGTTATCCAGAACATAACAGATGTTGATGGTCTCTGAATCCACACCCAGCTTCCGAATGCGCTCGATTGCCTGGGCAACGGTCTGCCTCTCCTTCAAATCCACAAATTCCACCGTCATAATGCTTCC
>CAZDRM010000262.1:0-2990 GCA_964507745.1 uncultured Lachnospiraceae bacterium
CGATTTTCTCAATTGCCGTGCGTACTTCTTTTCCAACATTATAATGAACACTTGTTGCTGCATCAGCTCCCTGTATACTATCCTTTCGCAGTTTCTCCTCTGTCTGGGAAATGCGAAAAAGATTGGCAATAAGCTCTGTACTTCCCATATAATCAAGAATCTTCTGCCCAACTTGAAGTTCCTTTCTTGCGTGAATATCTTCTACATCCAGCCCTCCGTAAAGTCCCATATATCCTGCATTTTGGAATATAGCAAACTCCTCATTGGTAATAACTCCGGCATCATGCGCCGTTTCCGCCAAAAGCTGATTCCATTGCTTAATGTCTCCACGAACGACAAGGCGCCTTCTATCCTCATCCAACTGGTTAAAATGATCCGCAACCTCCTGCCGATACGTCTGTATAGCAAAATATGTCTGTCCTAAAGCAATTACTTCTTTTCTCGGATCTCCATTTTGAACAATCAAATAGCAGGCATACCTTGATAACTCATAATCTTTTATCGGCTTGCTCGTTGCACCGGCATCTACGATTTTCCTGACCTCAGGAAAATCGTCAGATACATTATGTCCGCTGTTCTCACAAGCAATCATAGCACGCCCAATCACTTTGGAAAAATTTTCCCATTTAGTATATTCCAACACATCCGCCAGCTCTCTTGCGCTCCAAAACTCCGAACCGTCTTCTCTGATATGCTTAATATTCTCAAATTTCTTATATTCTTTTGCTTTCAATTCTTTCATACAATCAACACCTCTCAGATTTTTGAAAGGACAATACATCCTCCCATGACTTGTTCTTGAACGTAATGTGAACAAGCCTTATGCCAGCCAGCCTAATAAGGTAAAAATTCTCTCTGTTTTTGCATACCCCTAGCATACCTTGCAGCCTCTTCATTAGTATTCTTTTCTTGTTGCGTTATCCAAACCCTGCCTTTTTCCATACCATTTTTCATAATCTCAAAATTCGCTTCCAAATATGACTCATCTTTCAGTAAAAATAGTGAGAATGTTTTCAAAAACTGTCCGATATCAGATTTCTTATACATTGGCTCACTTTGAACGACATGATCACTCCATCTACTCCTTGATTTATATTGCGGAAGCTTTTTCCAATAGGCCTGAAACGTTTTTTCTTCTACGATAAAATCATATCCCTTCTTATTTAAAATTGTAAAAACACTGTTATAAACCGCATGAAAATTATTATTTGTCGTTTCTATGACAATATTATTGAATGTTCCTTTACCAAAAGAATATGTCGAATCTGTCAATGCATAACATCCAATACGCTCCATAAACGTCCTAATAGGTATAGTAAATGTAATTGCATATACATATCTGTTATTCTTTATTGAAAAGTGAACGAATGATTTGCTAATACCAATCATTCTTATATCTTTTTCCGCTAAATGTTTCATAATATCTTCTTGCTATCATTTTTGCTATTCTCTTTCATTACTACCCCCTACAAACACAAAACAACGAATGTATGTTCTCTTTAAATATATCATTAATTATGTTCTATTTCAACAATATTTTGTAGTTCCGTTTTCTATATCACAAAATATAGTGTATCAAATAACAGAAAAGCCATGCCATCACTGGCACAGCTTTTTTTATTCAATCAAATCTAGCACAGGTAGGCACTCCCCGTCATCAATTGTCCTCAACCCAAGTATTTATCAGCTTTTAAACTACTTTATAAAGATACATAGATTTTCATGAAACAGCCTCGTAAATAACGATTCCTGATTTCATTCATATTCTCACAAATTCATTCCGGTTCTCAAAAGGCCGAAATACGTACATACATTTCGCCATTCCTCGTCTACCTTCTATATACTGTACTCTCCTGCCTTTTCACTCTGCCACTCCAAAAGGTCCGCCAGAGTAATATGATCTACCACTCCGTTCACAGCATCATTAATCTTTTCATAAATCCGCACCGTGACACATGCCCCTTTTCTTTCACAAGGCATGCCTTCTTCTCCGATACAGCTTACCGGCGCCAAATCCCCTTCGGTCTGTCTTAAAATCATCCCCACGGTATACTCCTCCGGTTTCCTTTTCAGGACATATCCGCCCTGAGCGCCTCTGATACTGCGGACAAATCCTGCTTTATTCAAAATCGCTATAATCTGCTCCAGATATTTTTCCGAAATCTGCTGCCTCTTGGCAATATCCTTAATGCTTACCGGCTCTCCCGTATTATAGGTTGCCAAATCCAGCATAAGCCTTAAAGCATATCTTCCTTTTGTTGAAATTTTCATTTTTTCATCCTCCCTGCTGCAATTCCGATTTTATACCTTGCTTTATTACCATTTCATTACCTGCTTTTACTATTTCATCTTACTGCCGCCGTCAAATCCTTAATCACTTCTCCTGCTATAATTAATCCTGCCACGGAAGGAACAAACGCCACAGACCCCGGTGTGCTTCTCCTGCCTTCATCCTCCTCAGGAGTTTTCCCCGGACTTACAGGAATTTCTTTAGAATAAACCACCTTCAGTCTCTTAATTTCCCTTTTCTTCAATTCCCTGCGCATTACCTTTGCTAAGGGACAGACGCTTGTCTCATAAATATCCGCCACCTCAAATGCCGCAGGATTTAATTTGTTTCCCGCTCCCATACTGCTGATAATGGGAACTCCTGCCTTTTCCGCTTCCATGACCAGAGCAATTTTTGCCGTAACCGTATCCACCGCATCTACCACATAGGAATATTGTGTGAAGTCAAAGTCATCCTTATTTTCCGGCAGAAAAAAACAGTTATGTTCATAAACTGCCGCTTCGGGATTGATTTCCAGAATCCGCTCCTTCATAACCTCTGTTTTGTATCTTCCTATGGTTTTTTGTGTCGCAATGAGCTGTCGGTTTAAATTAGTCAGGCACACCTTGTCATTGTCAATAATATCAATGGTGCCTATGCCGCTTCTTACCAGGGCCTCAACAGTAAATCCGCCTACCCCGCCTATGCCGAAAACCGCCAC
>CAZDRM010000263.1:0-2971 GCA_964507745.1 uncultured Lachnospiraceae bacterium
CCGTAATATCCCAGCCCAGCATATTATCACGAATTTCATCATATTCATGATTCTTGCTCTGCCATTCCTCGGGCGTCCAGCTGCAAAAAGGGGGCAGTTCAAATCCATGGGCTTTTATCAACCGCTCCATATCTTTAATACATGCATTGATTTCCGATCTTTTCATTGCAATACCTCTCTTATTTTTCGCTTCTATTTGGCTTCTCTGCTTCTATACGGACTATCCCTGTATAATCTTCATAATGTCTTCTTTTGTGGGCAGCGCCGGGATTCCTCCCATTTTCTGTACGCAGATGGAACCGGAGGTATTTCCGTATACTAAAGCTTTTTTCACAATTTCTTCCGTAATGGCTTCTGTGTCCTCAATGCCGTCCATCAGAATACTGGATAAAAATCCTCCCCAGAAAGCGTCTCCTGCGCCGGTAGCATCTACCGCATGAACGCTTCTGCCTTCCACAACGCCGCTTTTTCCTTCAAAGAAATATTTTGCGCCTTTTGCCCCAAGGGTTTCAATTAAAACTTTAATATTGTTTTGTTCCATGAAGGTGGGAATATTTTCTTCGCCTCCTACAAAATACAGTTCTTCATCGGATATTTTCAGTAAATCCACAAAGGGCAGTATTTTTTCAACTTCTTTTTTGCATCTCTCCGGATCGTGCCAGATCATATCCCTGTAATTGATATCGAAGCTGACCAGTTTGCCTTTTTCTGATGCTAATTTCATTGCTTTATAAACTGCTTCCTTGCTGGGAGAATCGGATAAGGAAACGCTTCCTCCATGCAGCATACGGCAGTTGGCAATATCTTCTTCTTTGATGTCGTCTTCGGACAGAAGGATATCTGCTCCGGGCTTTCTCGCAAAGGTAAAGGAACGCTCGCCGCCCTCGTAAAGGGTTACAAATGCAAGGGTGGTTACCGCTTCGTCTGTGAGCTGAGGACAGAGCATTTGTACGTTGTCCTGTTTTAGGGTATCCTGTAACAGTTTGCCGAAATCGTCGTTGCCGAGGATTCCGAGGAATGCTGTGTTCAAACCGTTTCTGGCTGTAGCAATGGCTACGTTAGCCGGTGCCCCTCCGGGGTTGGCAGTATAGCTGCGAGGGGTTTCTCCGGGGGTAAAATCGATGAGCATTTCTCCTATACATATAATGTCCATGGTTTTTCTCCTTTCTGGTGGGTGAGATGGGGGCTCGACTTCGCTTCGCTGGTCGAGGGAATTGGGGTAAGGGACTTGATTGTCCCATGAGGTTAAGGGGCTCGACTTCGCTTTGCTGATCGAGGGGGGATTGGGTTGACCAGATTTACCCCGCCATGCCACCTCATTTCCGCTTCGCTCCAATTCGGTGTTGCGGGCTTCGCCCTATAAAATAATTCATAATGGAATTTTCTTATGTGCAAGCACAACGAAAATTTCATTATGGATTATTTTGCATGGCTCATGCCTACGCACAGTATATCACATTTTTCACTTTCATATTGTAAAAATCTCATTGTTTTTATATAATTTAAATAAGATTATATAAGGCTGGCAGAAATGGGGGATTTTTATGCAAAGAGTATTATTATCCGACTTAACAACCGGTATGATTACGGCGGAAGATATTTTTTCCATAGATAATCAGTTGATTGTTCCTAAGGGAATTGCATTGACGGAAAATCTTATCGCACGGCTTTTCTCTTTCGATTTATTTTCCATCAAAATAGAGGACGAAGTTCTTACAAGTTCCACAGGTTCGGAAAATCTTTCAGATGAGTCTTATGCAGAAAAGTTAAAAGCTTCTCCTGACTATCTGGCTTTTAAAGAAGAATTTAAAGAAAATCTGGATAAACTGGAATTTTCCTTAAATTCCCTAGTTGAAAAAAATAAAGATTTTGATCCCCGCAGTCTTTTATCCGATACAATGGAATTGATCGAGAACAGAGAATCCCATGGTACCGGTATGATGGATATGATTCTCAATATGCACGATTTTGATGACTGTACTTATACGCATTCGTTAAACGTTGCATTAATCTGTAACATTCTTGCCGGATGGATGCGTTTCAGCCCGGCGGAAAAGGAAGTGGCAACGGCATGCGGTCTGTTCCATGATGTGGGCAAGCTGCAGATTCCTGCGGAGATTATGAAAAAACCCGGCAAATTGACTCCGGCGGAATATCAAATTATCAAAACTCATCCTTTAGAGTCATACAAAATGTTATCCCGCTATAATCTTCCTGACGAAGTCAAAAATGCTGCATTGATGCACCATGAACGCTGCGACGGTACCGGTTATCCTTACGGTTTTACTTTTGAAAAAATCAATCGTTTTGCCAGACTGGTGGCGGTTGCGGATGTTTATGAAGCAATGACCAGCAGCCGCGCATACCGGGATGCTTTATCTCCTTTTAATGCAATTACCTATTTTGAAAATGACGGTTTGCAAAAATATGATCCCGAATTTTTATTACCTTTTCTGGAGAATATTGTAAATACCTTCCTGAATCAGGAAGTGCGTCTGACAAACGGTCTGGAGGGACGTATTATCTATGTAAATCCCATAGCTAAGTCAAAACCTACCATACAAGTAGGCGACCGTTTTCTGGATTTAAAGGCAATCGGCAATGTTGACATAGACAAGATTGTTTAACATTATTTAAATAAAAAATAAAAGCCTGGTAAATACCAGGCTTTTATTAAGCACGAGACGGGATTCGAACCCGCGACCCTCGCCTTGGCAAGGCGATACTCCACCACTGAGCCACTCGTGCATACTGCTATGTAATTTCACATAACAAAGCGGGTGATGGGAATCGAACCCACGTATCCAGCTTGGAAGGCTGGTGTTCTACCATTGAACTACACCCGCGCAGTGCCCAGAACCGGAATCGAACCAGTGACACGAGGATTTTCAGTCCTCTGCTCTACCAACTGAGCTATCTGGGCTTGCCGCATCTTTGCCTATTTTACAAGACATCCTATGACTTGTCAAGA
>CAZDRM010000264.1:0-2964 GCA_964507745.1 uncultured Lachnospiraceae bacterium
CCCATACGGAAGAAAATGCTGCGGCAGAGACAGAAACTTCCACAGAAGTTTCCACAGAGGGAGCTGCCAAGGGTGCAGAGGTTCATACAGAGGACTGACAGCCGCCGATTCTGATGATAAGTTGTACGGGGAGGCATGGTTAAAAGAGTTATTGTAATACAGAAAAACAATGTGATACAATAGCTCCATGAATAAAGATTTAACAAAAGGGAATGTAACAAAAACAATGCTCATATTTGCGGCTCCCATGATTCTGGGCAATCTTCTGCAGCAATGCTATAACATTGCGGACAGTCTGATTGTAGGAAGATTTCTGGGAGCCGATGCCCTTGGAGCCGTGGGAAGCGCCTATACCTTAATGACATTTCTGACATCGGTACTGATCGGATTGTGCATGGGAAGCGGTTCTCTTTTTTCGTTTTATTATGGAAAAGGCGATAAGAGAGGTTTACATAATTCTGCTACAACTTCCTTCTGTTTTACAGGAAGCATTACAATTGTCATGAATACAGCAGTATTTATAGGAATTGACCGGATTCTGAAGCTTTTAAAGGTTCCGGCTTCCGTTTATTCCATGATGCGGGAATATGTCTTTATTATTTTTGTGGGAATTGTTTTCGTGTTTCTCTACAATTATTTTGCCTATCTGCTGCGGGCCATGGGCGATTCCGTTACGCCCCTTTTGTTTTTGGGAGTGGCGGCCCTTCTCAATATCGGACTGGATTTAATGTTTATTGCAAGGCTTTCCTGGGGAATAAAAGGAGCGGCTGTGGCGACGGTCATTGCTCAGGGATTTTCGGGATTGGGTATCGGATGTTATGTTTTGCTGAAAGAGGTTTTTTCAAAGGAAGAGCGGGAAAGAGTTTTTCTTTTAAGGAGCAGCATGGGGCAGTCAGACAATACCTGCATAGAGGCATCTGACAGAAGTGTCAGTAACTTGAAGAGAGTCATTCGCTTTTCCATGGCGGCATGCGTCCAGCAGTCTGTTATGAATTTTGGCATCCTGATGATACAGGGTTTAGTCAACAGCTTCGGTACGGCGGTTATGGCCGCCTTTGCCGCAGCAGTAAAAATAGATACTCTGGCCTATATGCCCGCTCAGGAGTTTGCCAATGCATACTCCATCTTTATTTCCCAGAATCATGGGGCGGGAGAGAAGGAGCGCATAAAAAAGGGAACAAAGTCGGCAATTATCATTTCCGTGCTGTTTTGTCTTGCTATTTCCTGCGTGGTTTACATAATGTCTCCGCAATTTATGAGATTATTTATAAAAAGAACAGAAGTGGGAATCATAAATATCGGAACAGGATATCTGCGTATAGAAGGAGCTTTTTACTGGGGAATCGGACTTTTATTCCTGCTTTATGGTTATTTCAGAGGAAACGGGAATCCGGAGGTGTCGGTTATTTTAACGGTTATTTCCCTGGGGACGAGAGTGGCATTGGCCTATGCGTTGTCTCCTCTGCCGCAGGTGGGGGTATACGGCATCTGGTGGGCTATTCCCATAGGCTGGATTTTAGCTGATATTGCAGGGCTCCTTTTTATCAATCCATTGACAAGCACCTGATATTTTCTTATAATATTGGCGTAACAAATCTATAATTTAAAGAGGTTAGGGATATGAAGAAAAAACTAATGTATAGCCTTCTTGTATGCGGACTGGTTTTAAGCCTTACGGCATGCGGCAAAGGTAATGAGGAGGAAGAAGCACCTATTGAGCCGGAACCGGCAATTGAAGATACTGTAACAGTTGTGGAGCCGGAAGAAAAGCCTGAGCCTGAACCTGAGGAAGTCAGGGAAGGAATGTACCGCAGCGAGCTGACCAATGAGTGGATTGATGAAAGCCTGAGAAACCAGAGACCCATTGCGGTCATGATTGATAATGAAAAGACCGCGCTGCCCCATTACGGCATCAGCGAAGCGGATGTTGTTTATGAAATGATGAACAGCACCATGAACGGCCACATTACCAGATTTATGGTACTGGTAAAGGATTGGGAAAAGATTGAACGGTTGGGAAGCATCAGGAGCACCCGTACAACCAATTTACAGATTGCACCGGAATGGAACGCAGTTGTATGTCATGACGGCGGCCCCTTTTATATCGATCTCTTTTTGTCAAATCCCTTTGTGTACAACTTTAACGGCGGATTCGGCCGTGTTGACAACGGAAAAGCAAGAGAGTTTACCGAGTATATTTTAAGCGGAGAAATAGAAAAGAGATTTGATAATTCCGGCTATGGCAGGGAATATGATAAGTATTATCAGGGAGCGCACTTCCAGTTCTCATCCGAAAAAAATCCTGTGGATTTAACACAGAGTCCTAATGCAAAGCCCTGCACCAAAATTGAACTGCCCTTCGAGCACAACCATTCCCGTCTGGAATACATTCCGGAAAGCGGCTTATATCGCTATTCCGAGTATGGCAGCGAGTATAAGGATGCAGGCAACGGCGAATATATGGAGTTTACCAATGTCATTATACAGGAAACCAAATATGAGCAGTTAGACCCCAACGGTTATATGAACTTCTTTGTAAAAGAAGGAAGGGGCATGGCAGGCTACTATATCACAGGCGGACAGGCGATTCCCGTTACGTGGGACAAGCAGGATGACATTTATCCTACCAAGTATTATGATTTGGATGGAAACGAAATCATTTTAAATACCGGAAAAATCTACATCGCACTGGTTGCAGATGATGTATGGCAGGATCTGGTAGTAGAATAAAGTTACAAAAAACGGTCAGGGCAGAACCGGAGAGTGAAAGGGCAATAAAATTGTATTGACAAACTCTGAAGGTTATGCAATGATGTGAATGTATGAGCGTTATGGATAATTACGCAAATAACAGCCCTTTATCATAAGCCAACGGACAGGCGGGGCGATTGCCGAGGGTGGCCTTATGCCACATTATTGATAGAGCTTAAAGGCTCGATTTTATAAGTTGATTACTTAATAATC
>CAZDRM010000265.1:0-2946 GCA_964507745.1 uncultured Lachnospiraceae bacterium
TTAAGCACTGCCACACCGCAGTCAATAACGTTCATGCCATACAGGGAAAGAATATAGGCAATGGTTCCGCCGCCGCCTAAATCCACCTTTCCAAGCTCCGCCGTCTGGAAGGAAACTGCCGCATCATCCATAATTTTCCTGATCAGGGCAAGGTATTCCGCATTGGCGTCATTGGAACCGGATTTGCCTTTGGAACCGGTAAATTTATTAAATACCATGCCATGGCCTAAATACGCCACGTTCTTTTTATCAAAGCTTGAGGCATAAGTAGGATCAAAAGCGCTGCTGACATCGGAGGACAACATTCTGGAAGCAGCAAGTGCCCTTCTTAAGGTAAGCTCGCTAAACTGCTCCATGCAGTCCAATACTTCCGCAAAGATATTTTCAAAAAACTTGGACTGCATTCCCGTTGCGCCTACGCTGCCGATTTCCTCTTTATCCACCAGAAGGCAACACGCAGTCCTCACAGGGGTTTTGATAGAAAGCATAGCTTCCAGGGAACTGTAAGCACACACTCTGTCGTCCTGCCCGTATGCCAGAACCATACTCTTGTCAAAACCGGCTTCTCTCGCCTTTCCCGCAGGAACGATTTCCAGCTCTGCCGAGATAAAATCCGATTCTTCCACATCATACTCATCCTTTAAAATCTTGAGGATGCCCGCTGTAATCTTATCCTTTTCTTCTCCCTTTAAGGGCTTATTGCCTACAATAATGTCAAGGGCTTCTCCCTCAATGACCTTATTGGCTTTTTTCTCCATTTGCTCTGCAGCAAGATGAATCAGAAGGTCAGAAACAAAGAATACCGGATCGTCTTCTTCCTCGCCTACATTGACAATGACTGTTGTCCCGTCTTTTTTTACAATGACGCCGTGCAGGGCAAGAGGAATCGCCACCCACTGATACTTTTTGATGCCGCCGTAATAGTGGGTATCCAAGTAGGCAAAATCCCCTTCTTCATATAAAGGATTCTGCTTTACATCCAGCCTGGGGGAATCAATATGGGCCCCTAAAATATTCATGCCTTCCTCTATGGGCGCTTTGCCGATATGGAACATCACAACGGATTTCTCCATATTGACTGCATATACTTTATCGCCGGGCTTTAATTTTCTTCCCGCTTTCACTACCTTTTCAAGTTCCACATAACCCGCATCTTCAATCCGGTTTACGATTTCACTGACGCACTCCCGTTCCGTTTTGCCTGCATCCAGAAACTTCCTGTAGGAAGCGCTGAGCTTCTCCAGTTCCTTTAACTGCTTATCGCTATATTTTTCCCAGACACTTTCCGTCTTCATAACCTGTTACCTGCCTTTAATTTGTTATATACTAATTCGATTTATTATTCTTTCGGGCTCTGACTTTGCTGTGCCCTTCTTAGTTTTGCCATAATTTTCCCGCTTATACTTCCACAATTGCCTTTTTCGGGCATTTGGAAGCACAGGCGCCGCAGCCTACGCACTTATCCTGATCAATATGCGCGTTAAAGCTATCGATTGTAACTGCCTCCTCGGGACAGTTTTTCGCACAGAGAGTACAGCCTATACAGCCCACCTCGCAGGCCTTCATGGTCACAGGGCCTTTTTCCGTATTATTGCATGCCACCGCATATTTGGAATCATAAGGAATCAGCTCAATCAAATGCTTGGGACATGCCGCCACACATTTGCCGCAGGCTTTACATTTCTCTTTATCCACTACGGCAACGCCCATCACTACCTTGATAGCGTCAAAAGGACATGCCTTCACACAGCTTCCGTAACCGAGGCATCCCTGATTACAGGATTTAGGTCCGCCGTTTGGAACAAAGCTGAGCATCCCGCAGTCTTCCACACCGCTGTAATCATAATCTACACTGGTTTTGCCGCAGTCTCCCTGACATTTCACAAATGCCATCATACGCACGCTTTCGCCTGCATCCACGCCCATAATCTCCGCAACCTGTTTAGCCACCGGCTCTCCGCCTACGGGACAGGTTCCTACCTCCGCTTCGCCTTTTGCAATAGCAGCCGCTAACCCTGAGCAGCCCGCAAATCCGCAGCCGCCGCAGTTATTACCGGGAAGCACCGCCAGAACGGCCTCTTCCTTTTCATCTACTTCCACTTTAAACTTGATTCCTGCAATGCCTAAAAACAAACCGATAAACAATCCGATTCCGCCTACCAAAGCGGCAGCAATTAAAATTCCACTTATATTCATCTGCCACACCTCCTACAACAAGCCAGAGAAACCGCAAAATGCGATTGCCATCAGTCCCGCAGTTACAAGTACAATAGGCATTCCTTTAAAGGGCGCAGGAATATCGTTATATTCGATTTTTTCCCTGATGCCCGCCAGAATCACAATGGCAATGGTAAAGCCCACCGCCGTGGCAAAGCCGTTTACCACGCTCTTCAGAATACCGTAAGAATCCTGTACGTTATTTAATGCCACACCCAAAACAGCGCAGTTGGTCGTAATCAAGGGAAGATAAACACCAAGCGCCTCATACAGGGAAGGCATAAATTTCTTTAAAAACATTTCCACAAACTGAACCAGTGCGGCGATTACCAGAATAAAGACAATAGTCTTTAGGTAATCAAGTCCCAAAGGATCCAACACATAGTTGTAAATGATTGCCGCCACAAAGGATGCAAGGGTAATAACGAAAATAACCGCCGTTCCCATTCCTGCCGCCGTATTGGTCTTTTTAGATACCCCAAGGAAGGGACACAGGCCTAAAAACTGGCTTAAAACCACGTTACTGACCAACGCAGAGCCTAACGCAATGATAATCAACTCACTCATCTGCACTTACCTCCTCCGTCGCTTTTTCTGTTTCCGCTGTTTCTTCTTTTTCTGTCTTCTCTATTGCTGCTTCTTCAGCTTTTTCTTTCTGTTCCGTTTCTTTTTTCTCAACTTTTACTTTCTTTTCAGCTTTGGATTTTTTCTCTTCATCCGCTTCTTTTT
>CAZDRM010000266.1:0-484 GCA_964507745.1 uncultured Lachnospiraceae bacterium
GGGGAAAAAGAAGATTGGGAGATAGGAGAAGAAATTGAAAGCATTGATGATGTAAAGAAATCCATTAAAGTGGTAAGAGTTGAAGTCCTGAAAGATTATTACCAGGTTGTTTTTGTGTTAAATGATGAGGAATGGGTATTGGCGAAGGACATATCGTATAACACTTGGTCATTAATACCCAGTAAACAGGCGCCGTATCCGGAAATGAAATATGATAAATAAGAAAGGAGAACATTTGATTATTATGGCTGAGTATTATGATGGACAAGGATATTTGTCAGTTTGGTTAGGTGACTGTGAAAGTCAGGAATTATTTAACGAGTACATTGAGTATCGAGGTACATACGAAGAAGGTGATGAAGATAATGATGAAAAAAGTGCTTTTAAATTAGGAGAAGATTTTGGAATAGTGTATTATGATGAAGATTTTTCACTGGTAAGTTTTTTGGACGAAAAGACAGACGATTTAGGTCTGTTGTTAGAT
>CAZDRM010000266.1:494-2945 GCA_964507745.1 uncultured Lachnospiraceae bacterium
TGAAACAATTGAGAGTAAATATGGTGTTTTTACTTTTATAGGCAGCATTGAGGCGGATGTAGACGATATATAAACATAAGAAGGAGAAAAAAGAGGGGCTAAGTTCCGGGAGAGCGAATATATGAAAATGAGCAGATGGAAAATGATATGTGGACTGAAGGGAGAGCTATTTAATGTTTTTTCGTCTTATTTGTATTTAGTTGTAGGAATTTTATTCCTTTATACACAGCATTTTAGTATAAATTCAATTATTTTTGTGTGCATAGCGGAAGGGATGTTGTTTTTCCTAAATATAATAAACGGATATGGTTATGTAATAGATATTATATTAAAAAATATAGGAGAAACCGGCTGGATTTCCGGGGAAAACATTAAACATTTAGGTGTTATTTCGGGTTATTGCCATCGTTCCTGGGGCTGTGAAATAAAGGTGTTTGAAGAAGGCAAAAAGCCAATAAAATTGAAGATTTATGAAAAATTAGCGTTCTGGCCGGAAGGAAAAGTAAGTCAGTTTAAAATTTATTACCTGAAAACCTGTAAAGCAGTGGTTGGTTGGGAAGTGGTAAGGGAGAAAATCAATTTGAGCAGGAAGCCGAGAAAGAGTAAGTAGGAGAATCCTATTGCCGGGATGCGTAAGAAATTAAAAGGAGGAAACTGCAATGAGCGGAATGGGTCTGGCTTTTCATCGTTTGAGTGATCATATGCAGTTTAGCATAATTGTGGCCGCATTTTTTTCAGTGCTGGTTGGATTTATTCCCAATTATGAAAGAATGATATATTCACAGACGGAATCCGTGACGGGCTTTGATGCGGACTGTTATACTAAATATACCGGATATCCGGCGGGGGATGACGTCCCGCAATTGGTGTCCAGAGAGGAGATTTTGGAGAAAGATCATGGTTATACTCTGGTGGTAGATGCCGGGACTATCAAACCATTACATATCTTTTTGGGGTTGTCTAAGGATACAATGACAGAATCCGCTTTTGAAAGGTTTATGAATAGAGATGAGAACAAAGAAGCCATGGGCCAGCTTTTTTCCGTAGAGCTTGAAAACGGAGATACCATGATTGTGCTATTGGACGATTATGCTCTAAAATTGCCGCGAAGCGGGTCGGTAAAGCTGCCAATTGGGAAAACGGAAAAGCTGTTGTGGTCAGATGTGATAGAATATCTTACGGATAAGTACGATTTCTCAGAGAAAGAAATGGCTTATTATGTGGATATGGCCGGTAGCTGGAGAGAAAGCGATATTGCTGAAAGGATTGAAACGGTAAGGGTCTTAAGCTGGGTGTCAGTGTTTATTATTGTTGTAGTCGGGACTTATTTTATAGTGAAAAAAATAGACCGCAAAGAAAGCGAACGCCTAGAAGAACGCATGAAACGTGAACGCAAAGAGAGAGAACTTGCGTATAAACAGTCATTGATGAAGGAGGGTAAATGATGTCTAACAAAAGAAGCTGGGATGCATTTGGCACAGCCATAGTTGGATTGGGCATTTCTGTAATTTTCAATGTAGTTTTAGTTTATATTGCGAATAAATATACGTCAATTCTCTCAATGATTGTGGCGGTAATTGTGGGAATGGTGGGAGTTTTTATTATATTCCTGGGGATCAGGATATCCGGTTGGGACAAAGGGCCTAAAATGTCGCGGATTGATCCAGGTCTTGACTATCAACTTCTTCTGACTTTCAGAGGGAAGGAGGAAGAGGTCAGGGACTTTTCAAGAATGGAAGAAGTTCTGACAGCGTTTGACTTGGGCAAAGAGGCGTGGAGTCTGAGAATCGTGCCTCCCATTGGGGCGCTTTCGGAGTGGAAGGGATATTATGAGGACAAAAGGGAAACTTACATGACGGAAATAACCTTTGTTCGTAAAGATAAAATTCAAAAGTGGGGGCTTAGTTGTGATTACAGCTATTTGGAAATTTTGAATCGTGAACTAAAAAAGGTTATTGTGGATAAAAAGAAAGCCAGCTTATGGTATTTTGTCAGAATTGATGGGGAACGGAATAATGAACAATGATTGGCTTATATATTGGGATGATAAGTAGCTGCAATTAGATACAGTTGAAAAAGTCATGGATATAGTTGATAAATTGAACAAAGAGTATGTAGATAAACAGCCGATACTGGTACGAGTTGAAAATAATCTAGGGGATATCATGTGCATGGGCATAGGTAATCGTGAAGAATATAGTATTATTGATTTCTTTCCTTCTGATAGTAGTTCATCAAAAAGTGTAGAAGGAGAAAATGAAGGAACCGGAGTTGTTTGTTTTGATATGGGTGGATATGAGTCAGAGTTTGCCATTAGCAATACCATAAAATATAGAACAGCTTTTCATATATTAAGGTATTTTTTAGAAGAAAATGCCTTGGATGGTAGTGTCAACTGGATTGATGATTGATGATGCATGGTCTGCTTACGCTATCCAATCAAAAACAGGA
>CAZDRM010000267.1:0-2929 GCA_964507745.1 uncultured Lachnospiraceae bacterium
TGACGCGGCCTACATGATGCAGCTTGACAAGATAGAATACTGCCGCCAGGTGGTTCGTGAAGAACAGTTTAGAAATATTTTCAGGGAACTCACTGTTGAGTACTGGTTCGGTGATCCTGGTATTGGTAAATCAAGAACTATCATGGGTCATTACGGATATGGAAATGTGTACCGCGTAACAAGTTATAAATACCCGTTTGATGGTTATGCCGGACAAGATGTAATTGTATTTGAGGATTTTCATGACAGTTTAAATATTCATGACATGCTTGGTTATCTTGACGGCTATCCCTTAGAACTCCCATGCCGTTACCGTAACAAGGTGGCCTGTTATACCAAAGTCTACATAACCAGTAATGTTTCACTGGATGAACAGTACCGGGATATATTCCGGGAATACCCCAAAACCTTCCAGGCATTCCGCAGAAGGATAACCTGCATCAAGGAATTTTCAAGCAGAGGGCTCATTAACTATGAGAATGTAGAAGACTATGAGAACCGTTTTGTAAGCCTTGATGACCATCCACAGATAGAAATACCGTTTGATAAAAAAGGACCATATGGACAGGAGGAATTAGATTTATGAAGACAGCAGATATAACCACAAAAGAGACCGATCTGGAAGTATCTTATGGGATGTTTAATATTTTTGAAGAACCCCGGGACGCTGCATTTACTTCCCTTAAATATCTTTACAGCGATCTTACCGATATCCGGAAATATTATATAAGGCTCGGCTTTCACCTTGAAGAGTTTTCACGATGTGAATATTACCGGGATTTCGGATTTTTAACTCTTGAAGAATTCTGCGATAAAAATCTCGGTCTTGACAAAAGCGCTGTTTCAAGATGCATCAATGTATACCGTGCTTTTAACGCATCAAATACTACTACTTGTTTAAACGGAATCAAATCAACAGGATCTGCTATTGAGCTTGATGAAAAGTGGAAAGATTATTCCTACACCCAGCTCTGTGAAATGCTCCCTCTTACCCCGGATCAGCGCAAGGATATTTCTCCTGATATGAGTGTAAAACAGATAAGGGAATACAAAAAAAGAATAAAGCCATCAAAGAAACCTGACCCATGTTATGATAACCTCCGGAAACTTGCCGATAACATTTCAGTTGCGTCAACGCAACCAGAAGTGTTTGACCATGAAACTTATATAAATAAAAAGGGATTTATCAGAAACAACTATGTAAGGGATCTGGAAGGCACTCCCATAGTTTTACATACCTTTGACAGCAATGGAAAAGAAATTGCTGCAGCGATTCCCGGGGATTTTCTTGGACAGCATGAAGGACATTACTTCATCCGCCTTGAACCTAGTGTTGAAATAAATGTCATTGAAGAAGAGTAGGCTTTTGTCTACTCTTTTTCTTTCTTATTTTTCCTGTCAGCTGTTTCTATTTTCCAAATCCGTCCATGCCCTGTTTTTTTAACTGCCTCTGACGGACATATTGCTTTTACTGTCACAAATTCTCTTGGACCAACCCATATTTTGTATTCTTTCCGCTCCATATTTTTCCTTTCCGGCTTCCACAGCCTTTTAAAATTGGTTTTGGTTGAGCTTCTCTGAAGGGTGCCTCTTATGTAGTTTCTGGATATGGTTTTGTTTATCACTTCCTTTCTTTGTGTATTGGTTCCGTATATCGCTTTCTTTCAGGTATGCCTGCACTTTCTTTTAACTATCCGGATGTAAAAATCAAGTAATCCATTTATGGATATATAAAAATTTTTTATGCACTTCAAAAAATTTTTATGGTACTTGATTTTTACAGCCGGATAGTTATAGTGCATATAGGCATACTTGAATGAAAGTGGTATACGGGGCCGGTATACAAAGGAAAGAAAGTGATAATCAAAAGCCAGGTCCAGAAACGGACGGTTTAGAAAACCTACAGGTTAAGTTGGAACATGATTCAACAAGGAAATAAATGATCCGAGGCGTAAAGCCGTTACGTGATAGGGGCAGGATACATTTTCGTCTCCACTGCCTGCAGTGGGAGAGAGACATCCGGTTATCCCCTCAGTGTTTGTATTTTCGCTTTAACCCTGAAGGGGTAGGAGGATGTCGTTACCGCTCCCTTACTTCCATAATCCCCATTTATCCAGTAGAACCAATCATACAGTTCCGGAAATGTACGTCTTAGAAAGTCCTCAGGTTATGTTAGAACATGATTCGGCAGGGAAATCAAAGCCCCCTTATGTAAGGGGGTTTGGGGGATACTTTTTTCATCCCACCTTTGTGATTTAATGTTAGGTTTACGGCATTTGCTTTTATCAACGGCGGGATAGGCTTGATGTACTTATTTTTTCATTTGTTAACCTACATTTTTGGGAAGGGGAACCCTTCTCCTTCCCAAATCACAGCCCTGCCAGTCTTGCTTTAGGTCACAGCTTTTATTTTTTTATAAAAGTTGATCTTAGCCACATAAAAATAAACATTTGTAAAGGGCGCGCAGCGTTTATATACCCTTTATAAATGTTTATTTTTATGACAGACTCGGGCAGGAGGTGGATTGTATGCAAAAACAGGAACAGACCAATGATGACGGTTATAATTACATAACGGAAGGTGAAAGATACCAGATTGAAATACTTCTTAAGGAAGGTTACAGCATCCCAGAGGTTGCGGCAAGTATCGGGCATAAATACCATACTGTCCGTTATGAAATTATCAAGGGCACTGTTACACAGATTGACACACACCTTATAAAGCATGAAGTATATAAGGCAGACTATGCCCAGATGGTCAGCCTGAACAATATGTCAAACCGCGGACGTAACCTTAAGATAGGTGCGGATTACAAGCTTGTGTCATACATAGAGGATATGGTTAAAAAAAAGAAATACTCCCCGGAGGCTCTCCTGCTCCATGCACAGAATGAAGGGCTTGAGTTTGATACAAAGATATGCGCAAAGAC
>CAZDRM010000268.1:0-2897 GCA_964507745.1 uncultured Lachnospiraceae bacterium
ATGGAAATATATTGGATGGAAGTTCGGTATATAATGAAATTTTAAAAGGACTTTTGTGATAAAGAAGAAAATATTGATAAATTGTATGCAGGAGAAATAAAAAAATGAATTTACATTTCAGATTAGCAGAGCCTTCCGATTTGGATAAGATTTTTCAGATCTTTGAATCAGCTATAAAAAACATGATTTCACAGAATATCTTACAATGGGATGAAATTTATCCGCAAAAGGACGACCTTCGAGAGGATATTTTGAAAAAGCAATTATATATAGGAATTCTGGATGAGGAAATTGCTTCAGTTTATGTATTAAATGACGAATGCGACGAACAATATAAAAACGGAAATTGGGAATATCCGGATGCTTCCTATAAAGTAGTTCACAGATTATGCGTAGATTCCAGATTTCAAAACCGGGGAGTCGGAAGGGAAACAGTTAAGCATATTGAAGAAGCTGTCAGGGAAATGGGGATACAATCCATCCGACTGGATGCTTTTACAGAAAATCCTTTTTCTTTACGTATGTATAAAAAAGCTGAATATAAAATAGTAGGACATGCAGATTGGAGAAAAGGTAGGTTTTATCTTATGGAAAAAGGATTAACTTCTGAAAAAATCAATGCCCTGCGGCAGGAAATGAAAAAAGAAAATATGGCCGCTTACTATGTTCCTACAGATGATTTTCATGGTTCGGAATATGTAAGCGATTATTTTAAATGTCGGGAATATTTGTCAGGATTTACAGGCTCGGCAGGGGTTTTGGCCGTAACCCAAGATTTTGCCGGTTTATGGACGGACGGAAGGTATTTTATTCAGGCAAGGAAACAGTTGGAGAATACGGAAATTCAATTGATGAAAATGGGAGAGCCGGATGTCCCTACTGTGGAGGAATTTCTGGCGAAAAACTTGAAACCGGGCGACAAATTGGGATTTGACGGCAGATGCGTAAACGGCGGATTTATCAAAGAACTTAAAGAGAAGCTTTCTTCAAAGGAAATTTTCTTTGAAGGAGGTTATGATTTAGTGGATCGGTTCTGGAGTGAACGCCCGAGGCTTTCTTTTCATCCTGTTTGGGAATTGGAGTTGTTCCAGAGCGGAATTTCCAGAAAGGAAAAACTGGCCTTGGTAAGGGAAAAAATGAAAGAGAAGGATGCGGATGCTCATTTGTTAACTTCTCTTGAGGATATTGCATGGCTGTTGAATTTACGAGGCGGGGATATCCACTGTAATCCTGTTTTTCTATCTTATCTTTATATAACAAAGGATGACTGTATTTTATTTGCAGGCGGCAGGGAAACGGATACGGAGGTTTTTTCAAAGGATATTCGGGAGCATTTATCGGAGGATGGCTTCAGACTGCAATTTTATGAAGATGTTTATGAATTTACTGCCGGACTGAGGGATCAAAAAGTATTATTAAATTATAAAACAGTAAACCAAAGATTGCTTGATCATCTCTCCGCTCATTGCAGCCTGATATTTTCAGGGAATTTTACTACTATCTTAAAAGCAATAAAAAATGAAACCGAATTATCTAATATGAGAAATGCCCATATAAAGGATGGAGCTGCCGTAACAAAATTCCTTTATTATATGAAGGAATACAAAAAGGATTTAGAGGCGGGGCAATGGAAAGGACAGCCCTTGACGGAAATTAAAGCGGCGGAAATTCTGGAAAGTTTTCGAAAGGAACAGGATGGGTATTTAGGTCCCAGCTTTGACCCGATTATGGCTTACGGAGAACATGGAGCTATTGTTCATTATTCTGCCACGGAAGAAACGGATGCGGTTTTAAAAGCGGAGGGTTTTCTGCTTTCGGATACGGGAGGTCATTATAAGGATGGCACCACGGACATTACCAGAACAATTTCTCTGGCAGCAGGTCCTTTATCAGAGGAAGAAAAGCGGCATTACACTCTTGTGTTAAAGGCGAATCTGGCGCTGCTTTCGGCAAAATTTCCCAAGGGAGTCTGTGGGAACAGCCTGGATGCTCTGGCAAGAGAGCCTTTGTGGGCGGAAGGTCTGGATTTTAATCATGGGACAGGACATGGGGTAGGATATCTTTTAAGCGTTCATGAAGGACCTAACGCATTCCGCACTTACAGAGGCAGGGGAAAAGCTGATATGACAGCCATTGTTCCGGGGATGGTTACCTCTGACGAACCGGGATTGTATTTTGAAGGAAAATATGGAATACGTCTGGAAAATCTTATAGAATGTGTAGAGGAAGAAAACGGCTTTTATGGCTTTAGACCCTTGACTTTTGTGCCTTTTGATAGAGAATCCATAGAACCTGATTTATTAAATAATCGTGAAAAATTTATTTTAAACTCCTATCATAAGCAAGTTTGTGATAAAATAAGCATATGTTTAGGGGAAAAAGAGAAAGAATGGTTAAAAAAAGAAACCGCTCCTATAAATTAGTATGATTAATAGGCAATACTATAGAAAATCGTAAAGCAAAAACGAAGGAGGATATTATGGCTTTTAAAATTATTACAGACTCCGCATCTGATGTGCCGCAATCATTAATTCAGGAATATGATTTACATGTAATACCCACACCGGTTACTATTGAAGGTACGGATTATTTTGACGGAAAAACCATTTTTCCCGATGAATTTTATGAAATTCAGGCACAGGGAAAGGATATTAAGACCTATCATATCAGCCAGTATATGTTTCAGGAGAATTTTGAGCCTTATGCAAAGGCAGGAGATGAAGTATTATATATCTGCTTTTCAACGGGGATTGCCGGAACCTTTCAGGCAGCAAATCTGGCAAAGGAAGCGGTTTTAGAGGATTATCCTGATTTTAAGATTACAATTATTGATTCCAAATGCGCTTCCATGGGCTTCGGGCTGGTAGTCAGCAAGCTTTTACAGATGCAAAAAAACG
>CAZDRM010000269.1:0-2868 GCA_964507745.1 uncultured Lachnospiraceae bacterium
TCCTTCTGGAACTTTTTATTCTTATTCATACGCACCACCAGTACCTGAAGGCCTTTGGCACGCTCCTCCTGGGCCTTTGCAATGACCTGGCAGAGATTTTCTGTGGAAATTCCCTTTTCCACCAGATATGCCACTTTTTTAGCCTGCTTCGGAATCTGGAAATCGTTGTCCATCAGAATTGTGATAATCCGCTCAAAGCCAATAGAAAAGCCGCAGGCAGGCACATCATTTCCCGTAAAGCGCCCAATCATCTTGTCATATCTGCCGCCTCCCGCAACACTGCTTCCAAACTGTGGCATCTCAATTTCAAAAATCGTCCCTGTATAGTAGGACATTCCCCTTACCAGAGTGGGATCAAATACAATGGAAAAGCTGGTATCCACCGTGGCGGAAACGCTTGCCTTGATTTCAGACAGATTGGAAACCACCTCTTCCTCCAAAAATTCTCCAAGGGTTTCGCCAAGATAGGCAATTCCGTCTTCGGCATTTTCAATTCCTTCAAAAAGCGCCATATATTTAACAACGGATTCCTTTGCAAAGCCGTTTGCAATTAAATCCTCGGCAACGCCTTCCATACCGATTTTGTCCATTTTATCCAGAATGATAAATACCGTATCCAGCTGTTCCTCATCAAATCCGGCATAAGCCGCCATTGCCTTTAAAATCCTTCTTTCGTTAAGACGCACCTTAAATCCGGAAAAGCCCAGCTTGCCAAGGGTAGTGGTAGTTGCGAGAATCAGCTCGATTTCCGCCAGATTGCTGGGTTCTCCCAAAATATCGATATCGCACTGCATAAACTGGCGGAATCTGCCTTTCTGGGGCCTGTCCGCACGCCACACGTTACCCATCTGCAAAGCCTTAAAAGGCGCAGGCAGGTTTGCTCCGTTATTGGCATAATATCTTGCCAAAGGCAGGGTCAGATCATACCGCAGACCGCCGTCCGCAAGGTCTGCCTCCTCCTTAGCTTCGGACAGGTTCAGCTTGTCCCCTCTTTTCATAATCTTAAAAATCAGTTTTTCGTTTTCCCCGCCCTGCTTGCTGCAAAGATTGCCAAGGGTCTCCACACAGGGAGTTTCAATGGGGGTAAAACCGAATTTTCTGTAATTTTCCTTAATCACATTCATGACATAATCCCGTATCTGCATCTCTGCAGGCAGGATGTCCTTCATGCCGGTTACCGGTTTCTTATTTAAAGCCATGTTCTTACCTTCCTCTTTCTCATAATCATTCACAATTTTACAACCTTTTGGCATATTCTACAAGGTTAAACTGCATTTCTCTTTTATTTTTTTAATATAAATTTCAGGGAAAAAGTGTCTGTATAAATATTGACACTCTTTCCCCGAACAATCTCATACTATGGGTTAAACAGAAATATGGTTCTGAGCCGATAATTGCCGTAACTTATTTATTATTATGCCGTGCATTCTCCCAGATTAATGAGATAGGACATCATGTAATGGCAGTCCTCCCATCTTTCAAAAGCCAGTTCCATCTGCTTGATTTCTCCGTCTACATAAGTCATAGGCAATAACTCCGCACTCTCTTTTCCACGAATAACCGTCAGATGTATTCCCTCTTCATTAACCAATTCTACAGTGCCTTGACATCCTGCCAAATGCTCAAAAAAGCTTTTACTGTCTCTGATATTATATACTTTCATACTCTCTACCTCCCGTTTATTTATATAAATGTTTTCAGGTTTCTATTTATTTATATTATATGGGAGTCAGGGCCTTAAAAAAATACTGTTTAAGCCTTAAAATATAAATATACGGTCTTGTGTCATGGACTCTTTTTTTGTATAATTGATTATAATCATCGTCACATTTGTGATATTTTGGCTCTTTTTCACAAAATCAGCCATTAATATTTTTTCTAAAAACAGTAAAATCCAGCCATAAGCTAAAACAAAACGACCAGGAAGGAGGTTGTCCTATGCTTTTTTCCACATCTTTTCCTATCGACCATACCAACAAAGAAATTCTTCCCATGAAATCCATAGAGTTTCCTTATATGTGCATTTATACGGAATTAGACAAACGAATTGATAAGAACGTTCCCTGGCATTGGCATCCCTCCTTTGAATTTAATTATGTTATAAAAGGCGAAGTGGTTATACGGGTTGCCGAATCTGTCATTCTCCTAAAACAAGGGGATGCCCTTTTCATTAATTCCGGTATCATACACGATGTTTCTGCCGGAAATAAGGCAGAACATATTAAATATTATTCCCACATTTTTTCTCCGCAGTTTCTGTCAGGTATGAGCGGAAGTATCTTTGAGCAGAAATATATTTCTCCCGTTACAGTCAGCCGGGATTTGCCGTTTTACGTAATCCATCCCGATACCTATGAAAATATCCGCATGATTGAAAAATTATTAAGGGCTGCTGAACTGTCCGAAAACGAATCCTTTGGCTATGAATTTGAAATAAGGGCGGAATTGTGCCGGCTGTGGTGCATTCTTTTAAAAGAGACAGAAGAATTAAGAACTCATGATTCTCTTAAAAACACTGTTGATATGGATCGTATCAAGATCATGATGCAGTATATTTATGACCATTATATGGAAAAAATAACCCTTACCGACATCGCCCTTTCAGCCAATATCAGCAACCGGGAATGTACCAGATGCTTTCAACGCTGTATCAAAGCATCTCCTATCAGCTACTTAAACGAATACCGCATCCGTACAGCTGCGGAAATGCTCCTTATAACTGACGACAGCATTATAAGCATCAGCGAAAACTGTGGTTTTAGTTCTGCCAGCTACTTTGGCAAAGCCTTTCAGGAAGCCATGGGTTGCACGCCCAGGGATTACCGCAAAAACGCAAAGACTTAGTATAAAGGGGAAAAAGCGTCTGTA
>CAZDRM010000270.1:0-2856 GCA_964507745.1 uncultured Lachnospiraceae bacterium
TGTAAACGATGGCGAATATGTCATCAGCAATGCGGTTTACGGCTTAAAAAATGAACTGCAGACTGATAGTAAAGAAAAAGCGGAAATTTATACAATTGAATAGGAAAGGAATGAAATAAATGCCGCTTATGATATAAGGAATTTAAAGTAATGGAGGAGAAGTAAATGGCAATGATTCATAATCCGATTTTACCGGGATTTAATCCCGACCCTTGTATCTGCCGTAAAAATGATGATTATTATCTGGCTGTATCCACTTTTGAATGGTTTCCGGGCATTCCTGTGTATCATTCAAGGGATCTGGTTCATTGGGAGCTGTATACCCATATTTTAACCGATGATGAGCAGGTTGATTTAAAGAAACTGCCCAGCGCAAAAGGCATTTGGGCGCCCTGCCTGACTTACTGTGAGGCGGAGGGTTTGTTTTATGTGGTCTACGGCGTTATGAACTCTATGAATGCCCGTTATTTTGATGTGGATAATTTTGTGATTACGGCAAAGGATATCAAGGGTCCGTGGAGCGAGCCGGTCTATCTTCATTCCGCAGGCTTTGACGCATCCATGTTCCACGACGATGACGGCAGAAAGTATGTGGTTTCCCTGGATTGGGAAACACGGGAAAATTATGAAAAACCGGGAGCAATCTGTCTGGTTGAATACGACCCTGTCCAAAAGGAAATCATAGGCTATCCGGAGAGGATCTGGCAGGGCGGCACGGATAGAGGCTGTATTGAAGCTCCTCATTTGACCAAGCGGGGCCAATACTACTACCTGATGTGTGCGGAGGGCGGCACCGGCTATAATCACTGCGTTACCATGGGACGTTCCACAGAAGTAGGCGGACCTTATGTGAAAGACCCGGCAAATCCTATCTTAACAAGTGCGCCGGGCTGTTCCTATGAACGTCATGATCCGGATCATTTAAAACTTAAATATTATAATCCCCAGTCTGTTTTGCAAAAGTCCGGTCATGGCAGCTATGTGGATCTTCCTAATGGGGAAACCTATATGGTGCATCTTTGCGCCCGACCCTTTGTGCCGGAATTGCGCTGTACTTTGGGACGGGAAACCGCTATCCAGAAAATGCAGTGGACGGAGGACGGGTGGCTTCGGCTGGCCGACGGAGGAAACCTGGCGAAGTTGGAAGTGGAAGCGCCGGATCTGCCCGAGGTTCCTATGCCGGAGATTCCTTCCTTTGATGACTTCGAGGGAGAAGAACTGGGGATTTTCTATTATGCGCCCCGTATAATGCCCGGACGTTTTGCGGACTTAAAAGCACGCCCCGGTTTTGTACGCCTCTATGGACAGGAATCCCTGACTTCTTTAAATAAAGTAAGTATTCTGGCAAGGAAGCTTACAAGTGTTTATGCACAGATAACCACTAAGATAGATTTCCATCCTGAAGTTCATCAGCACAGTGCAGGACTGATTTTGTATTATGATAATATGAATTATCTGTACTTGCAAAAATACAGCAGTGAGACGCTGAAACAGGATGCGCTTTTGGTCACTCGTATGGAAAATGGGGAACGCACGCAGTACCTGGATGACCGAACGCCGGTGGATGATGGCTTTGTGTGGATGCGGCTTATTATAGAAGGACGGAACTGCCGTTTTGAATGGAGCGGGGACGGTAAAAAATATGTAAAAATCGGACCTGAGTTTGAAACTTCCAAATTTTCTGATGAATATTGCAGGTACGGGGAATTTACCGGAACTATGGTGGGAATTACCTGTGCTGACCGCGTCAGACATAAGCATTATGCGGATTTTGATTTTCTGGAATATATTGCAGATGAAACAAAGCCTGTATAAGCAGACGGAAATTCAGGTATATTTTCCGCCTGCTTGTCATATGCATAAAAATAAATAAGATAAGCGCAGGGATTTGTATGCTTAATTATATCTGGGTCTTTATGATTATCATTGGAATCGTTTACGGTTCCTTTACGGGTCAGATGGCGGAAATTTCCAACGGGGTCATTGACTCTTCAAAGGAAGCGGTTCAGCTTTGCATTACCATGTTGGGAGTTGTGGCGCTTTGGACGGGTATTATGGAGATTGCTAAGGAATCCGGTCTGGTGGAAGGTTTGACCAAAGGAATGCGTCCCCTGCTTCGTTTTTTGTTTCCGAGAATTCCCAAAGAGCATCCGGCAATGTCCTATATTTCCTTAAATTTTATTGCCAATATTCTGGGACTGGGATGGGCGGCAACGCCGGCGGGGCTAAAGGCCATGGAGGCTCTGGCGGATTTGGAAAAGGAGAGAGGGAATCCGGAGTATGTGGAGGATTCTTATAAAAAAACAGGTAAGAGTAAAATAAGTAAAAATTCTGATAAAAAGGATGCCGGGAATGTTCAGAGGGATAGAACGGCAAGCAATGAGATGTGCGTGTTTTTGATTTTAAATATCTCTTCCCTACAGCTGATTCCCGTTAACATGATTGCCTACAGGAGTCAATACGGGAGCGTAAATCCGGCGGTTATTATTGCCCCGGCTATTATTGCCACGCTGGTCAGTACGATGGCGGGAATTTTATATTGTAAGATAAAGGACAGGAAGCGGAGAGCGTGAAGCTCTTCGTTTTTGTTGAAAAAATTTATGCTTGCAAAATCGAACATATGTTTGTATAATAAATATATGAACGAATTAATACAGGAAATATCATTAGAAGAAAAACTTCATATACTGGCGGACGCGGCAAAATATGATGTGGCATGTACCTCCAGCGGCGTGGACAGGAAGGGCAAGGAGGGCTTTTTAGGAAATGCAAAAGCCTGCGGAATCTGTCACAGCTTTGCTTCTGACGGACGCTGTATTTCTCTTTTAAAGATTCTCATGACCAATCACTGCATTT
>CAZDRM010000271.1:0-2853 GCA_964507745.1 uncultured Lachnospiraceae bacterium
TCTGCAGCTTGGCAAATGCGGCAAAAAGTATTTTCTGTCCGTACTGGTCAAACTCCACCGTAACCTGATAATCCTTTGTACCCTTCTCCAGATTTTTCACGATTCCTTCCCCGAATTTAATGTGAGAAACCCTGTCACCTATATCATAATCCGGTTTCTCTCCGGGAACCTGTACGCCTTTGGTAATGCCCTTAGCTCCAAACATGGCGGTTCCTTTTGCAATAAAGGGCTTAACTTCCGCTTTTGTCTCCTTGGGCTTTATAACGGCTTTCGGTCTTGTTACTGCGTGATAACCGCCTGCTGTTTTGCCAATTCCTGCTCCCTTACCTGTCTGCACCGGTTTTGGCTTGTCAAAAACATCATCCGCCGGACCGACTCCTGCTGTACTTATACTGTTATATCCCTGACCATTGCCATATCCTTGTCCACGCTTCTGTCCATATGGATTTCTTCCGCCATAAGCGCTTACCATCTCATAGGGTTTCTTCCTAAAGGCGCTCCGCTCATAAGAATCATCCTCATACTCCACATAATCCCTTGATTTCCCCGAAGGCACTTTATTATCCAGAAGTTCTCCCGGAATCTCCCTTACGAATCTGGAAACCGGATTATATTGGGTCTCTCCCCGAATCATTCTGGCCTTTGCCGCCGTCAGGGTCAAATCCTCTTTTGCCCTGGTAATACCCACATAGGCAAGCCTTCTCTCTTCCTCGATTTCCTCAGAATCATTTTCCTTAAACTCACTTGCCATAATGGACATATAACTGGGGAAAACGCCATCTTCCATACCTGCCAGATACACATGGGGAAACTCCAGTCCCTTTGCGCTATGTAAGGTCATAAGAAGCACTTTGTTCTTATCGCTGTCCACGTTGTCAATATCCGCTACCAGCGCCACCTCAGCCAGAAATTCCGAAAGGGTCGCCTCCTTATGCTCTTCCTCAAAGGAAACTACCTTGGAAATCAATTCATCAATATTGTCAACTCTCGCCTGAGCTTCCTCATCTGTATCTGCCTCTAAGTGGTTTACATAATCTATGGTTGCTATGACATCTTTCAACAATTCGCTTAAAGAATAAGTCTTTGCCTTAGCCCGGAATACCTGAATCATCGTTACAAAAGGTCGAAGCTTTGCCGTACTTCTTCCGATGCTCATAATATTATCCGCTTCTTCCAAAGCCTCATAAAAACTGATTCCTCTTTCATCCGCATATTCCTGAATACGGATAATAGTTGTTGCACCGATTCCCCTTTTAGGAACATTTATAATTCTTTTTACCGCCAGATCATCCAGACCGTTATCAATAGTCTTTAAATAAGCCAGCAAATCCTTGATTTCCTTCCTTCCGTAGAAGTTTACGCCCCCGACAATATTGTAGGGAATACCGGCATGCACAAACTGCTCCTCCAAAACCCTGGCCTGGGCATTGGTTCGGTAAAGCACCGCGCAATCCTTGTAATCGCAGACGCCTTCCCGTTTCTTTTTTGCCACATCATATGCAATAAATTCCGCCTCTTCCAGCGCATAATCAAACTGTCTGAAATGCAGCCTGTTTCCGCCGCCTTTATCAGTCCACAGGGCTTTCTCCTTCCGCCCAACGTTATGGCTGATTACTGCATTAGCAGCGTCTAACACATTCTGGGTGGAGCGGTAATTCTGCTCCAGCTTCACAACCTTTGCCTCCGGGAAAACCTTTTCAAAATCCAGAATATTGCGGATATTTGCTCCACGAAATTTGTAAATGGACTGGTCGTCGTCGCCCACCACGCAGAGATTATGGTTAGCACCTGCTAATAATCTGATAAACTCAAACTGGATGCTGTTAGTGTCCTGATACTCATCCACCATAATATAGCGCAGGCGGTTCTGGTAATGTTCCAAAACTTCCTGATTGGACTTTAAAAGCTCCACCGCATTTACCAGCAAATCATCAAAGTCCATGGCATTATTATTTTTCAGGACCTTCTGGTATTCCCGATATGCCTTGGCAATCCGCATCTTATGAAAGTCGCCCATGGCATTCATCTCATATTCATCCACCAGAATTCCTTCGTTCTTTGCAGAAGAAATGGCTCCCAAAATCGTCCGTTCCTTTAACTGCTTGGTATCAATCTGCAGTCTTTTACAAATATCCTTCATAACCGATTTGGAATCATCCGTATCGTATATGGTAAAGGAATTGTCATAGCCGATTCTTTCCGCATATCTGCGTAAAATGCGGACACAGCTGGAATGGAAAGTGGAAACCCATATGCTTTCCGCCCCAAAGCCCACCATGTCATTAACCCTTTCCCGCATTTCTCCTGCAGCTTTATTGGTAAAAGTAATGGCCATGATATTCCACGGGTCTACCCCGCATTCTTCAATAAGATATGCAATCCTGTGGGTTAGGACACGGGTCTTTCCCGAACCTGCTCCCGCCAGAATTAAGACCGGCCCTTCCGTTGCCATTGCCGCCTCTTTTTGCATATCGTTTAACATATCCATCCGATTCATAACTGACTCCTCATCGATATTTTCATCTATTTCAACCTCTTCTACTCTACCATATTTTAGAATCTTTTACTATCAAAAAAAAGAGCCGCGGCACTAAACTTCTCATGCCGCGCACTCTTATTTTTTTATAACATAATGTTATGTAAACTAAACCAGCTTCTGCCCACAGTTTCCGCAGAAGTTCGCCCCATTGGTGGGTGTTCCGCAATTGGGACAGAACTTAGGAGCTTCCCCGCCTGCTGCCGGTGCTGTATTCGCACCCTGGCCTCCGGGATTCATTCCCTGTGTTATATTGGTGTTATTCATCATCTGCTGTCCCATCATCATGCCCATCTGCATACCCATCATCTGGCCTG
>CAZDRM010000272.1:0-2848 GCA_964507745.1 uncultured Lachnospiraceae bacterium
GGCGCAAAAGCCTGCCGTCTGTGGTGGGAATCCGGTTATGGTCGTCAATATTCAAGGTTGTGAGGGCGCTGATATAGATTTTGTACTTGCTGTCGCCGGGAAGGGCATAGGACATTTTATCATTCAGTCCGTGAATGCCTTCCAGTACCAGAATATCATCCGGCCCCAGCTTCTTCACATTTCCCCTGTACTCTCTCTGTCCCGTCTTAAAGTTAAAGGTAGGTAACTCCACTTCCTTTCCTTCCAGAAGGGCAACCATATCTTTATTAAACTGCTCTACGTCCAGAGCCTCCAGACATTCAAAGTTATAATCCCCGTTTTCATGGCGGGGTGTATCCTCCCTGTTTACAAAATAATCGTCAAGGGCAATGGGATGAGGAATGATCCCATAAGTACGGAGCTGTACTGACAGCCTGTGGGAAAAAGTAGTCTTCCCGCTGGAGGAAGGACCTGCGATCATAACAAATTTAACCCCCGGCTTTTCTGAAATTTCCCTGGCGATTTCCCCGATTCTCCGTTCCTGAAGGGCTTCCTGTACCAGAACAAGGTCATTTAAATTTCCTTTACAGATTTCATTGTTCAAATCCCCTACGGTATCGACACCCAGCTTTTCTCCCCATTCGTCCGCCTGCTTTAAGGTTTTAAAGAGCTTTGTACGGGGCACAAATTTCTGAAGTTCCTTAGGGCTGTGTTTTTCCGGAAGATTTAAGATCAATCCGTTCTCATAAGGCAGCACCTCAAAGTACTTAATATAACCTGTATGGGGAAGCATATATCCGTAATAATAATCGTAATACCCGTCTAACTCATAAACATTGATGGTTGAGCCTTTTCTGTATTTAAACAGCTTTACCTTTGTTTCCATCCCCTGTGAGGCAAAAAGCCTGACAGCCTCCGCCGTAGGATGTGCTCGCTTTTTGATTTCTATATTGTTTTCCACAATGCGGCGCATATGCGCTTCTATTTTCTCAGCCAGGGCCTTATCAATCGTCACATCTCCCTGCACATCCATATAGTAGCCGCAGCCGATGGCAAAATCCACTTTTATCTTTTCGATACCCTGTAATTCCGGTATTTCTCTGACTGCCTTCATAAAAATCAGGGTGGCTGTACGCACATATGCCTTATGCCCCGCGTCGTCACAGTAGGTCAGAAACTGGATTTCACAGTCCCTTTCCAGGCTTTTGTGTAATTCCTGTATCTTGCCGTCCACAATCACGAGAGCAATCATATCGTCATAAGCAGCCTGATACTGCTCCGCTATTTCCTCGTAGGTGCTTCCGGCTTCAAATTCCTTTTTTTCATTTCCGATGATTACTGTAGCCATATTTCCCTCTCCTTCCACACAGCCATAAATTCATGCCGCTTTCTCATACGTAAAGCTCTGCCTGCATGCGTCATACATAAAAGAACGGTTCCTCTGCTTCATTGACATAAACCAGAAGCTCCGGTAATTCTCTTTTCACGTAATCCCTCATATAGGGTACAAAAATCTTTTCAATTCCAAAATGTCCCGCATCTATAACGGAAATTCCTTTTGCCACGGCATCGATTCCCTCATGATGGTCAATATCACCCGTAATATATACATCCGCTTTTAAAGAAACTGCCGCATCTATCATACTTCCCCCGGAGCCGGGACAGACAGCCGCCTTTTCCACTTCTTCCTCCTCATTTCCAAAGACCCTGACCTTGGAAATGCCAAAGCTTTCCTTTACAAAAACCGCACATTCCCTAAGGGTCATAATGTGAGGAAGCGTTCCGAAACGCCCGAAGCCTTCTGTGGAAATTTCGTCCTCATAGGTAGTCTCTAAAACCGCCCTGTTCCGCAGCTTTAATTCATCCGCCGCCGCATCGGCCATTCCCATAATGTCAAAATTGGTATGCATGGCAAAATAACACATATCCTTCTGTGCCAGTCTGATAATCCTTCTGCCGATGAAATTATCTCCTCTGACCTGCTTGATTCCTTTAAAAATCATAGGATGGTGGCTGATAACCATATCCGCCCCGAGCTTCACGGCTTCGTCGATTGCCTCATCCGTGGCATCCAGCGTAATGTATACCGACCTCACTTCCTTTTCCGGCCTGCCCACAAGCAATCCCACATTATCCCAGCTCTGGGCAAAATGTGCCGGCGAAAGTTCCTCCAGCTTTGCCATAATCTCCTGACATTTCATCCTTTTTTCCTCCATACCGTATCAACAGCCGTCTATCATGCATCCAATGTCTTAACAGCCGTCTGGTTCATCATCCAGTGCGGCCTCCACATAAGATAAATACTCCTGCAGTTCCTTTCTGCGTTCCTCATTCGTCACTTGGGAAAGCAGGCTGTTGGTTTTTTCTTTTTCTTTTTTAAGAAAATCCAAAAATACTGCCGGTTTCTTATTTAATAGCACCGGGCCGAAATAATCCCGGACTGTCTGCGGATATCTTGATTTCTCCTCGCAGCTGTCCTGACTTCCTTGACAGCTTCCTTCATGGCTTTCTTCACAGCTTCCTTCACGGCCTTCTTCATTTTCGGCATTAAGATTTCTTCCGCAAGTCTCCGGCTGTGCCTTGATAACAGGATAGTACTTCCCCTGGTCAAGAACCATAGTCTCATCTACTATTTTTATGCCCTCTTTCCGCAAAAATGCCCGTACCAGAAAGATTTCCGACTGAGGCTGGAGAACCAGCTCAAAGGATTTGCCAAGGCTTTGAAAAGCCCTTTCCAGAATTCCTATAGTCAGCCTTCCTCCCATACCTGACATCAGAAGGGTGTCCGCTTCATTTTCCCTTAAAGCTTCTGCCCCATCCGAAAGCCTTACTTCTATGTAATCCGACAATTTGTATTTATTGATATTGG
>CAZDRM010000273.1:0-2840 GCA_964507745.1 uncultured Lachnospiraceae bacterium
GATACGCCGGGAATTACCAGAGACCGTATCTATGCGGATGTAAGCTGGCTGAATTACAATTTTACATTGATCGATACAGGCGGCATTGAGCCTGATTCCAAGGATGTGATTTTATCCCAGATGCGGGAACAGGCACAGATTGCCATCGATACGGCGGATGTGATTTTATTTATGGTGGATGTAAAGCAGGGACTGGTGGATGCGGATTCCAAGGTGGCTGATATGCTGCGCCGTTCCCACAAGCCGGTTGTCCTGGTTGTAAATAAGGTTGACAGCTTTGAAAAAATGATGGCCGACGTCTATGAATTTTATAATCTGGGAATCGGGGATCCTCATGCCATTTCTGCGGCAAATCAAATGGGAATCGGCGATTTGCTGGATGAAGTGGTTGCATTGTTCCCTGACAAAACAAGCGAAGAAGAAGAGGACGAGAGACCCAGGATTGCCATTGTAGGAAAGCCCAACGTGGGGAAAAGCTCCATTATTAATAAACTCATTGGGGAAAACAGGCTGGTGGTATCGGATATTGCAGGCACAACCAGGGATGCAGTGGATACTCCCGTAAAGTACAATAAGAAAGAATACGTTTTTATTGATACTGCAGGTCTTAGGAGAAAAAATAAAATTAAAGAAGAGCTGGAACGCTATATGATTGTCCGTACAGTCAGTGCGGTGGAGCGTGCCGACGTGGTGGTATTGGTCATTGACGGGACAGAAGGCGTGACTGAGCAGGACGCCAAAATTGCGGGAATTGCCCATGAAAGAGGAAAGGGCGTTATCATAGCGGTCAATAAATGGGATGCGGTGGAAAAGAACGATAAGACCATTTACCGTTTTACGGAAAGGGTGCGTAATACCCTTGCATATATGCCTTATGCGGAATTGATCTTCATTTCGGCAAAGACGGGACAGCGGTTAAATAAGCTGTACGAAACCATTGACATGGTAATAGAAAACCATTCCCTCCGTGTGGCTACAGGCGTTCTAAATGAAATCATGACAGAAGCGGTTGCCTTGCAGCAGCCCCCTTCGGATAAAGGAAAGCGGTTAAAGCTCTATTATATGACCCAGGTTTCTGTTAAACCGCCTACTTTTGTAATTTTTGTCAATGACAAGGAACTGATGCATTTTTCTTATCAGAGATATATTGAGAATAAAATAAGAGAGTCTTTCGGATTTAAAGGAACACCCCTGCATTTCATTATCAGGGAGCGGAAAGATAAGGATGTATAATAAAAAGGAGAAGCTATTAAAATGATACGTATTGTATGCTTGGCAATCGGATATTGTTTTGGACTGTTCCAGACAGCATTTATTTACGGCAAAATGCATGGAATTGATATCAGGGAAAAAGGAAGCGGAAATGCAGGTACTACCAATGCTTTAAGGGTTTTGGGTAAAAAAGCGGGCCTCATTGTGTTTCTGGGAGATGCCCTAAAGGCAGTGTTTGCCATGGTGCTGGTTCATTTTCTCTTTGAAGGCAGCCATTCGGAAATGGCGGCACTTCTGCGGATTTATGCGGGTGCAGGCGTTGTTTTGGGACATAATTTCCCATTTTATATGGGATTTAAAGGCGGCAAGGGAATTGCCGCAACAGGAGGTATCAGTTTAGGAATGGCATGGCAGTGTATGATTGCCGTGGCATCGACCTTCTTTATTATATTTTTCCTGACCCATTATGTATCATTAGGCTCTTTATGCATGTATGTGGTTTTTGTGGTTTTTCTGGTTGTGGCAGGTCAGCAGGGCTTTTTCGGCATGCCCCAGCCCTATCTGACGGAAATGTACATAATTGCCATACTGCTGGCGCTTATGGCGTTTATCAGACACAGGGGAAATATCGGCCGTCTTATTCACGGCAATGAAAGAAAAACTTATTTGACCAAGAAGAACAAGGAGGATTAGGATATGGCAGATTATAGTGTAATCGGGGCGGGAAGCTGGGGAACGGCCCTTGCGAGAGTTCTGGCAAAGAACGGACATCAGGTAACGGTATGGTCCATTATGGAAGATGAGATTGACATGTTAAGGGAAAAGCATGAGCATGAATTGAAGCTGCCGGGTGTAAAGCTGCCGGATTCCATTTACTATACAACGGATTTAAAAGAAGCGGTAGAGAATAAAGAGATGCTGGTGCTTGCGGTTCCTTCGCCCTTTACAAGAAGCACTGCCAAATCCATGGCGCCCTTTGTAAAAGAGGGACAGTTAATCGTCAATGTGGCAAAGGGAATAGAAGATGTGACCTATATGACCTTGACGGATATTATAGAAGAAGAGATTCCGGGGGCTGTGGCAGCAGTTTTATCAGGCCCTTCCCACGCGGAAGAGGTAGGAAAGGATATGCCTACTACGCTGGTAGCGGGAGCGGCTAAAAAGGAAACGGCGGAATATATCCAGAATGCTTTTATGTGTGATTTTATCAGAGTATATACAAGTCCCGATGTTCTTGGAATAGAGCTGGGAGGAGCCCTTAAGAATGTTGTTGCATTGGCTGCGGGAATTGCTGACGGATTGGGCTGCGGCGATAATACCAAGGCGGCTTTGATTACCAGAGGCATTGCGGAAATTGCAAGGCTTGGCATTGCCATGGGAGGCAAGCTGGAATCCTTTACGGGATTGACCGGTATCGGGGATTTGATCGTAACCTGTTCCTCCATGCATTCCAGAAACAGAAAAGCCGGTATGTTAATAGGACAGGGCTATACAATGGAAGCGGCAATGGATGAGGTTAAAATGGTTGTAGAAGGTGTTTATTCCGCAAAGGCGGCAGCAGGACTTTCCAAAAAGTATCAGGTTTCCATGCCCATTGTGCAGGAAGTAAACGATATTTTATTCGGAGG
>CAZDRM010000274.1:0-1442 GCA_964507745.1 uncultured Lachnospiraceae bacterium
AAAGCCGGGACCTGTAAATGATAGGGCTTCACAAAAAAGCCCTCGCTTTCAAGGGTTTTACCGATACACCAGAATGCTTTTGTGGCATAGTAGGGGCTGGTGGACTGGACAGCAAGAATGCCGTCCTCCGTCAGGGAATTTTTACACAGTCTGTAAAAGATGTTGGTATAGAGCTTATTAAGGGATTCGTTATTGGGATCCGGCAAATCCACGATAATCACATCATAGACTTCCTCATTTTCTTCCAGATAGCGGTAGGCATCATCATTGATGATGTGCAGCCGGTCACTCTTTAAGGAATTATCATTTAATTCCGCAATAATCGGGTTCTCGCTGCAGATACGTATCATTTCCGGGTCCAGGTCCACCAGGGTTATCTGAGTTCCCTCGTATTTCAGCAGTTCCCTTACCGCCATTCCGTCTCCGCCGCCTAAAATCAGCACCTTATCCTTTTTTGCCGCCTGGGACATGGGAATATGCACCAGCGCCTCGTGATAACGGTATTCATCCAGGGAACAGAACTGTACATTGCCATCGATAAACAGACGCAGATCGTCCTTATGTCTGGTAAGGACAATGTGCTGGTACTGGGTCTGCTCCGATAAGATGACCCTGTCACGGTACAGCCCTCCTTCAATATAATTGCTGATATTTTCGGAAAAGAGCACGCCCCACATCATAAAGGCAAAGAGTAGCAGCGTAATGCCTTTAAAAATTACAGGTTTCCTGATTCTTTCAGAATATTTAAAGACAATCAGAATCGCCGCCAGGATATTCATACTGCCCGTTAAGAAAGCTGTGGCAAAATAGCCAAGCTGAGGCAGTAACAGAAGCGGAAAGGCAATAGATCCCAAAAGCCCGCCGATATAGTCGAAGCTGAAGATGGAGGAAAGGGTAATCCTCAGGTTTTCCGCATCTCCTTCAATAATCCTTGTTAAAAGAGGAATTTCCACACCCACAAAGGTGCCTATGATAATGATTTCCCCATACATGACAAGCTGATACTGATCCAGATAGAGATTGGCAAGAAACAAAATCAGGGCGCTGATACCGCCCATGACCCCTACGCCGATTTCTATCAGCACAAACCAGTCGAAAAGATTTTTCTTCATATATTTGGAAATAAAGGAGCCAAGACCCATTGCGGACATGTAAAGCCCGATCGTTACGGAATACTGCAATGTGCTGTCTCCTAAAAGATAGGAGCTTACCGCACTGATAATCAGTTCATAGCAGATGGAGCAGCCTGAAATAATCAGTGTGGTAAGCATTAAGAGCCTGTACTTTTTCATCAGCTGATTGCTCCGCTGATCACAAGGGAAAGGCCTACGAAAATGCCGAATACCATAATTCCCGCCGCCGTATTGCCTTTTCCGATCTCATCATTGAGATTATATTTTTTGTTAAAGAGCTGGACCGTAACATATCCCAGCATAAAGAAA
>CAZDRM010000274.1:1542-2835 GCA_964507745.1 uncultured Lachnospiraceae bacterium
CCTATGGTCTGGTAAACATCCGCTTTTTCATTCTGGCTTCCCGTAATGGATGTTACATAGGTGTAAGACGGGGTATTTTTTAAATACTTGGAAATGGTAGGCGTTCTTTTAGCCGCATCCGATATCACTGAAGTTATGATTGAAAATAAAGGCAGAAATATAAAGAAAATTACGCTCAATACGATTGCTTTTCCCCTATCCGCTGTATTCCTGCCGGCTCTACTCCGACTTCCCCCGCCATATTGGTATCCGCCGCCGTACTGACCGTCGCTTTGTCCGATTTTTTGAACTTCGTCCTCATCCAGGTAATAGCCTGTGGAAAACTCCGTTCCGTCATCCCATGTTTCCCATGAAATAATCTTTTCCTCGGTAACGTCTTCATACTCCACAAAGTCCGCTTTGTCTCCGATTTCCACATCCACATCGCCCCAGGCTCCCATTACCTCCTGCCGGCCCCGGTCCACTTCATGAAAACCTTGGGTGGATCCGCTTAATGCCATTTCCGATATGGAATATTCCTTGAACTCTTCGTCATAGCTCAGCCATTTTTCCCGCCGGGTCTGCTGACTGATCAGCCGGTATTCCATCCACATGCTGTTGTCGTAAATATTTCGGTAAGAGATACTGCCTACAACATCACAGACTTCCCCGTCTACCAAAAGTCTGTCTCCTACTGCAAAGTTCACTCCTTTATCCCCCCTTCTATATTCCTCTCAAATTTATGTACCACGAATCTCTTGGCACCCAGAGAAAGCTTCAGCTTTTCTGCAATCAAATCCGGCACCTTTTCATCGCAGGAAAAAATATCCACTGCCGCATAGCCATGCTCCGGCCATGTGTGAATGGAGAAATGTGAAGTTGTGATGACCGCAATATAAGTAATTCCTATGGGCTCAAATTTGTGAAAGCATTCCTCTACAATTTCTGCATGGATTTCTCTTATCATCTGATGGGCGATTTCCTGTATTTTGGAAAGGTCATCGATGATGCCTGTATCGCACCCGTATAAATCCACCATAAGTTCTCCTGCCATATTTCCTCCTGTTTTTGCTCTTTCGCAATAATCACTTTTATTTTATCATATTTGCAATTTGCGCACAATCACTTGCAGGTTTCCCTCCGTTACCTGCAGGTTGCGAAGGGACTTTCCTCTTTCTCTTTCATATACAAAATAAGTCCGCCATCGGCTGATGACAGACTTGTCTTTAAGAAATAGCTTTCCGGAAAGGAAATCCTGATTAAGCAGGATACGGGAGTCGGACCCGCCTCTTCAGCTTGGGAAGCTGACATACT
>CAZDRM010000275.1:0-2817 GCA_964507745.1 uncultured Lachnospiraceae bacterium
TATTTCCGCAAGAGCATTTATCATTAATTTAGCAAAGGAGAGCTCCGGCCTTTACGGCACCATAGGAGGGCTTGTGCTTGGCGTTCTGCTGTTTGTCATTCTGACTATAAGCAGCGCAAAACAAAAAAGTTCAGCCAGCATCGCACTTGCTTACGCCGGGCTTGCAGGAGCATTTACCAATACCCTGTTTGTTATGAGCGGTATTTTTATCCTGTATAAAGACGCTTATGCACAGGCACTGGGCATTGCGGGCAATGCCGTTATCGACGTAATCATGGGCATCATCAGCTTTAACGGCATTGTGGAAGCTGTGGTTGCCGCAATTCTGGTAACCGGCGTGGGGCTTGCACTGATACATGTAAAACCCGTCAAAGAATTTAAGAAAGCCTGAAAAACAGGCGGAATGAGAGGAAATATGATTTTAGCTGTAGATATCGGAAACACTAATATAGTCATAGGCTGTATCGAAGAAGAAAAAATTTATTTTGTAGAAAGAGTGTCCACTGACATTTCCAAAACAGAGCTGGAATATGTGGTAGAGTTTAAAACCCTGTTGGAATTATATCAGGTTAAGATGGAAGAAATCACAGGATGCATCATCGCTTCGGTAGTGCCTCCCCTTAACAACATCGTTAAAACCGCCATGAAAAAGCTGCTTCGTATTTCCCCTATGATTGTGGGCCCGGGCATTAAAACGGGACTGAATATCCTGATGGACAATCCCGGCCAGGTAGGCTCCGATTTAATCGTCAACGCCGTAGCGGGACTGAAATATTACGGAGCGCCCATTATTATCATTGATATGGGAACCGCAACTACTATCAGCGTCATTGATGACAAGAAGAACTATATCGGCGGCATGATCATGCCCGGCGTCAAGGTATCTCTGGAGGCATTGGTAAGCGGCACTTCCCAGCTGCCCAGAATCAGTCTGGAATCGCCTAAAAAGTTAATCGGCACAAACACCATAGAGTGTATGAAGAGCGGCATCATCATGGGACAGGCATCCTGTCTGGACAGCATGATCGACCGTATATGGGAAGACCTTGGATATGAAACTGCTGTAGTTGCTACCGGCGGTCTTTCCGGCTGTATCGTGCCTCATTGTAAGAGAAAAGTTGTTTATGATAATGAACTGACTTTAAAAGGTCTGGGGATTATTTACCGGAAAAATACGGAGGCTGTCGTTTTATAGCAGGTAAGCCGATCCGTACGGCTGTCCGCCAGCTTCGGAATTTCGCAATTACCTATAGAAATATCAAATGAAAAGGAGAAAAAAGGGATGTTAAAAGGAAAGCATATCGTGCTGGGTGTAACCGGCAGTATAGCGGCATACAAAACTGCTTCGCTGGCAAGCATGCTGAAAAAACAGGGTGCGGATGTCACAGTGATCATGACAGAAAACGCCGCCAACTTTATTACCCCTATTACCTTTGAAACATTGACGGGAAACAAATGCCTGACGGATACCTTCGACAGGAATTTCCAATACAACGTGGAGCATGTGTCACTTGCCAAACAGACGGATTTATTTATGATTGCGCCTGCATCTGCAAATGTCATCGCCAAGGCTGCCCACGGCATCGCCGACGACATGCTGACCACTACTCTTTTAGCCTGTCAGTGTCCTAAGCTCATTGCTCCCGCCATGAATACCCGGATGTACCAGAATCCCATTGTGCAGGACAACATCAAAATTCTGCAGAACTATGGCATGGAAGTCATCACTCCCGCCGTAGGATATCTGGCCTGCGGGGATACGGGAGAGGGCAAAATGCCGGAGCCCGAGTTTTTATTTGATTCCATTTTAAGCGCCCTTCATCCAAAGGATATGAAAGGCATCAAGGTGCTGGTTACGGCAGGCCCTACCATAGAAAAAATTGACCCGGTGCGCTATATCAGCAATCATTCCACGGGAAAGATGGGATATGCTATAGCTGCCGAAGCCATGATGCGCGGCGCAGAAGTGACTCTTGTAACGGGAAAAGCGAATATTACGCCGCCTGCAAATGTGCATACCATAGAAATTACCTCTGCTGCTGATATGGCAGATGCAGTAAAGGCGTGTGCGGAAAAACAGGATATTATCATCAAAGCCGCTGCCGTGGCGGATTACCGTCCCAAACAAATTGCAGATGAAAAAATGAAAAAAAGCGATGACCAGCTGCTCATTGAGCTGGAACGCACAGAAGATATTCTGGGATTTTTGGGGGCTCACAAAAAAGAAGGCCAGTTTTTATGCGGCTTTTCCATGGAAACCGAGAACATGATAGAAAATTCCCGGAAGAAGCTCACGAAAAAGAATCTGGACTTAATCGTGGCAAACAATCTGAAAAAAGAAGGCGCCGGTTTCGGAACTGACACCAATGTCGTAACCCTGCTCTCCGAAGAAGATACGGTGGAGCTTCCCATTATGTCCAAGGCAGAGGTTGCAGGACAGCTTCTGGATTACATTCTGAAACATATGTCAAAATAGAATTTTCCGTCCGCTTGTCTCATTTACGTACTTTCAGATACATCTGTATTGTGGATAGAAAAAATAAAGACAGGAGAAATATCCGTTATGGATGCTTCTCCTGTTTTTTACTTATGTATTATTTTCTTAATTCTTCTTTTTTAAGTTAATATCGCCTAAAGCATGTATCAGCTTTTTAATCGCTTCTTCTATTTCTTTATCCGTAGTAAGTTTAATCCCGCCCCCGATTTTGGAAAGTCTTTCCAAATCATCATTATTGAGGGTAACCACATGTTCACGCTCACTCTCCGGCTTTGGAATCACATAGGGTTCCATTTCCTTTTCCAATTCATTCAACTGCC
>CAZDRM010000276.1:0-2817 GCA_964507745.1 uncultured Lachnospiraceae bacterium
GCCAGGACTCTATGTTCCTCTTTCTATACTGAAAACAATCGAATTGAGATATTCAGCGGAAGTTTGCGGCATTATAGGGATTCACTATATTTTTGTCCGTCTCAGGGTTGAAATCTTCATAGTCAATTCCGTTGATAATGCCTCGCAGGGCTGCAGATCTTGCATTCAAAAGCCCATCCAGACCTTCTCCGTAAAAGGGTGTTTTAATTTCTTCCGCATATGTAGGCGAAACGGTTGTAACCGCATCGGCATAAACAATACCACCCTTTAACAGGTTGGCATCTTTATATGCCTCAAGCTTATCCGGCGTAAAGAAGTAATCCGGAAGGCCCGTAATACTCTTCACCGTTTTCACATCCCATTTTCCCTGGAACTTCAGGTTGTGAATGGTCATAACAGACTTGATACCTCTGAAAAACTCATTCCCCTGAAAACGTTCCTTTAAGTATACAGGAACCAGACCTGTCTGCCAGTCATGACAGTTGATCACATCCGGTCTGAATCCGATTAACGGCAATGTGGATAATGCCGCCTTGCTGAAAAATGAAAATTTGGTTATTTCATCAATTACATTGTCGCTGTAAATCTTGAATCCGGTAAAAAAGGACTCGTTGTCAATAAAATAATAGGTAATGCCATCAATCTTCGCCTCTAATACGCCGACATACTCACTTTTCCAGTTGAAATCCATATAAAAATGAGTCCTGTATTTCATTTTATCTTTTAATTCCTGTTTGATACAGGAATACTTGGGAATCATAACCCTGACATCAAAATATTCCTTGTCTATGCACTTTGGCAGCGATCCGACTACGTCAGCCAGTCCCCCTGTTTTAATAAACGGAACACCTTCAGATGCCACAAACAGTATATTCTTCATCATATCCCTCCATTAACCTTCTTTGGCATATTATACCACGATGGAGATCAATTTAAAAGCCTTAATTTCTGTACAGCAATCGTATCTTATCTGCAATCAGTGCAATAAATTCGGAATTCGTCGGTTTTCCTTTTCCTGTGTTAATTGTGTAGCCGAAAAGCGCATCCAGAGTTTCCATTCTTCCCCTGCTCCACGCAACTTCGATTGCATGTCGGATAGCTCTCTCTACCCGGCTCGGCGTTGTCTGAAATTTCTTTGCGATAGTGGGATACAAAATCTTTGTGATAGAATTTAACATATCCATATCCTCCACCGCCATCATAATTGCCTCCCTTAAGTATTGGTAGCCTTTGATATGTGCGGGAACGCCCAACTCGTGAATCATATCGGTCACATCTTTCTCCAAATCACGTTTTACGGGCTGTTCTTCGGATTTTTGCGAAATAACCGTAATATCCTCTTTTTTTCCTCCTGAAGGTACGGAAATCATAATCTGAAATTCCTTATTCTGACTTAATAGGCTCTGAAGCATCTTATAAACGCCTTCTTCATCTTTCGTCGTGACAACGTTTCGTTGTTCCATGTCAATCCCTCCATTCTTTTGACATGGATTATAGCAAAAGGACTTTTTATGATTCAAGCCCTACTTATCGCACAAAATCTGTCAATTCGCTAAACTCTTTCATGTTGCGCCCGATAGTTTGCGTTTTGCTGTCGTCTTATTTCACATTATAAAATAAAAAGTGGCTGTTTAAATGGATAAACAGCCACACTTTTTATTCGTATTATGTATTATTTTGTTTCTGCGGATTTTGTAGTTGACTTTTTAGCAACGACTTTTTTCGCTGTAGCAACTGCCGCTTTCTTCTGGGCAGGCGTTACGGTTTTTGTCGTTTTTTCTGCTTTTGCCGTTTTTGCGGTTTTTGTTGTCTTAGCAGCTTTTGCAGTTTTTGTAGTTTTTGCTGTTGTCTTTTTTGCAGCTTTCTTCTTGCTGCTCTTTAAAAGCTCTCCAAATTCCTTTGCCTTTTCAACACTGCCTTCTACTTTCAGTCCGCCTGTCAGGTATGCCGCAACCGCATCCTTTTTTCCATCAACGATTGACTTAAATACATCTGCGGAAGCAATCAGCACTGCATCTCTGTCAAAATATTCATACGGCTCAACTACTGCATTACCGTCATTAATCTCCACATAAAATGCGCCTTCTCCTTCGCCTGTAATGTTAATCTGTGCAGCCAGATGTCCTTTATATCCGCTGATATCTACTTCTGCCATTTTGCTTTTTGTATAAGCAACAATCTCTTCATAGGTCATATTAGTTACCTCCTTCTAATCTTTCAAAGCTAATTATAGCCATCCGCTACGAAAAGCACAATGTACCTTTTTACCGAAAATAAAACGGTTTTACAAACTTTTTAATACAATTTACACATCAATTTCCATTATTTTCATATTCTGAACCGTAAATTCTGTGCCTTTTCCAATCTGAACTATTACTGTTTTTTATTTTATTTTTTCTTTTGTTTTTAAAAACTTCAGGCAGTTTTTTATTCAGATTTCAATTACTATTTGTTTGCAACTGCATTACGCTCTCTATCGCCAATTAAGTTAGCATAAGATAACTCAATTTTAGTGCACTGAAAAACCGCCCGGGAAAGTTTCCCTGCGACGGTTTTCTAAGGATTATGACATTTTTGTCTCCAAGGGTCAAACGAACATTCTTGCATGTTCATTTGATCCTCAAATCAAGGTTGAAAGATTTTCTTTCAACCTTGCACCTGCCGTTTATAACAGGATTTTAATTTATTGTCCACAATGACCGCTGCATTTTTTGCAGTCACAGCCGCATTGTAATGACTTACCTGATTTTTTGTCCCGTATCATGCTGTATATGACAGATCCTACTATGATAAGCAAAACAGCTCCTACAACTACTG
>CAZDRM010000277.1:0-1519 GCA_964507745.1 uncultured Lachnospiraceae bacterium
TATCCTTTCTCTGCTATACTTCAATTACTTTTTAAATATCTGACAAGCAGGCAAATCTTTTTATCTAAAATTCCCTTTTCCTCTTGTAAATTTAATTAAAATTAAATATACTGTCAATGAAAAATTATTCAACCTCGGGAGAGTTCCTGCCCTATAGTGGAAAGCTTATACTTCGGGAGAGTTCCTGCCCTACAGTGGAAAGTAACACCTCGGGAGAGTTCCTGCCCTACAGTGGAAAGTTTAACATCGGGAAATTCCTGCCCTATAGTGGAAAATTTTAAGATGAGGTCTTGATAGATCTCATCTTTTATACATTTCAGGAGGTTTCTATGCAATTATACACCATTTCTGATTCCTACATACACTTTTTGCGACAAAAAATCCCAAAAGTTTATTCCAACAAAGTACACCACAGAAATCATACTCGTAAATATCTTGGTCCCATTTCTTTTAACAAGAGTTATTCCTATTACATCCCTCTTTCTTCTCCTAAAAAAAGTGACTATCAATACGCTGATGGTAAAATGATTGTAAAAAAGAGCATTATCCCCATCGTAAGAATGTATGAACGAGGTTCAAATGGCGAAAAAGTATTAAAAGGCACTTTGCGAATCAGTGATATGATTCCTGTCCCGATTACAGAATTAATTCCATATGATGCTAATGATGAATCTTCCCCGGATTACAAAAACCTCATATTTTCAGAATTACGATATATCCGTAAAAATCAAGAAATGATTATTAAAAAAGCACATACTCTGTATCAGCAAAAAATAACAAACAACTTCTCCGCATCTTATATTCAATCTGCATTAGATTTTAAATATCTTGAATTTCTTCATGACGAGTACTCATCTTTTTAATCCCACGCCTGCATTAAAGTACTACAATACATCGCTACATATCCCGTATCTTGATTGATAAATACAAAACCCGTCTTAAAACAATACAGATAACAGCTGTCCTCATTTCCAATTTCCTCTGAAACATTCAGATAATGATTTCCTGCCTGTTCCGCATATTTCATAAAATCCTCATCTTCATTTGAAGAATAATGGACAATCAACCCTTCCGCATTTTGATAAATTTCCATATATTCATTTATTTGACTTTGGGATGTATAAAAGGAGATTCCCATTTGTTCATAGGTCATTCTTATTAAAATATCTTCGGCTTCTTCAGGAATACTGTCAGGGAAAAAATCATAGCTGCCATAGTTGTCAATATCCCCTTTTTCATAGCGTATGGCCTGACGGTAAAAAAACGGGTTCACTTTACCCGGAAAAGCATCCGGTACAAGCACAGAAAAGACTAAAACTACAATAAAAACCAGTGAAATCTCCAACAGCCCGTCATCCAGATTTCTCTTTACCTTTCGCTCCGGGTTTCCGTAAATATCCACATCATCCCGAAATTTCCGGCCTGAAATCCGTCTGGCATAAACTCCTGCCAAAGCCGCACAGATGAAAATACTCAAAATATGAGGCACCCGCGTCAGCATGAGATTTATGCAAATCAT
>CAZDRM010000277.1:1619-2795 GCA_964507745.1 uncultured Lachnospiraceae bacterium
AGCAGCACAGTTATTGCAATCAGTCCATCCAGACTGACAGGGGTTTCTTTTACGGGCTTTCCCCCATACAATAAAGCGGGAATTCCGATTAAAACAGTAATTATCCCCGTAATAATCCATATATTACGATAGATTTTCAAGTCCTTTTTATCAAATTTAATTTTCAGGTCCTTCTGTCTGATTTCCCTCTTCCTCATGGTCCTCTCTTTTCCACTTAAGGATTTCCTCAAGGCGTTTCCTTACCGCCTTTTCCTCTCCCTCATCCGTAGGCAGGTAATATCTTCTGTCCGATAATGTATCCGGCAGACATTGCATTTTGCTCAGTTTTTCTTCTGTATCATGGGCATAAATATAGCCTTCTCCGTAATGCAGTTCCTTCATTAGTCCTGTAGGCGCATTGCATATCTGCAAAGGCACCGGTTCCGCAGGAAGATTTCTCACATCTTCCTTTACCTTCTCACACGCCATATAAAGGGCATTGGATTTGGGCGCCATGGAAAGATAGACTACCGCATGGGTTAAATGCACATCACATTCCGGCATTCCCAGAAAATGGCAAGCCTGATATGCGGCTATGGCAACCTGCAAGGCATGGGAATCCGCCATTCCCACATCTTCACTGGCAAAGCGCACAAGCCTCCTTGCAATATACAAAGGCTCCTCCCCGCCGTCTAACATACGCAGCATCCAATAAACGGCCGCATCGGGATCGCTGTTTCTCATGGATTTATGCAATGCGGAAATCAGGTTGTAATGCTCCTCGCCGTTTTTATCGTAAAGCAGGGAACGGCGGTTCATACATTGTGCCAGCATATCCTCATCCACACGGATGCAGGCATTCTCATCCATCTTTCCGTTTAAAACCGCCATTTCCAAAGTATTCAGAGCCGTCCTTGCATCTCCGTTTGAAAACCTTGCAATGGCTTCAATCTGCATATCTTCTATAAGAACATTTAAATTCCCCAGACCTTTAGGACTTTTCAGGGCATGAATAAGAAGTTCCTTTAGCTCATCCTCTTCCAGGGCTTTTAATATAAATACCTTACAGCGGGAAAGCAAAGCCGAATTAATCTCAAAAGAGGGATTTTCCGTTGTGGCCCCTACCAGAATAATGCTTCCTTTTTCCACATAAGGAAGAAAGGCATCCTGTTGTGCCTTATTAAAACGATGAATTTC
>CAZDRM010000278.1:0-2790 GCA_964507745.1 uncultured Lachnospiraceae bacterium
GGATGCGGTTTATATCGGCGGGGAGGCATTTGGCCTGCGCGCTAAGGCTAAAAATTTTTCTCCCGAAGAAATGAGGGAGGGAATTGCCTTTGCACATGACCACGGGGTAAAGGTGCATGTAACGGCAAATATCCTTGCCCACAATTATGACCTTGAGGGAGCCAAAGCTTATTTTAAGGAGCTTTCAGATATGGAGCCGGACGCCGTTATTGTTGCGGACCCGGGAATGGTAATGCTGGCAAAGGAAAACTGCCCGGATATTGATATCCATATCAGCACCCAGGCCAATAATACCAATTATATGACCTTCCGCTTTTGGTACGAACAGGGAATCAGAAGGGTGGTATGCGCAAGGGAGCTGTCCCTTCAGGAAATTAAGGAGATCCGTGAAAAAATACCGGCGGATATGGAAATCGAAAGCTTTATTCACGGCGCCATGTGTATTTCTTATTCGGGAAGATGCCTTTTGAGCAGTTATTTTACCGGACGTGACGCCAATCACGGGGCATGTACCCACCCCTGTCGCTGGAAATATTCTATTGTGGAGGAGACGAGGCCGGGAGAATATATGCCTGTTTTTGAAAACGAAAGGGGAACCTATATCTTTAATTCCAAGGACCTTTGCATGATCGAGCATATACCGGAAATGATAGACGCGGGCATTGACAGCTTTAAGATCGAAGGCAGAATGAAGACTGCCCTTTATGTTGCCACGGTAGCAAGGACTTACCGGAAAGCCATTGATGCGGCGGCTTCTTCTTTGGAGGATTATGAAAAAATTCTGCCCTGGTGCAGAGAGGAAATTTCCAAATGCACCTACAGACAGTTTACAACAGGGTTTTATTTCGGGAAGCCTGATGAAAATACCCAGATTTATGACAACAATACGTATATTAACGAATATATTTATCTTGGAATAGTAGGAGAGACAGAAGGAAATACGGTCCTGATCGAGCAGCGGAATAAGTTTTCCCGGGGAGAGACCATTGAGATTATGAAACCGGATGGAACAAACAGGGAGACCAGGGTGCTGTCAATTGTCAATGAGGACGGAGAGGAAATGGAAAGCGCGCCCCATCCCCAGCAGAAGCTTAAGGTAACTCTGGACGCGCCTGCGGCTTCTTATGATATTTTAAGAAAGAAAGCGCCGGCTTGACCGTTACCCTTTCCTATTGTACAATGTGAACAGCAAACCTGCAGATAAGTAACTTCTCTTTTAAGAAAATGAACAAATCGTAAAAAAATCAAAAATTCGACTTGCATTTTTTTGAAAATAAGAGTATCTTATAAAAAACGGCAAAACCGTATATAAGGTATCTTGAACAATGATGTTCCAAACACAAAGGGTTTGGGGCATTTTTTTGTTTAAGGGGCAGGATGCCTCCCCACAAAGAGCATGAAAAGGAGAAATGAAAATGAGTGAAAAGGTAAATGTAGAAGAGATTTTCGGGAAAAACGTATTTACATTGGGAAAAATGAAAGAACGTCTTCCGAAAGATGCTTTTAAAGAAGTTAAAAAAGTCATGGATCAGGGCGGCGAGCTTTCCATGGAAACAGCTAATGTAGTTGCAATGGCAATGAAGGACTGGGCTATTGAAAACGGAGCGACTCATTATACCCACTGGTTCCAGCCTCTGACCGGCATTACAGCCGAGAAGCATGATGCTTTTGTTGCTCATCCTGATGAAAGCGGTAAAATGATTACGGAATTTTCCGGTAAGGAATTGATCAAGGGCGAGCCTGACGCTTCCTCTTTCCCTTCCGGCGGACTTCGCGCAACCTTTGAGGCAAGAGGCTATACAGCATGGGATATTACTTCTCCCGCCTTTTTGAAAGAAGCGGCTACCGGTGCAATTCTCTGTATTCCTACGGCGTTCTGTTCTTATACGGGAGAATCGCTGGATAAAAAGACTCCTTTGCTCCGCTCCATGGAAGCCGTATCCAAACAGGCTCTTCGTATCGTCAGATTATTTGGCAATACCGGGGCTACGAAGGTTACCGCATCCGTAGGACCTGAGCAGGAATATTTCCTGATTGACGAAAAATATTATAAACAGCGTTCTGACCTGATGTTTGCGGGACGTACTCTTTTTGGCGCGCCGGCTCCCAAGGGTCAGGAAATGGAAGATCACTATTTTGGCGTTATCCGTGAGCGGGTAGGGGCCTATATGAAGGATTTAAATGAAGAATTGTGGAAGCTGGGCGTAACAGCAAAGACGCAGCATAATGAGGTTGCGCCTGCACAGCACGAGCTGGCTCCCATTTATGAAACAGCAAATATTGCGGTAGACCACAACCAGATTGTCATGGAAACCATGAAGAGGGTTGCCGTGAAACACGGAATGAGATGTCTGCTCCATGAAAAACCCTATGCGGGAGTAAACGGCTCCGGCAAGCACGACAACTGGTCCATTACAACAGATAATGGAGTAAACCTGTTAGACCCCGGCGAAACGCCCAATGAAAATATTCAGTTCTTACTGGTGCTTGCCTGCATTATGAAGGCTGTTGACATCCATGCGGATCTGCTCCGCCAGTCAGCGGCAGATGTGGGAAATGACCACAGACTGGGAGCTAACGAGGCTCCTCCGGCAATTATCTCCATGTTCTTAGGAGAACAGCTTGAGGACGTTGTAAAGCAGCTGGTTGAGACCGGTAACGCTGAATCCTGTTTAGAAGGCGGCAAGCTGCAGACCGGCGTTTCCACTCTTCCGGATCTGGTAAAAGATGCTACAGACCGTAACAGGACATCGCCCTTTGCCTTTACAGGAAATAAATTTGAATTCCGTA
>CAZDRM010000279.1:0-1159 GCA_964507745.1 uncultured Lachnospiraceae bacterium
AACTCTTCCAAATCTGTTTCCGCCCACAATGCATCCACTTCCTTCTGAATATCGGTTATACATTGGTCTCTTTCTTTTACCTTAAGGCTTTCTTTATCGGAAATACGGTACTCCAGCTGATACCACAAACTGCACCAAACTCCCTCTTCGGATTTGTCCATGTAACAATTTACATAGTGGCAAGCCTCTTCGGGGCGGCTTGTATTAAGACTCTGTATCATACGGCAGTTTTCTTCTCCGGAAAGTCTGACTGTCAGAGCCGCAAATTTTTTCTCATCCCGGGATAAATTTACATGATAATCATCCAGACCTACATCCTGGCGAATCCTCTCATCGCTTTCAAAGTTTTCATTTGCCCATTCCAACAGGGCTGCATTAAATTCTGCAACAGACATGTTTTCATACCCCGGCGTCATTAGGGCAAACAAAGACCTGTAATCAGCTTCCGTTCCCGGCGGATAACCGGTAGACTCCCGTTCCGCCTCTACTACGTCTCGTCGCTCTTTCCATTCTTCGGATTCCTGTTCTTTTGCTTTTTCTTTCAGCCACCGGGAAGTTGACGCTTCTCTATCTTCATTAAATGCTGCCATTTCCTCTTCATCAGCAAGGCGCAAGCCGGTTAATTTCCCGTTTTCATATACGGCATAAAGCTCCACCGCATCAGCGGAATAGGTTGATATTCCTGCGTGCGCCGTAATCCATACGGCTCTTTTTTCATCAAAAATGCCTCTGACTTCTTTTCCCTGCCAGGTCATTTTCGCATCCCCTCCTTCATAATCGGAAATATATGTCCAATCCAATCCAAAGGGTATATAAGGAGACAATGTTTCCTCCCATAAAGCTTCACTCTCTTTATTCGCTTCATCATGCAGCGTCATATCTTCCAGCATTTCCGAAGATATGGGACGGAAATAGTATTCCGAAACTTCAACCCGTAAATCTTCGGTGGAAAGACTTTCTGTTAAAAGGGAAATCTGTTCATCAAGAGAGACTCTCATTTGTTGTTCATTGCAAAGTTCCTCCGTGGTATAATCGTTTAAAATATTGAACAGGGCATTATCTGCTTCCTCTCGAATAGCATCATACTCTCCTACCTTTAACCGCTCTGCATTAATAATATTTAAAGAAAACTCGTATTCGAAAACCGCTGAATCCACAG
>CAZDRM010000279.1:1259-2785 GCA_964507745.1 uncultured Lachnospiraceae bacterium
TCATAATCATCAATCCAAAGTGAAAACAGTTTTTCGCTTTCTTCTTTTGTAAATTCTTCGCCTGGAATCTGTGTCAGCGCATCTTTTAACGCCTCCTCATAAGGGGCAGACTTGGCCGATGTAGCAAATAACGCTGCAACGCCCGTTATTAAAACAACGGCAGATATGATTGCTGCAAAAGATGTTTTCTTTATTTTCATAATGGCAGTAATCCTTTCTTCAATGGAATTTTTGCTGAAGCTGCTGTAAAAGGGAACTAATCCGCTTCTTTTCTCTTCCATGTAAATCAAAGTATTGGCATAAAATGCCTTGGTATTCTCGCCAAAGGCCCTGACAACCCTTTCGTCACAGGATAACTCGATATCCCTGTTAAAGAGGGCATACATAATCCAAACCATAGGATTAAACCAGTGCACGCACAGGGTAATGGCTGCAATCAGCTTTGCAGCTGAATCAAACCGCCGGATATGCACATATTCATGCATCAGAATATATTTTATCTGCTCTTCATTCTCCCATTCCGTAGTCTTGGGCATCAGAATAACGGGACGCAAAAGTCCATAGGTTAAAGGAGCGGTAATCATATCCGACTGGCGGATGGAGACATTCCGTTTCAAAGGATGCTCTTTTAACCAGGCAATTCCATAGCCCTCGTCAACAGGAAGGGACATTCTGAATTTCTGCAGGCATTTCCAATAGGAAACTGCCAGAAAAGCAATGCAGGAAAGCAGGCCTGTCAGATAAATGATAAGCCAGGGCGAAACGGTACTTGCATTTCCCGGGATTCCGTAATCTTCGGGGTATGACGAAGCTGTAGAATATGGCGAAACCATAGAGTATGACGATATCTCAGGATATAACGATCCCTCAGAATTTAAAAATGTCTCAGACTGTGATAAAGCATCTCCATATAAATCATCTTCATATGTCCCCATATGAGATTTACCCGGCTCGAAGTCTCCTGCAAGAACACCGGAAATCCCCAGGGCATTCTCCGCTTTTGCCAAATATTCACTTGCCAGGCTGTTCTGCCCCATCAGGGAATAAGCCGAAAACACCGCGGGTACTGAAAAGGGAAGCAACAGCCGTATAAACGCAATAGCCCATAGAATTAGAAACGCTCTTTTAGGCAGCCTGTTCTTGGCTATGGCACGGATTATGATAATGACCAGAATCAAAATTCCTCCGGAAAAACTCATTTTCAGCAGATTCATAACATTTCCCTCCTATAGGCTCTTACTCCATTTCCTTAACAATCTGTTTCAGCCTTTCAATCTGCTCTTTGGAAAGATTTTTCTTTCCCAAAAGAGCCGCAAACAATTTATCCTCAGAACCATCGTAAACCTTATCAATCAGTTCCTTTGTTTCCGCCGCCTGTACGTCCTCCCGGGGAATCAGGGCATGACACATAAAGTTAGGTTCCGAGCGTTCAATGGCTCCTTTTTTAATACAGCGTTTTATTAAGGTATAAGTAGTGTTCACATTCCAGCCCGTTTCTTCCTTTAAAACATCGGAAATGTGCTTTG
>CAZDRM010000280.1:0-2705 GCA_964507745.1 uncultured Lachnospiraceae bacterium
TCTGGAGGCCGGCTACCGTAACAGTGTCAGCAGAAGCCATTTCATCCATTACCTTAGGATGCAAAAAACCGCTTTCTATGCGGAGAGGCGTCTTTTCCGTGTCTATTCCCCTCTCTTTTACATAATCCTCCCTTATGAGATTTTCAAACTCTTCCGTATCCCGTCCGTTTACAATTGCTATGACCAATGCAGGCTCCCTGGTCTCTTCCAGATAACTCGTAATAAAAGTGGCCGCAAAAATCAAAACCCCAACAGGTATCAATACTTTCCATTTGTGGTAATCCCAGAAATATCTGATTTTCTGTTTTACTGTTTTAGGCTTGAGCTGCTGTTCGTTCATAATACACCTTCTGATACTTTCTTTATCATGCTATTTTTAGTTTTAAGTATTGCCATCATAACACATATGGACAAAAATCTCAATTGTCGATGAGTTATGCTTTACAAGCTCATAAGAAGGTGCTACCTTAATATCATAACCGCACATAAAACACAATATCTTGTATGAAAGGAAAAGAGGAAACACAAATTATGAGAAACGAGATAAGAAAATGCGTGCAGTTGGAAAGATATGTGACCAAGATTATGCTGGGGTTAGGGGTCCCGGCACATCTTGGGGGATATCGCTATATCAGGGAAGCAATATTGATTTCCATTACAGATATGGAAGCGGTCAACCGCGTGACGAAATATCTGTATCCTAAGATTGCGGAAATGTATAATGCAACACCGGCAAAAGTTGAAAGGGCAGTTAGAACTGCTATTGAGGCATCGTGGGCAAGAGGGAGCCGCGAGGTCATGGAGGAAATCTTCGGATATTCTTCTGCTTCGGGTCGGAAAAGACCTACCAATAGCGAATTCATAGCCGGGATAGCGGACAAAGTCCGTTTGTATTATGAGGAAAATTCCTTGTATCATGACGTAAGTTAAAAAAACAAAAACACCTTCAAGGCCTTGGCACGTCGGGCTTTGGAGGTGTTTTTTATATTGACTATATAATTTTTACTAATCCACCTTGGGAAGTGTTGCAATGGATTTTGCCAAATCTTCATCCGTAGGAATATAATCGCCCATTTCTCCATCATTGTATTTCTGGTAAGCAACCATATCAAAATAGCCTGTGCCGGTCAGACCAAATACAATATTCTTTGCCTCGCCGGTCTCTTTGCACTTCATGGCCTCATCAATGGCAACCTTAATTGCGTGGCTGCTTTCCGGTGCGGGAAGAATACCTTCCACTCTTGCAAAGGTCTCCGCAGCTTTGAACACTTCTGTCTGCTCAACGCTTCTTGCTTCAATAAGTCCCTGATCGTACAGCTCGGAAACAATAGAGCTCATACCGTGGTAACGGAGTCCGCCTGCATGGTTGGCAGAAGGAATAAAGCCGCTTCCCAACGTGTACATCTTAGCAAGAGGACAAACCTTTCCTGTATCACAGAAATCATATGCATAAGTTCCTCTTGTAAGGCTGGGGCAGGATGCAGGCTCTACGGCTATCATCTTGTAATCTGCTTCGCCTCTTAAAATCTCCCCTGCAAAAGGAGAAATCAAACCGCCTAAGTTGGAGCCGCCACCTGCACAGCCGATAATAGTATCCGCTTTTATGCCGTATTTATCCAAGGCTGCTTTTGTTTCCATACCGATAATGGACTGATGCAGCAATACCTGGGCAAGCACGGAGCCTAATACATAGCGATAGCCTTCCTGACTGGTAGCCGCTTCAACAGCTTCAGAAATAGCACAGCCAAGGCTTCCCGTTGTTCCCGGAAATTCTTCATTAATCTTACGTCCCACATTGGTATTCATAGAAGGGGACGGGGTAACCTGCGCGCCATAGGTCCGCATAACCTCACGACGGAAAGGCTTCTGCTCATAAGAGCATTTAACCATATATACCTGACAATCCAGATCAAAGTAAGAACATGCCATGGAAAGGGCTGTTCCCCACTGACCTGCTCCGGTCTCGGTAGTTACACCTTTTAAGCCCTGTTTCTTTGCATAATAAGCCTGGGCAATGGCGGAATTTAATTTATGGCTTCCCGATGTGTTGTTTCCCTCGAATTTGTAATAAATGTGCGCGGGAGTTCCCAGCTTTTCTTCCAGACAGTAAGCTCTGACTAATGGCGAAGGACGGTACATTTTATAAAAGTCCTGTATTTCCTTCGGAATATCAAAATAAGGTGTTGTCTCATCCAGTTCCTGCTTCGCCAGCTCTCTACAGAAAATACCTGCAAGTTCGTCCTCGGTAACCGGCTGCAAGGTTCCCGGATTTAAAATCGGTGCAGGTTTTTTCTTCATATCAGCGCGAACATTATACCATTGTTTCGGCATTTCCTGTTCTTCAAGATAAATTTTGTAAGGTATTGCTTTGTCCATTTTCTTTTCCTCTCTTTCATGGATTTTACTGCAGGCAGTTACCTGCGTATTTAATTGTTGGTCGGGGACGGGATTTCATAAAAAAATCCCGTCCTATCAGTTCAATCGATAGGACAGGAGTATTGTATACTTCTGCGGTGCCACCTAACTTCATTCTAGTGAATGCTCTCTGCCGTGTACTGACATACACGCTCTGCTGTAACGTGCAGCTACGTCTCCCCTACTGCCTGGCGCTTAAGCCATATGGTTTCGGTTTGCCCTCACGGGTCCATTCTCCAGACTTCCCATTACCGCAATCCCACCGCCTGCAGCTCTCTGAAATGTTCCAA
>CAZDRM010000281.1:0-2687 GCA_964507745.1 uncultured Lachnospiraceae bacterium
TTGACGGATGCGTTGGAGTGGTATCAGGAACAGGATGTTACCTTAGGAGGATAAAGTGTTGCGAATGGTTGCACATTATCAGCACATTAATTGCACGTGTGTTTGTTGACAAAATAATTGTATATGATATAATGTACACATAGGTAATGAGCAGTGCGAAAAACCGCAGGTTTTTCGAATTTGGCACTGCGTCTGTAAGATAATGGAGACAGGGAAGCCAAAATAGAACAGGAGGCGATAATATGAGTACAGTAAACGTTACTTTCCGAGTAGATGATGAGTTGAAAAAACAGGCAGATGCTCTGTTTTCTGATTTAGGTATGAGTCTTTCTACGGCTTTCAATGTTTTTTTGCGGCAGTCTGTGCGTGAGCAGCAGCTTCCGTTTCTGGTATCTAAGAATGTGCCGAACGCAGTAACGCTTGCAGCCATGGATGCGGCTGAAAATGAGGAAGATATGTATGGGCCATTTGACAATGTAAGCGATTTGATGGAGGCGCTTGATGCTTAAAACAGAATTTACAGGACAGTTCAAAAAGGATTATAAGTTGGCGATTAAGCGGGGATTCAAAGCTGAGGAGTTGCAGAAGGTAATCACAATACTTATGAATGAGCAGCCACTGCCGGATAAATATCGGGATCATGCCTTGATTAATTCTCGGAATTATAAAGATATGAGGGAATGTCATATAGAGCCGGACTGGTTACTGGTATACAAGATTGTTCGAGAAAATTTATTTTTAAAATTAATTCGAACCGGAAGTCATAGCGATTTGTTTTGATGCTACTTTACAAAAATAAGAGAATCATGACCACCGGCTTAGCCGGTGGTTTGCTCTGCCCCTATAAGGGGCTATTACTGGCAAAGCCTAAAGGCTTCTCGAAAAAAATCCCTCTTTTGCAAGACTTGCTTTGCCACCCTACGGGTAATTTATTTCTTCGACAATCTTTAATTGTTGGCTTTCGCTTATTGACTTCTCATGTTATAATTTATTTGCTCATATGAGTCAAAACTCCTTTGTTCAAAGTGTGGTTGGCGAACCAACATTTTTGCAATATTGGAGTTTTTTACTGTAAGCTAAAGCATCTGTTGTCCCCCTGCATAGCAGGGGGTATTAAAAGACTGCTATACAATAAAAAGCCCATGACTATGATTCAGTCATGGGCTGCACTTTTGCAAAAATTATTTAATCGTTAGTGGCCTAAAGAAACATGAAACATCTGCTGTGATGCCCATCCTTCATTTTGCTGTGTTACATTCAAAGCATTAATAAAAGGATTGCTGAAGCCGTTATTTCCTGCACCAATCAGCGTATTATCTTTTGTTCCGGTAGCGTTAGTCTCTGCTGATTTCATTGCATTGTTTGCTTCGCCTAAAGTAGAGAACTGGAATGCCATTGCTCTGTTTTCCTTTTTCTCCATCTTTTCGAGTTCAGCCTGATTCTTTTCCGTATCTATGCCGCGTTTTTCGTCCTGCCGCATTTCTCCCTTTAAAATAGCAATGCCGTCTCTGGTTTTAGCTACGATTGTTCCCTGACGACCTGCCTGTTGTACGGAAGAATCTGCGGATATCATTGCATGTGCCTCTTTGGAGGTCATCCCTGTATCTGCAGCCTTATCACGGTCTTTGTCTTTTGTTTCTTTTTCTTTTTCAACAGTGTCGTTTTCTTTGGTTTCATCTGCTTGCTGCGTTGATTCCTTTAAAATAACAGTGCCATCGTCATTTTTGACTATGACATTTCCCTGCTGTCCTGTCTGCTGTTTGCCGGACGTCAGATTCTTTTCGTCTGACTTCTCTGAGGAGATATCATTTGTTTGTATTTTGTCTTCTGACTTTTCCTCATTTGTCGGTTTCGTATCTTCCAGCAGTTCCGCCATCATGGCTTCTCTTTTTTGCGACCTGCTAAGTTCTTCCTGATGCTGTTTCAGTTCTGTATTGAGAGAGGATATTTCTTTCTGAATCTTTTGACGTTCATTGTTTTTTTCAGCAACAGAAAGTTCTTCCTTTGAAGATAGCTTTTGCAGCTGCTGCTGTGCGCTTGTAATTTCATCTTCAACTTTTTTGCTTTTTGAATCTGTCGAACCTGCCGTGTTCATCTGCATGCTCGATATGCTATTCGTTGATGTTATACTGCCAATTCCCATAGAAGCCCCCTTTCCTGCTAGGATGATTTCAGAAATGAATCCCTTAACATGTTTTTTTTGTTAATATAGTTATTTATATTGTACTATTTTTTTTGTATTCAAGCAAGAGAATAATTCATTGATTTTCCATTGATTTTTAAATTAATTCAGTATATAACGAAAATCCAGACGTTATTAAATATGATGAAAGAGAAAAAACGTTGCGTATGACATGAAAAGTATTAAATAGTTCGCATTGACGGGAAATTTAGACAGTGCTATAACAGGTTATAGAAAGAAGGAATTCACATGAAAAACCGTATGGACATGATAAATGGCTCGTTGGGAGATAAGATTATTAAATATGTGCTGCCGCTTGCCGCAACAGGGATTTTACAGCAGTTGTTTAATGCAGCGGATCTGGCGGTAGTGGGACAGTTTTCAGGCAAGGAGGCTATGGCGGCGGTGGGAAGCAATGCGCCTGTCATCGGATTGCTGGTTAATCTTTTTATCGGAATTTCTCTGGGAAGCAATGTCATTATCGCAAAAGCTATTGGTCAAAGAG
>CAZDRM010000282.1:0-2675 GCA_964507745.1 uncultured Lachnospiraceae bacterium
CCATCCCCAACGATCCCAAGTCTCCTTTTGTAACAAGCGGTATCCGTCTCGGTACGCCTGCAGTTACATCCAGAGGTATGAATACTGAGGATATGGACAAAATTGCAGAGGCAATTGCTCTGGTTGTAAAGGGCGGAGAAGAAAAAGTGCCTGAAGCGAGAGCCATTGTACAGGAGCTGACAGATAAATATCCGTTGATTTAATGAAGGACGGTTTGTTAAAAAACCGATTTGTTAAAAAGACCAATTTGTTAGAAAGCCGATTTTGATAGAAAAACAGTTTGATAGAAAAACGGTTTGATAGAAAAAAGGCTTTGAAAACGTAATATGAATCAGAAGGATCAAGTCCCCTTCTTTCGGAAAATAAATCCGGAGGAAGGGGATTTCTGTTGGAAATAGAGAAAATTTAGAGAAAGAAAGGATAGAATTTATAAGGAGAAAGGAAAGATTTATAGGGCAGACAGGTAAATTATAGATAAAGCCGGATTGCTGTTGACAGCATATGGGGTTTATGATACCTTAAGTGTACTAGTTGAAATAGTACACATGAAAATTATGGTAATTCACTTATGGAAAATAATACATCAAATAAAGTGACAAGAGAAGAAAGAGAACAAAGAAGACGGAAAAGAAGAATGCGGGTCTACAGGGCCAGGTTTTTAGCTGCCCTTGCATTAACGGGAATACTGGTATTGATGGTTCTCGGCGGCGTGGGCATTTACAGGCTGATATTCAAAAGAGGCGAAAAAGAAGTCCGGAAGACTGTTCAGGAAACCATGGAGATTGTGGATGAAGATATGAGTCAGATGGATGAACTGAAGGATAAAATGAAGGGTACGGACTTTACCCTGATTCTGGATGCGGGACATGGCGGCAATGATGTGGGAACCGGAGATGCTTCTTATTATGAAAAAGATATCAATATGGATATTGTAAATGAGATGGTGCCCCTTTTGGAGTATTGCGGCGTGAAGGTTCTTCTTACCAGAGATGGAGATGAGACAGTTGCCCTGGAGGAACGCTCCGGCTTTGCCAATGAGAGCGAAGCGGACCGCTTTGTCAGCATTCATTGCAACTTTTGCGAGAATGACGCGTCGGTAGCGGGGCTGGAATGCTATTACTGGGAAAGCAGCGAGATAGGGCAAAGCTTTGCGGAGAGCATTGTACGAGCGGCAGAAGAGAGTGGGGAAATTAAGGTGCGGGGTACCAGAACCCAGGATTTCCATGTGCTGAGAGAAACCCAGATTACTGCCGTGTTAATAGAGACGGGCTATATTTCCAACAGAGAGGAAAGCAGGAAGATCATGGACTCCGATTATCAGAAAACCCTGGCATTTTATCTGGTAAAGGGAATTATTGAGGGATATCTGGATTCCGTAGCGGAACCTGCGGACATGTGATGATTATGGGGAAAGGAAAGTTTATTCCTTATCCCCATTTTTGCTGTCTTCTTTCTCGATTTCCTTTTCCGGGTCTTCTTTTTTTCTGGCAGGTTTAGTCCCCCAGAAAGCGGCACCGAGAAGAAAGAAACCATATTTGAGAGAATACTTAAAGTAAAAATAGTACAATACGGAAAACAGATTCCATACAAATTCCTGAAATCCTCCTTCTGATACAGATGCATGAAAGCTATGGGACACACCGGAATTCATCCATTGGGAGAGTTTTATGGCATATTGCACCTCCATAATGCAGTAGGGAAGGACGACTATCCCATATAAAATAAGTAACAGGATGATAAAGTAATGGATAATACGGGAGATTTTCCCCGCCAAAGGCTTTGCGCCTAAAAATGTTCCCGAGGCCTGCATAATACACCAGCCGGTACAGAAGAGAAAGGCCGGATGCACAGACATCATGTAAGCCAATTGCAGTCCTGTATGGAAAGTATTATTTACATATGCTTTTAACCGGAGTCTGGCTATGCCCATAAATATTCCCAGCAATAAAGTTATAGAAATGCTGATGATCAACTTCAGGTATTCCCGTTTTTTACCCGGCGGCGTAGGAATGCCGAAAATCAGAATATTCACATCTGTGTTTAACGCCTCTGCAATTTTAACAAGCATATCGATATCAGGATTGGACTTGCCCGTTTCATAGTTGGATACGGTCTGGCGGCTTACAAAAAGTTTTTCTGCAAGCTCATCCTGAGTCATTTTATTTTGAGTGCGCATGTTTCGAATGTTTTTTCCTACGTTAGCCATAGCAATCACCTCAAAATTATAGTATCCTAAATTCGTGATAAAGTCACGCAAAGTATCTTTGCGCAGGGGAAATTCAAAATTTTTGTAACCTTTTTATCTTATTTCACATCTAACTTATGTAAAAAGCATAAGTTCCGGACAATATGCAAAACAAAAAAAGAAAGATTCCGCTGCATTTGCCAGATGCGTGTGCATACGCACATGACTGGCTTATGGCGGGAGCATACAAAGAGAGAGGCTAAGATGGATAAAGAGAAATTCAGTGCGGAAGTCCTGGCGGCAGAAAAAAGCATGTACCATATTGCAAAATCCATTGTGGGAAACGATGAGGATTGTGCCGATGCCATGCAAAGCGCCATACTTTCCGCCTACGCAAAACTTTATACATTAAAAAACGAGGCTTATTTTAAAACCTGGCTGACAAAGATTTTAATCAATCAATGCTATCAGCTTCTGAGGGAGAAAAAAG
>CAZDRM010000283.1:0-2665 GCA_964507745.1 uncultured Lachnospiraceae bacterium
TATTTCCGCAAGAGCATTTATCATTAATTTAGCAAAGGAGAGCTCCGGCCTTTACAGCACCATAGGCGGGCTTGTGCTTGGCGTTCTGCTGTTTGTCATTCTGACCATAAGCAGCGCAAAACAAAAAAGTTCAGCCAGCATCGCACTTGCTTATGCCGGGCTTGCAGGGGCATTTACCAATACTCTGTTTGTTATGAGCGGTATTTTTATCCTATATAAGGACGCTTATGCACAGGCACTGGGCATTGCGGGCAATGCCGTTATCGACGTTATCATGGGCATTATCAGCTTTAACGGTATTGTGGAAGCTGTGGTTGCCGCAATTCTGGTAACAGGTGTGGGGCTTGCACTGATACATGTAAAACCCGTCAAAGAATTTAAGAAAGCCTGAAAAACAGGCGGAATGAGAGGAAATATGATTTTAGCTGTAGATATCGGAAACACTAATATAGTCATAGGCTGTATCGAAGAAGAAAAAATTTATTTTGTAGAAAGAGTGTCCACTGACATTTCCAAAACAGAGCTGGAATATGTGGTAGAGTTTAAAACCCTGTTGGAATTATATCAGGTTAAGATGGAAGAAATCACAGGATGCATCATCGCTTCGGTAGTGCCTCCCCTTAACAACATCGTTAAAACCGCCATGAAAAAGCTGCTTCGTATTTCCCCTATGATTGTGGGCCCGGGCATTAAAACGGGACTGAATATCCTGATGGACAATCCCGGCCAGGTAGGCTCCGATTTAATCGTCAACGCCGTAGCGGGACTGAAATATTACGGAGCGCCCATTATTATCATTGATATGGGAACCGCAACTACTATCAGCGTCATTGATGACAAGAAGAACTATATCGGCGGCATGATCATGCCCGGCGTCAAGGTATCTCTGGAGGCATTGGTAAGCGGCACTTCCCAGCTGCCCAGAATCAGTCTGGAATCGCCTAAAAAGTTAATCGGCACAAACACCATAGAGTGTATGAAGAGCGGCATCATTATGGGCCAGGCATCCTGCCTGGACAGCATGATTGACCGTATATGGGAAGACCTTGGATATGAAACCGCTGTGGTTGCTACCGGCGGTCTTTCCGGCTGCATCGTGCCCCATTGTAAGAGAAAAGTGGTTTATGATAATGAATTGACTTTAAAAGGTCTGGGCATTATTTACCAAAAAAATCAATAAGGAGAAAAAAGGGATGTTAAAAGGAAAGCATATTGTGCTGGGTGTAACCGGCAGTATAGCGGCTTACAAAACTGCTTCTCTGGCAAGCATGCTGAAAAAACAGGGTGCAGATGTCACAGTAATCATGACAACAAATGCCGCTAACTTTATTACCCCTATTACCTTTGAAACATTGACAGGAAACAAATGCCTGACGGATACCTTCGACAGGAATTTCCAATACAACGTGGAGCATGTGTCACTTGCCAAACAGACGGATTTATTTATGATTGCGCCTGCATCTGCAAATGTCATCGCCAAGGCTGCCCACGGCATCGCCGACGACATGCTGACCACTACTCTTTTAGCCTGTCAGTGTCCTAAGCTCATTGCTCCCGCCATGAATACCCGGATGTACCAGAATCCCATTGTGCAGGACAACATCAAAATTCTGCAGAACTATGGCATGGAAGTCATCACTCCCGCCGTAGGATATCTGGCCTGCGGGGATACGGGAGAGGGCAAAATGCCGGAGCCCGAGTTTTTATTTGATTCCATTTTAAGCGCCCTTCATCCAAAGGATATGAAAGGCATCAAGGTGCTGGTTACGGCAGGCCCTACCATAGAAAAAATTGACCCGGTGCGCTATATCAGCAATCATTCCACGGGAAAGATGGGATATGCTATAGCTGCCGAAGCCATGATGCGCGGCGCAGAAGTGACTCTTGTAACGGGAAAAGCGAATATTACGCCGCCTGCAAATGTGCATACCATAGAAATTACCTCTGCTGCTGATATGGCAGATGCAGTAAAGGCGTGTGCGGAAAAACAGGATATTATCATCAAAGCCGCTGCCGTGGCGGATTACCGTCCCAAACAAATTGCAGATGAAAAAATGAAAAAAAGCGATGACCAGCTGCTCATTGAGCTGGAACGCACAGAAGATATTCTGGGATTTTTGGGGGCTCACAAAAAAGAAGGCCAGTTTTTATGCGGCTTTTCCATGGAAACCGAGAACATGATAGAAAATTCCCGGAAGAAGCTCACGAAAAAGAATCTGGACTTAATCGTGGCAAACAATCTGAAAAAAGAAGGCGCCGGTTTCGGAACTGACACCAATGTCGTAACCCTGCTCTCCGAAGAAGATACGGTGGAGCTTCCCATTATGTCCAAGGCAGAGGTTGCAGGACAGCTTCTGGATTACATTCTGAAACATATGTCAAAATAAAAAGACAGGAGAAATATCCGTTTTCGGATGCTTCTCCTGTTTTTAACTTATGTATGAATTTTCTCAATTCTTCTTTTTCAGGTTGATATCGCCTAAAGCATGTATCAGCTTTTTAATCGCTTCTTCTATATCTTTATCCGTGGTAAGTTTAATCCCGCCTCCGATTTTGGAAAGCCTTTCCAGATCGTCGTTGTTCAGGGTAATCACGTGCTCCCGCTCGCTTTCCGGCTTTGGAATCACATAGGGTTCCATTTCCTTTTCCAATTCATTCAACTGCC
>CAZDRM010000284.1:0-2654 GCA_964507745.1 uncultured Lachnospiraceae bacterium
CCATCCGAAAGCCTTACTTCTATGTAATCCGACAATTTGTATTTATTGATATTGGCCTTTGCCCTTTCCAAAGGACCTTTTTTGACATCCATTGCAATAACTTTCGGGCACTTCTTTTCCTTCCGGAGATAGATGGATGTATAGCCGTGGTCACAACCGATATCCGCAACCCTGCTGCCCTCTGTTACCATATCCGCAACAGCCTGTAATCTCTTTGACAACTCCATATTAATCCAGATAATCCTTTAATTTACGGCTTCTGCTGGGATGGCGTAGCTTACGGAGAGCCTTAGCCTCAATCTGCCTTATACGCTCACGGGTAACATTAAATTCCTTGCCTACTTCCTCAAGGGTACGAGCCCTTCCGTCATCCAGACCGAAACGAAGCTTTAATACCTTCTGTTCCCTTTCCGTCAATGTGTCCAGCACTTCCCCAAGCTGCTCCCTTAAAAGAGTAAAAGCAGCCGCATCCGCAGGTACGGGTACATTGTCATCCTGTATGAAATCTCCCAGATGGGAATCCTCTTCCTCTCCGATTGGGGTCTCCAAAGAAACCGGCTCCTGAGAAATCTTTAAAATCTCACGGACGCGGTCCACAGGCATATTCATTTCCTTTGCAATTTCCTCAGGGGTAGGTTCACGCCCTAATTCCTGCAATAACTGTCTGCTGACACGAATCAGTTTATTGATGGTCTCTACCATATGAACCGGAATACGGATGGTCCTCGCCTGATCCGCAATGGCTCTTGTAATGGCCTGTCTGATCCACCATGTGGCATAGGTGGAGAACTTGTAACCTTTTCTGTAATCAAATTTTTCCACAGCCTTAATCAGACCCAGGTTTCCTTCCTGAATCAGATCAAGGAAAAGCATGCCTCTTCCCACATATCTTTTGGCAATAGAAACAACCAGACGAAGGTTAGCTTCTGCTAATCTTTTCTTGGCCTCTTCGTCTCCCTCTTCCATTTTCTTTGCCAGTTCAATTTCTTCCTCCGCTGTTAAAAGGGGCACCTTGCCGATTTCCTTTAAATACATGCGGACGGGATCTTCGATACTGACGCCGTCAGGTACGGAAAGGTCAATATTCTCCACATCCACCTCTTCCGCCTCCGCCAGGATAATCTCTTCATCCGGCTCGTCGTCATCGCTTATCCTAAGTACATCAACACCGCTTTGTTCCAGCGTTTCCAAAACTTTGTCGTACTGCTCCTCTTCCAGTCCCAGTTCGGCAAAATGGTCAATAATCTCCTGATAATCCAGAACATTTTTTTTCTTTTTCGCAATCGCCATCAGAGATTTCATTTTCTCGTCAAACTTTGCCTGTGTGTTTTCATCCATTTTAATGGTCCATCCTTCCACTTCTGATTACATATTTTAACCTTAATCCAGAGAAATATGCGTTTTCTGCAGTTCCTGTAAGGCTTTCTTGGCTTCTACTATATGGCCGAAGGCGTTTTTATCGCTGCCGCCCTTCTCCATATATCTCTTAAGACTTGCACTCTTAATGCTTACGATAATATCGTGCAGCGCCTTTTCTTTCTCTCCCCTTGTGTCGAATTCCGCCGCTTTATCCTCAAGATCCACTTCCCTGATTCCCATTACCTGCCTGAGATGATCGGATATCTTGGTACAGAAAAGTGCGGCAATTTCCTTCTGCTCTTCCTCCTCTGTGTCCTTGTCGGCCTGAAGAGCCGCCATAATTGCCGAGGGGGAGGGGGGCTGTCCCGCTTCCAGGGCATCGAAAAGCTTCACTGCCGCTTTCCTGTAAATGCCATCGGAAAAGTCGTCTGATTCTATATATTTCTTTATCTTTCCGTAGACGGAGGGCTCGTCCGCCAGCCAGGTCAAAAGAATCTTCTGGTTTTTCAAAAGGGGCTCGTCCTTTTTTTCCTGCTTCGGAATGTTTTCCGGTTCCCGCCTTCTGACCAGTCCCGCATTGAGTTCCTGTTTGTTGGCAAATGCCGCCACACTTTTACACATTTCCTCGTAGCCGAAATTGTATTTTTCACATGCCGCTTCAATAAAGGGTTTGGCATCTTCAAACTGGTCCGACACCTGATAGAGCTTTTCCACCAGAGCGCTCCGAAACTTCAGCTTGCTTTCGGGCACCTTCATATCATAACCTTGGGCTAACATCCGCAATTCAAAGGAAAAACTGTCTTCAGCCTCTTCAATCCTTTTTTCAAAGGCTTCCTTTCCCAGATTCTTCATAAATTCATCCGGGTCCTTATAAGGCTCCAGATGCAGGATTTTCCCCGTAAGTCCCGCATCCCGCAGAATACCGATAGCCCTGAGAGCCGCTTTCACTCCCGCGCCGTCGCTGTCATATGCCAGAATGACATTTTCCGCATATCTGCGCAAAAGGCTGGCCTGCCCGCTGGTAAACGCCGTGCCCAGAGAAGCAACCGCTTCCGTAAATCCCGCCTGATGCATGGCAATGACATCCATATACCCTTCACAGAGAATCATATAATTCTTTCTGGAGGTTCGGGCAAAATTCAGTCCATACAGATTGCGGCTTTTATCAAAAACCTCCGTCTCCGGAGAATTCAGATACTTGGGTTCTCCTTCTCCCATGACCCTGCCGCCGAATCCGATTACCCTGTGGTTAATATCCTGAATGGGAAACATGACCCTGTTCCAGAATTTATCGC
>CAZDRM010000285.1:0-2639 GCA_964507745.1 uncultured Lachnospiraceae bacterium
CAAACCAATTACTATCATGATACAATAATAGCGTTTGAAACACAAGAAAAAGCGGAATTGAAATTACAAAAAAAGCACAGTTTCATTCCGTAAAAATATTAGAAACAGGAGCTGTTAAAATGATTAAAGATATTTTTACAAACAAAAAACCTGCATTTTCCTTTGAGGTTTTTCCTCCCAAAAAAGATGATGAATTTGAAAGCGTTTACGGGACTTTGGATAAATTAAGCGCATTGCAGCCCGATTTTATTTCCGTAACCTATGGAGCCGGTGGAAGCCGTTCCAAAAAAACAGCGGAAATCGCTTCTTATATTCAAAACAATCTGCATATCGATGCACTGGCTCATATGACCTGTGTTGGAAACAAAAAAGAAGACATTGATAAAGTATGTGAGGAATTAGCTGCCGCTAATGTAAATCATGTCCTTGCCCTAAGAGGCGACCGTCCTGCCTATATGACAGATGAACAATATGAAAGCCGGGATTTTGCCTATGCAAATGAACTGGTTTCCCATTTAAAATCAAGAACTTCTTTTCAGATTACCGGTGCATGTTATCCCGAAAAGCATTTTGAAGCCATGAGTAAACGCGCCGACCTGGCAAGATTGAAAGACAAAGTAGAGTGCGGCTGTGACTTTCTTATTACACAGCTGTTTATGGACAATGATGTTTTTTACGAGTTTCAGGAAAACTGCCAGACAGCAGGCATCAACGTTCCCATCTGTGCCGGCATTATGCCTATTACCTCCACAAAGCAGGTAGCAACTACCATTTCCTTGTCGGGAACCTCCATTCCCAAGGCATTTTCAGACCTTGTTGCCAAATACGGGGATAATCCTGAAGATATGAAGAAAGCCGGAATTGATTATGCCATAAAACAGATACTGGATTTGAAAAAATTCGGTGCGGACGGGATTCATATTTATTCCATGAACAGACCGAAAACTACAGAGGAAATTATGAGGGCGGTTGTATAACCGCCCTTTTTTATCAACACAGCCCTTCCAACGTAAGCTGCTCATATTCATACTCTTTTTCAGACAAAACATTTGCAATTAATATATCTAAATCCTCTAATCCCTTCAGAACCCTCGCCTTCCCTGTACTTTCCAGATATTGGTTGCCGGAATGCAATTCCAAGAGTTTATAATAATAGCATGCCAGCCTCTTATGCTGTTTCATTGCAAATTCTGCAGTATGCATGGTGCCGCTCTTTAGCTCAGCTTCTACTATTATCACTTCCTTACTGATTCCGCTTTGCAATCTGTCACGTTCTACATAACTATATTTTTGTACCTTTGTTCCCGGAGGGTATTCACTTATAAGGCAGCCGCCTTTTTCTAAGATTTCCTCTGCCAGCCTTCTATTTACCTTGGGCACAACTTCTTCTAATCCACAAGGCATAATCGCAACACATTTACCTCCTACAGCCAAAGCCCCTTTCAATGCCTCTGTATCACATCCAAGTGCCAGACCATTTACCAGATTTATATTCGCACTGCCAATTTTTCTGCCAGATTCATATGATAGCATTTTTCCGGTATCAGAAGGAGTTCTCGTTCCAATAACGGCAATGCTTTTCTGCTGATTAACAATCTCTATATTCCCCTTATAATAAAGAACAGGCGGCATACCTGAGAATTGGCGCAAATGACGTGGATATTTGCTCTCATCTCTTTTACAGAAAGAAATCCCTTCTCTGAACAGACTGTCCCTCATTTTTTCCGCCTGTTCCAGTTTAATTTTCTCATTCTCAGTATATTGATACATCATCCTGTTAAATCGCCTTTCCCAATGCAAACATTTCTACATTGTGAGCTCCATGGTTCATTAATATCTCTTTACAGGCATATAAAGAATTTCCTGTTGTTGTAACATCATCCATCAAAAGTACAATGTCATTCTGTGCGTCTATTTCTTCTAAAGCTTGTATAGAATTCAAATGCACATCAATGCCACGGTTACCACCATAAGCAAGCTTGGAAATACTACATTTACGGTTAAGCAGATATACTTTGTTAATCCGCCCGTTTTGGGCAAGCATTTCGCCTAACTGACTCATTCCAGTAACCTTCTTTTCTGAATCACTGGAGGGCACTACACATATCGTTACATTTTCCCGAATCTCTTCATTTAATAAATTGTAAAAATATCTCACAGCAGAAAGTTTTCCCTCTTTTAAATCCAGAATCTTTCCGCTATAAACATCAAACAAAGGATTTTTAATCTGACGTTCCCTATCTAACCAATACTTATGATAATTACTGTATACAACAATATCGTCTGTACCATTCCAACTTTCATTGACAAATACCATAATCAAATTCCTCCTGTTTTTAATTTTATAATTTGGAATACAAAAGCATTGATTTCAAGATATCTTACGACAGAAACAGAATGCATAGGAACTACGCAAAAGAATAATAGAAATATGTGCTTTTGTCTGATTTTAGCATTTGATATGGTATTTGTCAATATATTATTTACGTTTTATCGAACATTTCATTCTTCCCATGTCAAGGAATTCGCCTCTCTCCTTTTATCCCTGAACATCAGGTCCTTAACCGCCTCCGAAGCAGCTTTTCCTCCGAATAAAATATCGTTTACTTCCTGCACAATGGGCATGGAAACCTGATACT
>CAZDRM010000286.1:0-2621 GCA_964507745.1 uncultured Lachnospiraceae bacterium
GGCAAAAGTCTCTTCCTGTAAAGCTTCCATAATTTGGAGGGTTCGCTGCATGACAGCTTATAAATGATCCCTGCCGCTAACACAAAAACAATGTTGGTAACACCCCACTGCAAAACCGAATATTCTATTAAAATGGAATCCGTCTCTATCCAGTATGGCAAAAAATCAAATACCGCTTCAACCAATATAGCCATTACTGCTACAACTGCCGCCTTTACGTATTGTGCTTTTTTACACTTCCTGCCTGCAAACAGGATTATGATATATGCGGCAAATATCAGCAGCATGAGACCTTCTTCTTTTATCATACCATTCATGAAAAATTTCTCCTCTTCTCCCCGCCTCTGATTTTCTTTTGTATCTGTTCTATTATACGATATAAAAAATGTTTTTTAAATCCCGATACAAGACAATCACATATCTTATACCGATACTTCATCCTCAACTGTTTCTATATGCTTTTTGACAGACTTTTCTATGAACCTTCCTTCCAATGCCTCTCAACAAGCTCTTCCACCCGTTCTGCATACTCCGGAAATTTTTCCCGGAGCTTCATAACTGCGTTTTCTTTTGTTTCATGATACTCCTGAAGCATATCAATAGCAATGATAATATCTTCTTCTTTTACTTCTTCTTTTAATTCTTCTTTCAATGCATCTACCCAATCTCCAAGCGTCATATATCCGGCCTCCACTTCCGGCAGACTCTTTATCCTCGACACATAGGAATCTATGGTTCTGGTTGCTTCGTCCACCACGTTTTTGCTATCACTATTTTGAAAATATGTTAACATATTTTTAATCACTTGGCTACCTCCTTTTTGTCCTTTTGTGTAAAAGTAGAAGAATTTGAGACCGTCGTCATATTCCATGTCCGGCACTTCTTTGCATCTGTTGTGGACCGTATACATCATATAGTCCTCCCCAAACAGGTCATAGTTGGTAATCGTAATTACATACAGATTTGGAATCAAGGAAAAATCCTTTAATCCACTCTTCACATATCTGCCGTCTATTTTTGCCTGATAGTATCTGTTGTGCCTCGGCAGGTTAAGACTGTCTTTTTGATGCGGCTCCACGTTATACACATTTGTGACGGTTTCCTCATCATACTCCGTAATCTCCACATCCATCCGAATGCCTCTGTGCTCCGGCGTAATTGCCGGAACCATCTGCTGCGACAGCACCCTAATCTTTTTCAGCTTCTTTCCAAGCAGTACCGATAACAGCAGTCTGTAAAACGGTTCGCTGATTTCTTTGTTGGAAGCGATTGCATTTGACAGGAAGTCATCTATCAGATTCAGTTCCTGCAGTGTCCTTTTCGTATATCCCATATACTTCCTCCTTTCGGCAGAGCATACGGAATCTATGTAACGGTCAGCGTACTTATCCTTTCTTCTCTGCCTTCCATATTTAATTTGATTTTTGTGAATGTCCGGCGAGATGCCGATATAGATTTCCAATATCGAGATTCACATTGAATTGATAAATTTAATATAGCAGAGCGCAAACTTTTTAGCAAGTCCTTTTGCGCATTTTTCAGCGACATGAGACCAAAATATCAGTCTAATGTCCCCGGCTGCCCGTTCTACCTTTTTTCCATCTCTTCTGTTTTCCGCGCTTATTTTCCTTTATAATCTTTTTTAATTTACACAAAGGAGAAAACAAGAATGAACAACTTAAAAACATTGGAAAAAACTTATTTAGACTACTGTCGCGACCAAAAAGAGCTGAATTTCAAAACCCTGAAATCCTATAGCATCGACCTGCAGCAATTTCTGTCCTTTATTCCTACGGACACCCTGCCCGTCTCAAAGGAAATGCTCTCTGATTATCTGACTCATATCCATAAACAGTATAAGCCCAAATCTGTCAAACGTAAGATTGCCAGCATCAAGGCATTTTTTCATTATCTGGAATATGAAGAGATTATTGAGGAAAATCCTTTTAATAAACTTCGTCTTCAATTCCGGGAACCTATTCGCCTCCCTAAGACTATTCCGCTACATATTATAGAAGCATTTCTTTCCACTTTGTATCGGGAAGAGAGGGCTGCTGCCACCCCTTACAAGAAAAAAACTGCTTTGCGGGATATTGCCGTAATGGAACTGCTCTTTGCAACGGGAATGCGGATTTCAGAGCTTTGTACTTTGAAACAGACTAATCTGGATTTGCAGTCGAAAACTGTTCTGATTTTTGGAAAAGGCGCTAAAGAGAGGTTTATACAGATTGGAAATGAGCAGGTTCTTTCGGCACTTTACAGATATAAAGAAGCTTTTGCTGATGAGCTTGCCCGGACTGAGTGGCTTTTTGTGAATCGTTTGGAGGGGCGTTTGTCCGAACAGTCGGTGCGGTATATGATTGTCCGGTATTGTCAGATTGCAGGAATTGATATGCATATTACTCCGCATATGTTCCGCCATTCCTTTGCTACTTTGCTTCTGGAAGCAGATGTTGATATTCGTTATATTCAGAAGATGCTGGGGCATAGCTCTATTACTACTACGGAAATTTATACGAGTGTTTCTATGGCAAAGCAGAAGGAGATTTTGAGTAGGAAGCATCCGAGGAATGGGATGAAGGTGGAAACCCCTTAAATAAAGGATAATACCAAATTATACA
>CAZDRM010000287.1:0-2609 GCA_964507745.1 uncultured Lachnospiraceae bacterium
GGAAGATACGGAGGAAACGGAAGATACAGAGGGAATGGAAGATACGGAGGAAACGGAAGATATAGAGGACAGGTAAGAAGTAAAAAATGGATAAAGACGAAGAATTTGACAAAAAGGAAAATGACGACGGTAACAGCCTGAAAAAGACGTTCCTTGGCGAAATAGAAAAGATATCGGCTATGGACGGGAAACAGAAGCGGCGTTACTTTAAAGATTATTATTTGATGCCCACACTGATCATTGTATTTCTGCTCATTTGTGTGATATGGTTTTTATGTGATGCGTTTTTTGCAAGAAAGAATGTTCTTTATACGGGAGCGCTTGTGGGCTGTCAGGTTTCCGATGAGGGGAAAATGTATCTTACGGAAGGATTTCTTGATGTAATCGGCAAAAGAGCAGGGAAGGATGAGGTGCTTCTTTCAGAAGATCTGTGGATCACATTTTCTGAAGAGGATGCAGAGAACTATCAGGCAGCGGATTCCAATATATATGTCAATATCGCCGCGGGAGATTTCGATTATATGCTGATTGACGGGTCAGTGATCGAGCAATATGCCTCGCTGGATGTATTTGCGGATTTAGGGGAGTATGTCAGACGGTATCAAATACCGGAGGAAGATGTATATTCCCAGGATGGAAAAGCCGTTGCGGTAAAACTCTCCCATGAAGCGGAAGAACAGGCAGGTATTACTTCCTTTAGCGGAAAGGTATATCTGGTTATCGTGGATATCAAAAGGAATACTTCATATGAAGAATTGCTGATGCAACACATCATGCAGGCGCAATGAGTGTTTTAATATTATTTTATAGGCTGCTTCTAAAAGAAAGCTGCAGCATGGAGGTTAAGTATGAAAATATCTTCAATTTACAGTGACAACATGATTCTTCAGAGAGGAAAGAAAAATACTATATCAGGTTTGGCAAAGGCTGATGAAAGCGTCAGCATCCTGTTTCGGGGAGAGCAGTATACTGCAAAAGCAGATGCTGACGGCAGCTGGGCCATAGAGATACCGCCCAGTGTTCAGAATGAAGATTTCGGACCCTTTGAAATGGTAATAAGCGGGGCTGAAGGAGATACCTTCAGATTGGAGAATATTATGTATGGCGATGTCTTTCTTTTGGGAGGGCAGTCCAATATGGAACTTCCGCTGGACCGGACCAGAGACTGCTATGGGGAAGAAACAGACAGCGCGGAGGATCCGGATATAAGAATGTTTCAAGTGGAAAAGATATTTGATTTTTCCGGGGAAGATAAAATGCTGGAAAGCGGGGAATGGGTTTGCGTTACGCCCGAAACCGCAAAGGATTTCAGCGCCATAGGTTATTTTTTCGCAAAAATGTACCGCATGGAAGAACACGTTCCGGTGGGGCTGGTTCATACTGCAGTCGGGGGCGCCCCGGTAGAAGCATATATGAGTGAGGCTAATATCCGAAAGACCGCTGAGAAAATAAAGGCATCCCGTGATTTAAAATGTAAATGCGACGGAAACAAAAATATGGGGTGTATTTTCTGCTATGATAAAATGCTGAAGGAAGATAAAGACCCGGCATATATTGCCAAAGTGCAGGAAACCGACCGTAACAGGATCGATGCATGGTATGAGGAGCTGGAAAAAAATGATCCCGGTCTTAAGAGCGGCTGGCTCCATAAGTGGGAGGAATGTGACGATACCATCATGCTGCCGAGATTTTTTAAGGGAACAAAATATGAGAAGTATATGGGTTCCCTCTGGCTTCAGAAAGCAGTTCATATTCCGGAAAGCATGGCTCTTAAGGAGGGTATTCTTGCGCTGGGAACATTGGTTGATTCGGATAAGACTTATTTGAACGGAGAGTTGGTGGGCGTTACCGAGTACAAATATCCGCCCAGGAGATATCCGCTGAAAAAAGGCGTCTTAAAGGCAGGGGAAAACATCATATCTGTCAGGCTGTGTATGGACAACAACATTGGCGGAGCAATACCGGATATGCCCTATTATATAAAAGCCGGCGATGAGCAGGTAAGTCTGGAGGGAGAATGGCAGTTAAGAAAAGGCTATGCCTGTGAAAAGCTGGAGGGAGAAACTTTCTTTATTTGGCATCCGGCGGCGTTATTTCATTCCATGATCGGTTCCATAAAGGACATATCTTTTAAGGCTGTTTTATTTTATCAGGGAGAATCCAACTGCGGTTATCCGGAATACTATGCGGATATGCTTACCGCCATGATAGAGGAGTGGAGAGGATTTTTCGGGGAATCGCTGCCGTTTTTCCTGGTTGAGCTGGCGTATTTTCTGGGAGAAGGACCGGACTATGTTGACGATCCCTTTACGGAAGTCAGAAAAGCCCAGCACGAAGCCGTAAAGAGAATGGAAAACGTATACCTTGCGGAAATCTGCGATCTGGGTCAGTATAATGAGCTTCATCCCCAAAACAAAAAGGATGTGGCAAAAAGGGTATTTGACTTATATAAAAATAAGATGATGGAAGAATAATAGTTATGTAAACCTAAATTCTTACTAATCAGCAACAATCAACTATTACTATAGCAATATTTGTAAAGAAGAGCTTATGCTTTTCACATAAAATGAAAGGTGGCAGCAGTGCGTTGGGCATAGGTGCCGCAGTAA
>CAZDRM010000288.1:0-1118 GCA_964507745.1 uncultured Lachnospiraceae bacterium
GCCGGGTCTGCCGCAATCAGCTCCAGCAAATTATTCTCCTTGCCTAACTGCTTAACATTTTTACCCGCTTCCATGGAAAGCTCGCGGATGCGCTCATGAAGCTCCTGACGGTTGCCGCCGTTTTTCACTGCATCCATCATAATGTTTTCCGTTGCCATAAAGGGCAGCTCGCTCATAAGACGTTTGTTAATAACCTTTTCATATACTACCAGACCGTCCACTACATTCAAGCACAAATCCAGAATACCGTCTATTGCAAGGAAGCCTTCGGGAATGGATAACCGCTTGTTGGCGGAATCATCCAGTGTACGCTCGAACCACTGTGTTGCAGAAGTAATGGCAGGATTCAATGCGTCAATCATCACATATCTTGCCAGGGAAGCAATCCTCTCGCTTCTCATGGGATTTCTCTTATATGCCATGGCGGAGGACCCGATCTGACTCTTCTCAAAAGGCTCCTCCACTTCTTTTAAATGCTGTAAAAGACGGATATCATTGCTCATCTTGTGTGCGCTTGCCGCAATGCCAGCCAAAATGTTGCATACTCTTGTGTCCGTCTTGCGGCTGTAGGTCTGTCCCGAAACAGCCACGCATCTGTCAAATCCCATCTTCTTTGCAATCATGGGGTCGATTTTGTCAATGGTCTCCTGGTCCCCGTCAAAAAGCTCCAGAAAAGAAGCCTGTGTTCCCGTTGTTCCCTTGGAGCCTAAAAGCTTCATGGTGGAAAGCACATAATCCAGATCCTCTAAATCCATGCAGAACTCCTGTGCCCAGAGGGTTGCCCTCTTTCCCACAGTAGTGGGCTGTGCGGGCTGGAAATGGGTAAATGCCAGCGTGGGCTGGTTCTTATACTTGTCCGCAAACTCCCCAAGCTTTGCAATGACATTGACCAGTTTTTTCTTTACCAGCCTAAGTGCCTCAGTCATAACGATAATATCCGTATTGTCCCCCACATAACAGGAGGTGGCCCCTAAGTGGATGATTCCTGCCGCCTTGGGACACTGTTTGCCGTATGCATAAACGTGGCTCATAACATCATGACGAACTTCTTTTTCACGGGCCTTTGCCACATCATAATTAATATCGGTTACGTGCTCCTTTAATTCCGCAATCTGTTC
>CAZDRM010000288.1:1218-2579 GCA_964507745.1 uncultured Lachnospiraceae bacterium
ACATCCGCCTGTAAAATGTGCTGCCTTGCTTCTTCCGAAAGCTCTTCCAAAACAGTTCCCGGCGCATCGCTTCCGTTCCCGATGCAGGTTACCATTTCTGTAAGACCCACTTCCTCTGCATCTTCCATTGTGGCATCATTAATGACTTCTTTTCCGCGTACAATAACGGTAATTTCCAGATTTTCATACCGTTCTTTCAAAAGCTTGATAAACAGCTTGTCCAATACAATTTCGCCGCAATTATCCGTTAAATAAACCAGCGTATGCGCCTGCTCCAAATCTTTTACAAAGCTGTCATAGACTTCTTTTGAAATCTTTTCATCTTTAGCCCGTTCCAAAATCGTCTGAAGCAGCTCTTCCTCTACAATCTCCATCGCCCCAAAGTCAATATAATTTCCTGCACATACATAACTGATGCAGCTGTATAATGCATCTTCGGAGCTTCGGATGATAGCTTCAATCTCCCCTTCTTTCTCCAGCATAATCTGATTGAATTTGTGTTTTAAAGAAGCATAATCCTTATCCTCAACCAGATATTTCCCCATAATCTTATTAATCTTTGATACAAGAAAGGGAGTAGACTGCTCCTGTCCATATTCATACAGCACTCCCAGAATTTCATGCATACATGCGCTTTTGAGTTTTTCATCCGGCAGGCTTTGTATTGCCTTTTGCCTTGAAAGGATACAGGACATACACTTAACATTGGCTTTCATGACGGTTTCCTCCATATATCAGGGTAATTTTTTTAAAAATTCATGAACTCTTTTATTAAATTCTTCCGGCCTTTTGTTTGCAATAAAATGGTCGCCATTTATAATGACCAGCTCTGCATCGGATATATTTTTTGCTATCTCTTCTGTATGGGCTGTCTTTATCATATCCCCGGTTCCTGCAATCACAAGGGTCGGAATCTTAATTGCATGCAGTTCCTCCGGCTTTATGTTGGGTTCATGAACCATTAAGCCAAGCAATTCCATATGCTTTTTTGCCTCTTCTGACTTTTTCGAAAATATTTTTGTGATTTTGTAGCCGATTTCTATGGGAATCTGAATACTTCTTTTCACACCTTTTGCGTTTAAATTCCCCCCGTTCAAGATTAATACCCGAACCTTTTCCGGATATTTCAGTGCAAACTTCATGGCGATATTGGCACCGTCAGAAAAGCCTAAAATAATAGCTTTTGGAATTTCCAGTTTTTCCATAAGACCATTCAAATCTTCCGCAAACTGCTCCATGGTAAAAGGCGCGGTTCCTCTGGAAGATTGTCCGTGCCCTCTGGTATCTACAGCAATGACTCTGTAGCTTTTTGAAAAGTATTCTATCTGATGCCGGAAATAGTCTCCGTTTTCGCCGTTGCC
>CAZDRM010000289.1:0-2573 GCA_964507745.1 uncultured Lachnospiraceae bacterium
TTCTTCTTGTTGCAGGTTAATGATTTATGAATGATCAACTTCCGGCAGCCAAAGCCCTTTTATATTTTATAAACTTTTGTGTATTAACAGCGTTTATTATAGTATATATACTTTTTTAGTGCAAGGAAATTAAAGAAACAATGGGCAATCTGGCTTACGGGGAGACTGAATAAATACCCTTTTATGCCGATATGAGGCACAAGGAAAAAAATGCAGGCCAGGCGGATGAATAAAGCAAGAACATTGATAAAAAATGCATGGGTTGCCTTGTTTAATCCGTTTAAAATACTGGTCAGAAGAGAGCCCAGATAGAGAAAAGGGCACATAAAGCTTAAAGAACGGATAAAAAGCCCGGCCTCTTCACTATGAAAAAGAAGTTCTCCCAAAGAAAGTCCGGTTATGTAAAAGAAAGCCGTTGCGCCAAATCCCATAAGGAGACTGAAGCCCGTGCTGGTAAAAATAGCCCTGGATATTTTGGCGGGATCTCCTTTGGCGTCGGCTTCGGAAACATAAGGGAGAAGCAGAACGGATATAGAGCCGGTTATTGCCTGGGGAAAAAGAATCAGGGGAAGCGCCATTCCCATCAGGACGCCGTAAATGCTTAAGGCCTGAGAGTTGGAAAGGCCGAATACGCAGAGCTGTCTGGGAAGGTGGATTGCTTCAATGCTCTGCAGGAAATTTAAAACAATGCGGTTTATGCTCAGAGGGATGGCAAGCATTAAAAGAGGCTTTAACTGCCCGGCCATATTATAGGAAGGCATCTGGGGGAGGTAATGCTTTCTTTTCCGGGAACTGCTGCAGAAGCGGGTTATGGCAAGGACGCTTAAAAGGGAGGAGATGATTTCTCCCAGAACAAGCCCTACAACAGCTACAGATACCTTGGGTTCCAAATGATATTTGCCGCAATAAAAGAAAATGATGTATACGCTGACCACACGGACCAGTTGCTCTATAAGCTGGGTAACGGACGGGACGGAGGTTTTCTTCAGGCCATAATAGTAACCGTTAATACAGCTGTGTACCGCCGCAAAAGGAAGAGAAAGGGCATAAATGCGCACCAGGGGAGCACAACGCTCCTCCAGTAAAAAATGGTTTGAAATGGGAATGCTGTATTCAAATAAAATAAAGCCCATAGCCAGGGATAAAAATACGGACAGGAAAAGACCGCACATTAAAACCGAGACAGAGGAGCGGTGTTCCCTTCTGGCTTCATATGCGGCAACGTGCTTGGAAAGGGAGGTCTGGATGCCGGCTGCGGTTAAAGAAAAGGAAAGCGCCATAACGGGCGCAAGCAGCTGGTAAATACCCATGCCTTCTTCTCCGATATTCCGGGATAAAAAAATGCGATAGAAAAAACCGATGATACGACTTATGATGCCGGTTGCGGTCAGAATAACAGTTCCGGTAATAATAGGATTTTTTTTCAAGGATGACACCCCAGAAGCATAATTCCATAAAGTATATGCAACTGTCGAGAACATAAGAACAGCTTACTCCATATGAATGGGTAAGCTGTCAGGAACAATTAGTATTTATAGCTTGTGGAAAGAGGGCTGCCTTTTTTCAAAGGTGGCATAATAGGAAAAACCACAATCCTTTAAAATCTGCGCCGCAGTGTCAAAGCCGGCGGCAATGTCTTCCGGGTTATGGGCGTCGGAACCGACGGTAATGATCTCCCCGCCCAGTTCTTTGTATCGCTTGATGATTTCCGGAGCGGGATTGACGGCAGCCAGGGACTTCCTGAGACCGGAGGTATTGCACTCGATGCCTTTGCCCTTTTCAATAAGGGCTTTCAAAATTTCTTCCAGTATGTCTTGATAATCCATGCTGTTGTAAGGAGCGGCATCCCCGGGAAGATAGCGGGCGATATAGTCCAAGTGTCCGTACACGTCAAAGTTTGAAAAGGATTTGATATTGCCAAGGATTTCTTCAAAATAGGAAAGACAACATTCCCCGGGATTTTTTCCTTCGAAAAAGGAAGGATAGTAGGGGTCAGCGCCTTTGCACAAATGGGAAGAGCCTATGATAAAATCAAAATCCTGTGATTTTACCAGAAGAAGATTCTGTTCCGTACAACAGGGCTGCAGCCCGATTTCGATGCCGAAAAGTATTTTGATCTTATCATCATATTTCCGGCGGAGTTTGACCAGCTCGTAGAGATAGGAATCCACGTTGAGAATAAAGGAATCCGGTTTCATATCCTCTGTATAGGGAAAATCAAAATCATTGTGTTCCGTAAAACACATGGAAAGGAGGCCTTTCCGAATGCCGGCCTGAATCATTTCCTCCATTGGAACATCGCAGTCGCCGGAGAAATAGGAATGTAAATGAAAATCGGATAATATGTCCATTATAAATGCCTGCCTTTCTGTGATACCCTTATTGTATACAATCATAGCATAATGCGGAAGGAAAATCTTTATTTTCTTTTTCATTTTCTTTTATTTTTTTCTTGCTATTTTGGGACAAATTGGTTACAATTAATTTGCTGACAAAATTCTGTCATTCCATTTGTTTCCAGATGATTGACAGAATAATATATTAAAATTTCATTTTAGGAGGAATTAAAATGG
>CAZDRM010000290.1:0-1301 GCA_964507745.1 uncultured Lachnospiraceae bacterium
CTAAGCCCTCTGTTTCTTTTTTTCATACCTGCCCGGATTCTTCATTTCATTTCTCTTCAAAACCATTTCCCCAAAGGCACAGACCTTATCCGCCAGACTGATCAAAACCGCTTCTCTGGATTTCGGAAAATGCCAGAACGTCAAAGGCCACATATGGCTGCGGATGATGTTCTTCTCCAAATCCGACAAATCAAATTCTTTCTCCGCATTATCAAGCGCCGTCTGGGGATGTCCAAACCAATGCTCTCTCGTTCCCACATTCTTATTTTGCCTTGCACAATATAAATAGTAATCATGCAGCATGGCCCCCTTGGCCAGACTGTCCCCATTTACATCTAAATGAAGTCTGCGGGACAAATCATAGGCACAGACTGCCACTCTGGAACTATGGTCAAAAAGATTTGATATATTATGATTAGGATACTTTTTCAGTTCCTGTATGGTAGGATGTTCCCTGAGCCAGATAAAAGTATCCCAGAACTCCTCCCTGTTACGTTCTTTTTTCTTCTTCATTGTTTTTCCCATTCCTTCAAAATTATGCCCTAGCTGTTAATACATTTTCCCCATTCATATATATTTATTGTAACACTTATTTTTACCAAAACAAAAGAACCTATGAGAATTTTTATAAAAAATCTCACAGGTTCTTCGCTTATGCATTCGTCATCGCATACTTCTTTTAACAAATTACTTCAAAATAAAACAAATAAATGTTTTATTTCTGTTATGATACAAAACCATTAGACCGCCAGGTCTACATGTTGGACGGTACCTACCCCGCCACTTTCTTTCAGGTAAACTCCGGTCTTACGGATAATTCCGTTTGTCTGCTGAGTTGCCTGATTATTCAGGGAAAACTCTGTCTGGGCACTTCCCAGATAAATCGCTCCCACATCGGCATCCTTCAAATTCATTAAAATGTCTTTGCCGTTTTCATCCTTTGTCCAGATCTTTAAATCCTTAAAAACGCTGTCCGCTTCATCAATCCATCCGTTACCGTCTTCATCATAAGCGGCCAAGTCGCCAAAGCCGTCTCCGCTCTTTGTGCCAAACAGCTCAGAACCATCGTTGATTTTGCCATCCCCGTTTTTATCCAGTGCTAAAAATCCGCTTCCGCGTCCTGCAAAGGATATTTCCTCTTCCTTACCGTCTGCATCCAAATCGAATAAAAACTTCATATCGGACACGCTTGCCACATTGGAATCCAAATTGATAACCAACGGGTCGGTTACAATATAATTCTGCTGTGTAAAAGATTCATACTTTGCACAAAAAGCTCTGGACATCTCAACAGATACGCC
>CAZDRM010000290.1:1401-2546 GCA_964507745.1 uncultured Lachnospiraceae bacterium
GGCCCACTGAGGTGTATCCTTCCCTCTGATTTTGCCCTCGTCAAACATTTTCTGGAAATTTTCCTGTTGTTTCTTTTCCTGGGCTTCTTTCTTCTGCTCCTGATACTCCTTCAATTGCTCAGAAAGGCTTTTCCCTTCAGGGGAAACCTCCAGCTTGATTGCCTGCCCGGCTTTTTCATTGATAGTCTCGCTGTGCAGCATCTCGTAATGAACGTATTCCCTCTGGGAAGACATTCCTACCTTACTGGAACTGATAATCATGGTATCGACTCCTTTCTAACCATTGATTAGTAAAGGGTAATTCCTTTTACCCGTTATTATTCAATTTTTTATTTTGTCACACTCAGATTCGCTTATAACCGGCTATTATGCCTGAGACTTCAAGCCTGCTGCATAGTCATCGAAAAGCTTCTCTGTAGCGTCATAAGTTCTCTGGCTGATATCAGGAAGTTTCTGTCCCCATGTGCCTGTTGCCATCTTGAAACCTTTTTCGAATGCTTTACGCATTTCTTCCATTTTAGCGCCGTCTCCGCCGGTCAGAGCCTTTGCAAAATCAAAGATTCTCTGAGAAGTCTGAGACACACCCCAATATCCGTCATCTGCGATATCTTTCTGAGCCTGTGCTTTTGTTGCAGCATCTACAGTGAATTTGCCGCTTGCCAGAAATCTCCACATATCGTCGGATTTGCCGATTGCAACACCCTGCTGGCTCATCATCTTATGTACTAAATCAGTCATCTGTGCTGCACGTGCTTCTGCATCTGCCTTTAACTGTGCAACGATTGCAGAACGGTCAACTGCAGCCTTTCCTGCTTTGGAAGGCTCATATACTGCACCGGGCTGTGCGGCTTCGGTTTTTTCTTCTGTCTGTTTTGCCTTAGCTGCTGTATTCTCATAATTGCTATATGAATTTGTATAACTATTTACTCCATTTACTCCACTCATGAATTTCCTCCATTCTGCCGTTTCCTCACGGCTTATCAAATCATTATTGTCTAGAACGTATTATCAAAAAGATAACCGTTTGAAGTTAATTTCTTGTAATCAGCATTGTTGGTATAAGAACTTCCTCCCACACTTGTGCCCTGAACTGCTGCACTTCCAATCTGAGACGCTTTCTGAACTACTTTGTCTGCAAAGGAGCC
>CAZDRM010000291.1:0-2546 GCA_964507745.1 uncultured Lachnospiraceae bacterium
TTCAGAATCAGGGAGGAATCCTATGAGAGGTATCGATACCGAAGTCCGGAAATCCAGAAAGAGAATTTTTAAGGAAATTGCCAATCTGGCATATAATTCCACCAATCTGACAGATGATATGGAAGCGCTTCCTTATCAGATCGTGGATTCTGTGGACCCGGACAGCAGAGATGATATTTACAGGGAGAGAGCCATTGTCAGGGAACGTGTAAGGCTTGCCATGGGAATGTCCCTTCGTCCCGAGGACGCGCCTGTACATGTATCGGCAGGTGTGGAAGAGAGTAATATTGCGGAAAAGTATTATGAGCCGCCTCTTATGCAGGTCATTCCTTCCGCATGTAATAAATGTCCCGAGAATGATTACCGGGTAACGGACCGCTGTATGGGCTGTACGGCTCATCCCTGTCAGGAGGTCTGCCCCAGAGGGGCCATCAGTATGGTAGACGGTCATTCCCATATCGACCCCGAAAAATGTATCCGGTGTGGTAAATGTAAGGCAATCTGCCCTTACGACGCCATTTCCCATCAGGTACGTCCCTGTGCGGCAGCCTGCGGCGTCAATGCCATCAAAAACGATAAGTACGGCAGGGCGTGTATCGACAACGACTTATGCGTATCCTGCGGACAGTGTATGGTTAATTGTCCCTTTGGCGCCATTGCGGATAAATCGCAGATTTTCCAGTTGATCAGGGCTATCCAGTCGGGAAGAAAAATCATCGCGCAGGTTGCGCCTGCCTTTGTAGGGCAGTTCGGGGCCAATGTAACCCCGGCTCAATTTAAGGCGGCGTTAAAACAGCTGGGCTTTGCCGATGTCTATGAAACGGCTGTGGGCGCGGACATGGGAGCCATGGCGGAGGCCCATCATTATGTGGATAAGGTTACCACGGGAGAACTGCCTTTTCTTCTTACAAGCTGTTGTCCCTCCTGGTCCATGCTGGCAAAAAAGTTTTTTCCGGAAACCATCGGCAGCATTTCCAATGAGCTGACTCCTATGGTTGCCACGGCAAGAGTTATTAAAAGAGAACATCCTGATGCGGAAATCGTCTTTATCGGACCCTGTGCATCCAAGAAGCTGGAAGCTTCTCGAAGAACAGTGCGTTCAGATGTAGATTTTGTTATTACCTTTGAAGAACTTTCGGGAATGTTTGAGGCAAAGGGAATTGTGCTGGAAGATATAGAAACTGATGAGGAACTGGAAGGGGCTACCGGCGCCGGAAGAGGCTACGGTGTTGCAGGTGGCGTTGCCAGCGCTATTGAAGAAGTGATCAGGGAATATTATCCCGATGTGGACGTCAATATCGAGCATGCGGAAAGTCTGACGGAATGTAAGAAGATGCTGATGCTTGCCAAGGTGGGCAAGAAGAACGGCTGCCTCATTGAAGGAATGGCATGTCCCGGCGGCTGTGTTGCCGGAGCGGGCACCAACATTGCCATACCTCAGGCCACAAAGGCGGTCAATACTTTTAAAGCGGAATCCCATGAGAAAATACCGTCAATGGATTCCATGAAACAGGAGGAAATAGAGTGAGTAAAGTAAGAACCCGTTTTGCACCCAGCCCCACGGGCAGGATGCATGTAGGGAATTTAAGGACGGCTCTTTATGCTTATCTCATTGCAAAGCATGAGGGCGGAGATTTTATTCTCAGAATAGAAGATACGGATCAGGTCAGGGAAGTAGAAGGTGCGGTGGATATCATCAACCGGACACTGAAGGCTACGGGGCTGATTCATGATGAAGGACCCGATAAGGATAAGGGTGCAGGTCCTTATGTACAGAGCGAAAGACAGGCACAGGGACTGTATCTGGAATATGCCAAAAAGCTCATTGAGCGGGGAGAGGCTTATTACTGCTTCTGCGATGAAAAGCGCTTAGAGGAATGCAGACAGGTTATTGAACTGGAGAATGGCGAAAAGAAAGAAATCAATGTTTATGACAAACATTGTCTGTCATTATCCAAAGAAGAAGTGGAGGAAAAGCTTGCGGCAGGCGTGCCCTATGTGATTCGTCAGAATAATCCCCGTGAAGGTACAACTACCTTCCATGATGAGATTTACGGGGATATTACCGTGGGAAATGACGAGCTGGACGATATGATACTCATTAAATCCGACGGATTCCCTACTTATAATTTTGCAAACGTGGTGGACGACCACCTGATGGGAATTACCCATGTGGTAAGGGGCAATGAATATTTGTCCTCATCCCCCAAATATAACCGTTTATATGAGGCTTTCGGCTGGGAAGTGCCCGTTTATGTGCATTGTCCCCTGATTACCGACGAAGAGCATCACAAATTATCCAAAAGAAGCGGTCATTCCTCTTATGAGGATTTAATTGACCAGGGCTTTATTACGGAGGCGGTAGTCAATTTTGTGGCGCTGCTGGGATGGAGCCCTTCGGACAATCGGGAAATCTTTTCCTTAGAGGAACTGATAGAGGCGTTTGATTACCGTCATATGTCCAAATCCCCGGCTGTATTCGATTTCGGAAAGCTGAAATGGATGAACGGGGAATATATTAAGGCAATGGACTTTGACGCCTTTTA
>CAZDRM010000292.1:0-2530 GCA_964507745.1 uncultured Lachnospiraceae bacterium
GCAATATCACAAACAGCTTATGGAAGATGCTCTGAAAAAAGTAGTCTCGATACGAATGTAAACTATCATTTTATAAGTCGGTCACAGGTGTCGGCGGTGGCAATGGCTTATGAAAGTGCGATCGGTGCATATAGCAGTGATGTATTGGCAAATAGCTGACAACTGTAATATTTTAAAAATTTGAAGTAAAGCATGATATGCCCAGACTTACCATAAGGGGGCATGGGCGGCTCTGAACGACAGAGGAGTCACTGTTAAAATAATTGATGAGAATGGAGAACTTGAAAAATGAGCATAAATGGAATAGGACAGAATTATTATCAGAACAATGTATCAACGAATAAGTATAACAAGAGTAAAACCGGACAGTTTTATCCGCAGAAACTGGTAGCAGAGGCATCCGCCTCCACAGGTACAAGGCAGAATGCCAATGTGCAGGATATATACGAAGCATTTAAATCAACAAATCCGTTAATGGGGCAGGAGGAAAGCACCGTATCAAATGACAGCGGGCTTCAGGTATGGTATAAGGGGAAGCCCTTAGAGGAATGGGCCGCAACAGACCCGAAATACACAGACAAAGAAACAGGTTTATCATGGTATGTCAGAGATGGAAAACATCCTTATATGACGGGGGAGGATGCAACGAGGTTTAAGGAAATGTGCAAGGAAACGGGAGAGTCGTGGTTGAAAAAGTTTGCGGAAATGACAGGAACAATTCAGCACCTTGATGACAACACGACTGCATTTGTGGGAACAAACGGTACAGCGATTAAATCAAAGGATGGAAAAGAGCTGTTTGTTGATACTTCGTCTTTATCCTGCGATATGATAATGAATATGTTCAAGAACCTGCCTAAAAGCGGGAACTACTTTGACAGCTCATATTGGCAGAAGAATATCCAGAAGGCTATGTTTTCTGTAGAACAGTGATGCATTACCGATAACACAGATGAGTGGGTGTTCGACGAATTAAAAATATTAAAATTTATAGGGAGAAAAATTGAGCGGATTTACCAATTAAAGAGTATGAGAGGTTTTTTCTTCAATTAAGCATTTGAAATAAGTGATAAAATAAACGGCTACATATAACCAATAGCGTACACCCGGATAAGGCAGTCGATTATGACGATTATGTTGCGTTTTTGGAGAAGCTGAAACAGTTATAGGAATAAAGGAGCATATTTTTATGAATATTAAAAAGAATCAATATATGAACCAGTCATCATATACGGCGGCAGCAGGCGAAAGTGCGTCGGATTCTCATGATAACGGCAAAATTGAGAGCGAAGCGAAGTCTGGCGCAAACAGGGATACTGTAACAATTTCTGTAGCAGGACAGCGGTTTTTCGCTGAAAAAATGGAATCAAATACTGATATGGAATTGTTACATATCACTTCTGATTTAGATGAGTTCAGAAACGCCGTACGCTCTATGAAGGGAACACTGCCGGTTTGTTGGGAGAAAATGGTTGACCCGTACAATACGATTACAGATCTGGCTAAAATAGAGTCCCGCCTGAAACAGTTGGCAGATCCGATGGCTTCTCATAAAGATGAGGATATGGAGAAGGTCGCAGAGGCTTACGCAAAGGAAAAGATTGATGCATTGATAGAAAAGAAAAAAGCTATGATTGCTGACGGAACGGCAAAAACTGCAGCCGAGGAGTACGAAGAATACAAAACGGCATACGATGCTTACCATTCGGAAAACGGTAGCAGCCTGATTGCAAAGATGACAGGAGATACAAAGAAAGCATATGACATATACAAAAACATTATTGATGGAACGAGAATATCAATAAATGACGAGGAATTTCTTATTTTCCATAATCGTACAATGTATAGAGCAGCAAAAGCCGAATACATTCGAAAAAACGAATAACTATATAATGCAATGAATGGTGTTCATTTAAAATAACAATCTGTGGTAAGGGAGCATCCAATGGAAGCCTAGTCTCCTTGTAGAAACACCATTGTCCTTTGCATGACATCCTTTAAATTCTCAATATTTTTCAATGTATCATCACATTCCAGGGAATGATTGCATTCATCATATACAGTCAACGGAATATGCTTTGCATTTGAGAGCCGGATAATTTCATCCGTATCGCTCCATGGATCTGCTGTCCCGATAAAAGCAATTGCATGATTTGGCGCAGAAAGATAAGTCTGCGCTAAAGGGGTATACAGAATATGCCTTGCATGTTTTAATCCATATTTCTCTGCAAAGGATGTTGAAATAATTGTACCGATACTTTTTGAAACAAAGAGAATATCATCATATTCAGACCAGACAATATCAGCAAGTTCGGTTTCAGCTTGTGAAAACAATATTTCATATGTTTCTTTCATCTTTTCAATATTACCGCGGATATTTCCGGCTTTATATGTGTAATTTACATTTCTATAATTTTCATATCCCATTTCACAGGCGATTTTCCTGCTATAATATAGAAGAGGTTTGTCACAGTGGTATCCTATACCCGGGAAGTAAACAGCTATTTTCGACATAATATTTCCTTTCAAT
>CAZDRM010000293.1:0-2521 GCA_964507745.1 uncultured Lachnospiraceae bacterium
GAATTTATAGAAAAGATAAAAGAGATAAAAGATTATGAGGTTAAGCTGCATGAAGTTTTTTTATCAATCACTGATCCGTATGATATATAATAATACGAGAATTTTTCAAAAACCTCTTGCATCATTATCAAACATATGATATATTCTATATTACCCTCTTATTGCTCCTTTTGAAAAGGAGGGTTCTATATGAAACAACATTCTTATTTATCTTACATCCATAGGACGGTAATCCGATCCGGCATTGCCATTCTATCGGCCGTGATACTATTTACCGCATCCGTTATCATTCCGGCTGTTCCCGTTCAGGCATCATCCCTTGCTTTTATTATTCTGAACCGGTATAACTGTACAATGAAGATTGGGCAAACCACATATCTTGTCGGTATCACCACCAACGGAAAGCGGATCAGCTGGAAAAGCAGCAGCAGTCGAATTGCCTCTGTCAATACATATGGGCAAATCACAGCCAAAAAGGCAGGAACCTGCAAAATCACAGGTAAGGTCACGGGTGGGGAGGCAAGCTGTCAGGTCACCGTCCAGAAAACGGCCATTCATCTGTCAGCAGCCACGATCACAATGGAAAATGGCGCATCTGCCATTCTCAAAGGATCTACCTCTAACGGTTCAACGATCACTTGGAAATCCCAGAAATCCAGCATTGCATCCATTGATGATTCTGGAACGATCACCGCATGTAAACCCGGAGAAACTACGGTCACGGCGACTGCAGATGGTACGAAAAAGAGCTGTCGCATTACCGTGAAAAAACCGAAAATCACGTTAAGCCAAACCTCTGCTTCCCTTTACCGGGGACAGAGCCTGTCACTGACGGCAAAAGTTTCTTCGGGCAGAAAGGTAAGCTGGAAATCCAGAAAAAGCAGTGTCGCTACTGTCAGTACAAGTGGAAAAGTAACGGCAAAAAAGCATGGAACGACACAGATCCGTGCCACAGTAGATGGCGTTACAAAAGAATGTGAGCTCACGGTGAAGTCACCGGTAATCCAGCTAAACAAAACTTCTGCTTCCATCAAGAAGGGGCAAAAATTAACTTTAAAAGCTTCTGTCAGTTCTGGCAATATTCCCACATGGAAAAGCAGCAAATCAAGTGTCGCCACTGTCGATCAGAACGGAGTTGTCACAGCCAAAAAGAAAGGCACCTGCACCGTCTCTGTATCGGAAGACGGCACTACAGAAAAATGCTATATTCAGGTAAAAGCATAATATAAACATCGTTTGGGAGCAATAAGAGGGGTTATGTCATGGTGATTGTATTTTATATAACCTTATTGTATAATGGAATCTGTAAGAATACTGACAATTCACGGAGGGGAGATTTATGAACGACAATTTAAATGCATGGGGAAAAACGGTGATTGAAAAAGCATTAGCTTACGCTAATTATGAATGGAACGCTACGGAAGAAAATGTAATGCATGGAATCGATGAGTCTGGAAGATTTGTTGATACGCCTGATGTAACATGGAAGGGCGAAACTCTTGATTGCGGCTGGTGGAATGTTGGCGAAATAAATGTTGGCATCCCCTATGGATGGGGAAATGCCTCGACATTAGAAGAATTTGCAGCTGGAATCAAAGAAGGGAAATATGCAGGAAATGTTCCGGAAGATAAGTCCCGATATGGGAGTTACCATACTGTCGGTGTAGATTGCTCCGGATTATTGACAATATGCTGGGAACTGCCTAAGAAAATTGCAACAAGGGATATTCCCCAGTATGCTGCGGTGATTGAAAATATAGAGGAGATACAGCAGGGAGATGTATTTGCCAAAGTTGGCAGTCATGTTATGTTTTTCAAGGAGTTTGCGGACAGTGAAAAAGAAGAAGTAATTATTATTGACGCCACAAGAAGTACAGGAAAAGTTTCGCAGAGAAAAGTAAATGTTGCTGAGCTCTTTAGTAGTGGATATGAAATCTATCGAAAAAATGAATAACCGGGATTATTTCGAAACAAGACACCAGCCATACGGCTGATGTCTTGTTCGTTCATCCAGTATTTTATTGACTCAAAATTGCAGAACTTTCGTTTATTTCTTTTTTTCTGTTTTATGAATCTATTTCTTCGTCTTTACCTTAATCGCCACTGACCACGGTCCCGGCATCTGTCTCCAGCCCTTCGACGTTTTTACTTTTTCCGTGTATCTCCTCCGGATGTAGTAGGTTGTTTTCGGCTTTAATTTTTTAATTTCATAAATATACTTATTTAGCTTCCATCCTTTCTTCTTTACAAGCCGTGCTTTTTTAATCCGCGCGTTTTTAAATTTTTTATTGGTGGAAATCTGTATGCAAGTGCCAAAGTGGGAACGATACATTTTTATACGGGATATCTTCCTATACTTCATACTCACGCTCTTTCTTTTTGCCTCTATATTGCGGAGCGTAGACTTTCGATAGTTGGGATTAGCCCACGAGAAGAGCTTCGAGTGCACTTTTCCCCTGTCGCCGTTTTTGTCGGTTGCCTGCACCTTGATCCTTATGCTTGTACTCCCGCTATCCTGCGC
>CAZDRM010000294.1:0-2505 GCA_964507745.1 uncultured Lachnospiraceae bacterium
ATTTTCCAAAGTTTTCAAAAAAACAGTATCTTCCTGATAACTGCCACTATATTGTTTGTATATTGTCTTTCGAATTATATCGCCGTCGAAATATAATATTACCCTTCCTGATTCATACTCAGGTTTGATGCTGTTTGATATTTCAACTCTTTCCCACGCAGGATCTATAAGCTCCAATCCAAGATATTTGCGCTGTTCATTTGTTAATTCCATCTTTATTCCCCTTTAAGCAGTTTTCATACTCTCATCAGCGTAAAACCTAACAGATTCTGCCCCTGCTACTCTTCAATATGCTCTCTTCCCTGGGCAATAATGGTCCGTACATGTCCGTCCGCTAAGGAATAAAAAACGGACTTCCCGTCACGACGGCTTTTGACCAGCTTATTTTGCTTCAAAATCTTCAGCTGGTGGGAAATAGCGGACTGAGTCATATTCAGCGCCTGGGCCAGATCACAGACACAGACCTCCGCCTCAAACAGCACAAATAAAATCCTGATGCGGGTAGAATCCCCAAACACCTTAAACAGCTCCGCCAAATTATATAATTCTACTTCATCAGGCAAGGTTTCTTCTACAATTTTTAAAAGTTCCTGATGAACCTCAGTTGTCTCACAGCATTCTAATTCTTCATCCATCAAAATTAATCCACTCCTTCTAAGTCATTCCCACAAATATATCTTAACAGGATTTTCTTAATTTTACACCCTAAAAGATGTAAAATATATTAATAGTTTTATATTACAGCATATCTATAAAAAGCAGGGTATAAATCATAAATACCCCGCTCTTTAAAGAGTTTGTCTTTTGTTTTACGTTTTTATTTCTAAATTTTTGTTCCAGCTCTTTGTTTCGGCTCTATACAACTTTTCTTAACATTTTTTTCTTATAGCTTCTTAACAAATAGCGCGCGAATGGCATTCAATACGGCAATAACCATTACCCCTACATCTGCAAAAATGGCAAGCCACATATTTGCAATACCCAAAGCTCCCAAAACCAGACATATCAACTTAATGCCAATGGCAAAAATAATATTTTCATATACAATCCGCAAACATTTTCTGGAAATTTTAATCGCCTTGGCAATTTTTAAAGGGTCGTCATCCATCAGAATAATGTCCGCCGCTTCAATGGCTGCGTCAGAACCTAAGGCTCCCATGGCAATTCCGATATCCGCTCTGGATAAAACCGGTGCATCGTTAATACCGTCTCCCACAAATGCCAGCTTTTCTTTTCCGCTTTTCTGCTCCAGCAGCTTTTCTACAAGGCTTACCTTATCCGCAGGCAGAAGCTCCGTATAAACCTCTCCGATTCCCAATTCCTTTGCCACCTGCTCGCCTACGTTTTTGGCATCGCCTGTAAGCATGACCGTTTTGGTAACGCCGGCTTTCTTTAATTCTTTAATGGCCTCTTTTGCATGGGGCTTTACAATATCTGAAATGAGAATATGTCCCGCGTATACCCCGTCTACCGCCATATGGACTACAGTTCCCACACTGTGACAGTCTGTATATTCCACACCGATACGTTTCATCAGCTTTGCATTGCCTGCCGCAACAGATACGCCGTCTACTTTTGCGGTCACGCCGTTTCCGCTGATTTCCTCCACATCGCTGACCCTGCTCTGGTCTATAGCTTTCCCATATGCCTTTTGCAGACTCTTACTGATAGGATGGGAGGAATAACTTTCCGCCAAAGCGGCATATTCTAATAATTTTCCTTCCTCTATGGAATTATGATGTACCCCTGCAACTTCAAAAACTCCCTGAGTCATGGTTCCCGTCTTATCAAAAACCACGCACTTTGTCTGGGAAAGAGTCTCAAGATAATTGGAACCTTTGACTAAAACGCCTGCATTGCTGGCTCCACCGATTCCCGCAAAAAAGCTTAAAGGAATGCTGATTACCAGGGCACAGGGACAGCTGATTACCAGAAATGTCAATGCCCTGTAAATCCAATCGCCCCACATAGGGGAAATTCCCACAACTATTCGTACTATAGGCGGCAATAACGCCAGTGCAAGGGCACTATAGCAAACTGCCGGTGTATAATAGCGGGCAAATTTGGAAATAAAGTTCTCGGATCTGGATTTCTTGGAACTGGAATTTTCCACCAGGTCCAGAATCTTGGATACTGTAGATTCCCCGAATTCCTTTGTGGTCTGAATCCTCAAAAGGCCTGTCATATTGATGCAGCCACTGATAACCTCATCTCCCGTTTTAGCATCCCTCGGTAGACTTTCGCCGGTCAGCGCACTTGTATTTAAAGTGGAATTTCCTTCCACAATCACACCGTCAATAGGGATTTTTTCTCCCGGCTTTACAACAATGACGCTTCCTATTTCAACTTCATCCGGATCTACCTTTTCTAATTCCCCATCCTTTTCAATATTGGCATAATCAGGACGTATATCCATAAGTTCACTGATATTGCGTCTGCTCTTTCCTACCGCATAGCTCTGGAACCACTCTCCAATCTGGTAAAACAGCATAACCGCAACCGCTT
>CAZDRM010000295.1:0-2499 GCA_964507745.1 uncultured Lachnospiraceae bacterium
TGAATCTGGCCGTTGGCGGAAGCTGGGTAGGAAATCCCGATGAAACCACAGATATTGAGAATGCGGAATACAGAATCGATTATGTGAGAGTATACCAGAGAGACAGCTATGATGAAAATGTAGAGAAAGAGGAGGAAGAGGTTGCCTTCCGGGAGCCGGATGAAAACGGAAATTATATAAATAACGGCAATTTTGCAGAGGCTGAAGACTTAACGGATGATGAGAACTGGATATTCCTGACGGCTCAGGGAGGAGCAGCAACTGCCGAAATCAAGGATAATGAAATTTTCATTGATTCAACGGCAGCAGGAAGCGTGGACTACAGTGTACAGCTGGTGCAGCCCGATGTTCCTCTGAAAAAAGGAGCCACCTATCTTGTAACCTTTGATGCTTATGCAGATGAAGACAGAGTTATGAAAGTGGCCGTAACAGCGCCCACCCGTGACTGGATCCGCTATCTTGATGATACAAAGTTAGAGATGACAACTACAAAACAGACCTATACATATGAATTTACCATGACAGGTAATGACGATCCCCAAGGCCGTTTGGAATATAACATGGGTAATAACGGTTCAACGGCAGGCATTCATATCAGCAACGTATCCGTTGTTAAGACCAATGAGGTGGATTTGAGCGATGAAGGGAATACCGTTCTGGCAGATGGAAACTATGTCTATAACGGAAGCTTCCAGGAAGGCAAAGGCCGTCTGGGATTTTGGGATGTAACGGCCGGAGAAGGTGCAGAAGTTACTGTAACCAATGAAAATAATATAAGAAAATTAAAGGTATCAGTTCCGGAAGGAACCACAGAGGAAAATCCGGTAATCGTTTCTCAGGAAGGGCTTACATTGACGGAAGGCAATTATGCTTTAAGCTTCCTTGTAGAAGGAGAATCCGGAAAGCAGATCAAAGCAACTGTAGTAGGGCAGGAGTTTGATGTAGACCTGACAGGAGGAGAACAGACCTTCGAACAGAAACTCAATGTAAGTACAGCAAAAGATAGCGGCATTGCATTTGAATTCAGTCAGCCCGGCGTATTTTATCTGGATGATGTCCGTGTTGAGGAGGACAGTCTGATCAAGAACGGAAGCTTTAATGCAGGATTTGCAGGCTATGAGGTTTATGCATACACTGCTTCTGACATTGAATATGTGGTAGACAGCCTGAATGAAGACAATGCGGCAGACTTTACCATCAGCAATACGGGAGATGCAGCATGGAAGATTCAGCTGAAGCAGAATAATATTGAACTGGAGAACGGCCAGTGGTACAGACTTTCTCTGGATGCAAAGTCAGATATGGACAGAAAGCTTATGTTTGCCATTCAAAGAGACGGAACAGAGGATGATGACTGGACGCCTTATTCAGGGGAAGAAATTGTAAAACTCGGAAAGGATTACCAGACCTATACCATTGAATTCCAGATGGAGGCTGACACGGACCTTAAGTCCGTACTGAGCATTTCCATGGGAGCCGTTGACGGAACAAAGATTGACCAGAAGCATCGTATCTGCATTGATAATATCAGTCTGGAAAAGATTGAGAGATAGATGTATAATGTACTGGTAAACGGATTTTTAACATCTATGTTTTAAAGGAGAATAGGAATGAGATTTGGATACTTTGACGACGCAAAACGGGAATATGTAATTGAAAGGCCGGATACGCCGGCACCTTGGGCTAATTATCTTGGTTCTCCCGAGTATGGCGCTATTATTTCTAACAATGCCGGCGGGTACAGCTTTGCCAAATCCGGCGCCAATGGCAGAATCCTGCGTTACATTTTTAATAATTTTGATGAGCCGGGACGTTATATGTATATTCGTGATAACGAAAGTAAAGATTACTGGTCTGCTTCATGGCAGCCGGTAGGAAAGGATCTTGAAGAGTATAAAAGCGTATGCCGTCATGGTACGGCATACACCAAAATGATTGCAGATTACAGCGATATTCATTCGGAAGCTTTATATTATGTTCCTCTTGATAAGGCTTATGAAGTCTGGAATCTGAAAGTAACTAATCATTCTAAGGTTACAAGAAACCTGACCATTACGGGATATGCTGAATTTACCAATGTCAATAACTATGAGAATGATCAGGTAAATCTGCAGTATTCACAGTTTATTACAAGAACTGTTTTTGCCGGAAACCGCATCCGTCAGTTGGTTCATGGCAATCTGGACGGTCTGCGAGAGGATGAAAAGGTAGATGAAAAAAGGGTTACGGAACGTTTCTTCGGTCTGGAAGGAGCAGAAGTTTCCTCATACTGCGGAGACAGGGAAAAATTCTTAGGACGTTATCACAGCTATGGTAATCCCGTTGGCGTAGCTCAGGGGGATCTCGGCGGGGAACTCAATTACAATGAAAACTCATGCGGCGCTTTATCCACTCAGATTTCACTTGCGCCGGGAGAGTCAAAAAGTATAGCATTTGTTCTGGGCATGAAATATGATGCGGAGGCTGAAAGTATTCTGAAGCAATATCAGAATCCCGAAG
>CAZDRM010000296.1:0-2496 GCA_964507745.1 uncultured Lachnospiraceae bacterium
ATTGCTTTATTAATGAAAAAGAAGGTGCGTTTAAAGCATCCTGTGACGGCGTTGTTATTTATTACCAGAATATCAAAAAGCTGCTGAAGGATGCCGCAGTTACCACGCTGGTTGTTATAGTGACAACATTTATTGCATGGTTATTGCCTTTTGTTTTCATTCTTGGGATTTTCAGAGTTTTACACTGGAACATGATTGCTGCGATTATTCTGGCACTTATCGTTGCCATTGTAATCAAAACTGCTTTCATCGACAGCTATATGATGGTAAAAATGATGGTTTCCTATATGGAAGTGGCTCCTTCTACCGAGATTACCTATGATCTGTATGATAAGCTCTGCAAGCTTTCCGGTAAGTTTAAAAAGCTGTTTAACAAGGCTAAAGAAGAGGGGCCTTTCAGTACGCAGCCGGTTATGGCGAAAATAAATACGGATATTTAAAAGACAGAATGAATTTAATTATAAAAAATTTTGGAATCCCGGAAGCTTAAGACTTCCGGGATTTTTAATCAAAGAATATTCTGTAATAATAGATTCGGTCGCATTCAATGATTTTATAATGGTAAAAATTCTCTTTTAATGTTATAATACACCATATATGGGTTTTTTATCTTTTGAATATTTTGAGCAATTAAAGAGGAAATCGGATATATGAAAAAAAATTTAAAGTTTAAAGGAAGGCTACGGCTGTATTTCCAGCTGCCGGTATGGTTTGGCATTCTGCTGGCGGTTACCAACGTGGCCATATATACTGTGGATGTAACGGCGGGGATTATTTTGTCCTGCTTTACTTTGCTATACCTGATTTCCTTTTTGTTTCTGGAGCATTTTAACCGTCCCATTATTATGACGGAGTTAGTCAGCTTTGCTACCCAGTATGGGCAGATTCAGAAAAGGCTGCTTTGGGATCTGGAGCTGCCCAATACCTTGCTTGATGAGAATGGGCATATTATATGGGCCAATAAGGCTTTTGTACAGATTGTAGGAAAGGAAAAGCCGGAAAATAAAATGATTACCAGCTTTTTCCCCACCATAACTGCAGATAAGCTGCCCACGGGAGATGTGGATGAAACAGAGGTGGAGTTTCAGCAGGGCGACAGGGATTATCATGCAAAGATGAAGAGGATTCCCTTGGCTGAAATGGTGGAAAACAGCGATATTTTTGAGGCGGATGGAGCATACGAAGGCTGCCTTATTGCCGTTTATCTCTTTGATGAGACTGCACTGAAAATTGCCCTACGTGAAAACGACAACCAGAGCCTGGCAGTAGGCCTGTTATATATTGACAATTATGAAGAGGCTCTGGACAGTGTAGAAGAGGTCAGACGTTCTTTGCTGACTGCGCTGATAGAGAGAAAGGTAAATAAATATTTTGCCTCTATTGACGGAATTGTGCGCAAAATGGAAAAGGATAAATTTTTCTTTATTTTAAGAAAACAATCCTTAAAGGCGCTGCTTGATAACCGTTTTGATTTATTGGAAGATGTAAAGACGGTCAATATCGGAAATGAAATGTCGGTTACTTTAAGTATTGGCGTGGGTGTGGGCGGACTGACCTACGGACAGAATTACGAATATGCCAGAACCTCTATTGACTTAGCCTTAGGGCGCGGCGGAGATCAGGCGGTGGTAAAAACCCAGGAAGGCGTCAGCTATTATGGAGGCAAGAGCCAGAGAGTGGAGAAAAACACCCGTGTAAAGGCCCGTGTAAAAGCTCATGCTTTGAAGGAAATTATTACCTCTAAGGACAGAGTGCTTGTTATGGGGCACCGGATGACAGATGCAGACAGTTTTGGAGCTGCAGTGGGGGTTTACAGGATTGCCAAAGCCTTGGGAAGAAGCGTTTATATTGTACTGAATGATATTTCTACATCTATTAAGCCTATGGTAGACCACTTTATCAGCCATGAGGATGAAGATGAACTGATTCTTTTAAACAGCAGTCAGGCAATGGAATATGCCGGTGCAAATACCTGTCTGGTAGTTGTGGATGTGAATAAGCCAAGTCTTACGGAATGTCCTGAGCTTTTAAAGCAGTGCCGTTCCATCGTTGTACTGGATCATCACAGGCAGAGTGAAGAGATTATTGAAAATGCTACCCTTTCCTACATTGAATCCTATGCATCCAGCGCCTGCGAGATGGTTACGGAAATTATTCAGTATGTGGAGAGTGGCTTGAAATTAAAGAGCGCAGAGGCAGACTGTCTCTATGGCGGAATTGTCATTGACACCAACAACTTTATCAGCAAGGCAGGTGTCAGGACCTTCGAGGCCGCTGCTTATTTAAGGCGGAACGGGGCGGATGTTACCAGAGTGCGTAAAATGTTCAGGGATGATGTTTTTGACTATCGGGCTAAGGCTGATGCAGTCAGCAGGGCATCTGTTTTCAGGGAAGTATTTGCCATATCTGCATGCGAGGCAGGAGAAGCCCATAATCCTACGATCGTGGGAGCCCAGGCGGCAAATGAATTGTTAAATATTACAGGAATTAAGGCCA
>CAZDRM010000297.1:0-2481 GCA_964507745.1 uncultured Lachnospiraceae bacterium
CATCAAGCTACCTGACACTTTATCTTGGCATTTTATTCCTGCTCATTGCCAACACAGTCATCGGTCTGAAATACCTGATTTGGCAGCGTCAGAACAAACGACGCTACACTACCCTGATGATGCTTGGCGGAGACAAAAAGGCTTTGTGTCAGTCAACGAAAAGCCAGATACAGACATTTTTTAACTTAGTACTTTTTATAACTGCCATAAACGGTGTGTTTGCCGTATTATCCATGTTCGGAAGCTTTTTAAGACTTCCTTCCACTGCTTCATTTACGATGGTGGCACTGATGGCAGCGGCCGCCTTCGGGCTGTTCATTTTAACGGAATTTGTCTACATCCATGTGGTAAAACGGACTGCCTGCAAGGAAATTATGGAATTAAAACTAGTGAGATGAGGGTAAATACGACACTTGCAACTGCATGATACAATGCTCTGCCAAGCGATAGACATTTTCCAATGGCCTATTCAGGAAATTACGGGAGGTAAAATCCTTGATACGGATTATGATTGTAGAAGACGATATGTATCTGAAAGAAGAACTTATGATGACCTTTGCAAAGAAGGGATACCAGGTAAACGGTATCTCTTCCTTTGCCGCGCCGGAACAGGAAATCATGGACTTTGATCCGGACCTATTAGTACTGGATATCAACCTGCCCGGCAAATCCGGCTTTGAACTATGTAAATGGCTGAAAGCCCATACCTCTTTTCCCATTCTGATTCTGACCGCCAGGGATACCCTTGAGGATGAACTTACCGCCCTGGGTCTCGGTGCCGACGACTTTTTGGTAAAGCCATGCCACCCCGACCGGCTTTTGGCCCGCGCAGCACGGCTTTTACAAAATTTCCAGAAGGTAAAAAGCCTGATTTTGGCAGGCGGTCTGTCCCTCGATACGGATACCTATAAGCTGATATTTAAAGACACGTATGTCATTTTGCCGGAAACCGAAGGAAAAATCATACGGCTTCTGATGGAACGCCACCCTGCCGTGGTAACAAGGACGGAGCTTTTTGACGCAGTGTGGGGCACTGAGGAATTCTGTGACGATAACATCCTGCAGGTCAATATCGCAAGGCTTCGGAAAAGGCTTGGCTCCTTTGGAATGGAAGGGGTTATACAGAATCTTCGGGGACAGGGATACTATCTGGAGGTGGATAATCTTTGAAAAACTTATTGCATAAAACAGGACACTGGCTGCTTCTCTTTTTTATGACAGATGTGACATTTTTCTTTGTTACATGGTTGTTAAATCCCGGCATGTTAAAAAGCGTGGGATTATTCCTCTTGCTCTTTACTGCAATCGTCCTTGCCGCCGGTTATCTCTTGGAAAGCCGGAACCAGAAAAGGCAGTTGAAGGCTCTGGAAAACTTTCTGGAAAATATGGATGAAGAATCATTCCGGCAGCTGTCGATTCTTATGCCAGCCCCTTTACAACCTTCCATGAAACAGCTGTATGACCGGTTTGCAAGCCTTACCGACGCTATTAACGAAAAACAGCTGAGTCTGGAAAATTATCGAGACTATATCGAAGCCTGGACCCATGAAATGAAGACGCCCCTTTCCCTTGCCGCCCTTGTTATGGGAAATCACAGCGAGGAAATGAGTCCTTATGTCCAAAGCCGCATGGGCTATGTCTTCCATCTGATTTCGGAGGATGTGGAGCGTATTTTATATTACGCCCGATTACAGGCCGACCATGTGGACTATCACTTTTCCAAAGTGGGACTGGATGAATGCGTTTCCCTTGTTTTATCCGATTTCCAGCCATATATAGAGGAAAAAAACATTACGGTTTTCTCAGACCTTTATCCCCTTACGGTTGTAACGGACAAAAAAGTGTTAAGCTTTATGATTGCACAGCTTCTCAGCAATGCCATAAAATACGCCGATCCTGGGAAGGGAGAAATCCGCCTTTCTACAAGAAAAAGCTCCGACAAAACCGTACTCTCCGTTTCCGATAACGGAAAGGGGGTTTTGCCGGAGGATGCTCCGTTTATTTTTGACAAGGGCTTTACCGGAAATCATCAGAACCGTCAGAATGCCACGGGAATGGGGTTATATCTGGTAAAGAAATTCGCCGATGCCATGTGTGTGGAAATCAAACTGGGAGAATCGGCAGATTTGGGAGAGGGGTTTTGTATAGGATTGGAATTTCATTAAAGGCCAAAACATGGAGAAAGAAAAATCCTTCTCCATATTTCAGCCTTTTTCTATTAGTAAATTTTCTTTTTTACCAGTTTACCTATAGGATGTCCTTTTTGTTATCAACCGCCCAATTTTTCCCTAAAATCGGACATTGCCTCCGATATCTTAATCTGCTGGGGACATACCGCCTCACAGCTTCTGCAGCCTATGCATGCGCTAGGCTGTTTTTCCGCAGGTACTGCCATTAACGCCATAGGGGCAAGGAATCCGCCTCCTGTAAAGCAATGCTCATTGTACAATTCTATCAGTTCCGGAATATCCAAGCCCTTGG
>CAZDRM010000298.1:0-2467 GCA_964507745.1 uncultured Lachnospiraceae bacterium
TCCAGAGAAAATTTTGTGTTTTTTATGTCAAAAACAATATTTCTTCTGATTTTTACAAAACTCATTAGCCCATCACAAGGGCTTTTCAGCCAGTCTCTTTTTGCATTATCAAATTTTATCTTTTTTCTTCTTGTAAAAAAATCATTAAAAGACGAAAAACCGCCTTCAGGAATTTCTATATCATTTATATCCACTTCCCATTTTTTTATATAATAAGGTATCAGCCCTGCCGACAGACGGGAGGAAAGAAGGCATCCCACAGCTTTTGATATCCGGGGCTGCACAAGAAGCTTTAACAGTATTCTTCCCAAAACAGTCCCATATAAAAAACGTAATATAATCGAATCTTTCATACCGTATCCCATCCCATAAAAAACAGCATGCCCAGAACTTCAAAAATTCCGAGTATGACAATACCGATTTTTCCCAGCAATCCCGGCTTTTTTATTTCCACAGGCAGAAGATAACCGATTCCCATCAAAACAAGAAGAAGGGGAAAGCAGGCAACGCTTTTGCATATCCTGTAATCATACAGCAGATAAACGCCCGGCAAAAATACTGCTATGGTGGTTACGGGAACCCCCAGGTAACTTTTACGCCTCTCCTCTGTCTTTTTCTGCCGCTCTTCCTCCTGTACATTAAAATATGCCAGACGTATCAACGCGCACAAAACAAACAAAGCGCCTATGAGTCCCGCAAATATATTTTTCCCTGAAATCATATAAACAAAAAGTCCCGGTAAAACCCCAAAACTGATTAAATCGCTTAAAGAATCTATTTGAATCCCGAATTTTCTCTCATTGTCCATTCTTGCCTTGGTGGCAGCGATAGCTCCGTCAAACATATCGCAAACGCCCGAAAACAACAGACAGAATACCGCATCCCAGTAGTCCTCATTGATGATCCGCAGTATCCCGCAAAAAGCACAGAGCATTCCGCAATAAGTAAGCACTACCGTATAATCATAATATCCCAATAATTTCTTCTTCATTGTCAATCTCCTTTATTTTATCATTCCAAAAGCAATGCTGTATGCCAAAATGCACCATGGCTTTCCCAAAATAATAATCCATATGAATTTTCTGCTGTTCATTTTTATCAGTCCCGAAAAGTAACAGAGGAAATCATCGGGAAACAGGGGAAGCAGTGTGGCAATAAAGAGAAACCAGCCATATGACTTACTCTTTTCTATCCGTCTGCTCCATTTCTCATACTGCTTCTTTGGAAACATGGTAAGCACAATGTCTATTCCGTATTTGCGTGCCAGAAAATAAGCGATGATAGAGCCTGCACTGATGCCTATATAATTGCACCAGAAGCCCGTCATACTTCCGAATGCCACAGCTCCGGCAGCACAGCCCAGATATCCCGGAAGCACCGGGACCACCACCTGCAACGCCTGAAATACGGTAAGGGCCAGCGGTGCAGCCAGTCCAAAGCTCTTCATATAATTCTGCAGGGAATCTACAGAATCAAATTTCCGGTCAAAAAACAGCTTCAGCAAAAACAGAATCATTACGGCAAACCCTATCATGACCCATATCTTAATTTTTTTGCTCACAACGGTTCCTCCTTTTTGATATTCTACCGGCAATTTTTTGCATGCTGTCCCTATACCGGCGGGCAAATCCGCTTTTCTCCGCCAGCAAATAACTGATTTCCCCAAGGCCCACTCCTGCAATCACATCCGGTATGACATGCTGTTTTGTGGTAAGTGTGGATATACAGATGCTGATAACTGTAAGAAACGAAAATATACGATACCATTTAGGCGCCTTTTCATTTTCCCTTACCGCAATATAGCAGAACCAGCTTGTAAGACAATGTATGGAAGGAAACAGATTATCCGCCGCATCTATGGAGTACAGCAGCTGCATCAATTGTTCCCATACAGAGGTTCCTGTAATAATCGGTCTGATGTTAGTTGTAGGCCACACAAAAAAACACAGCAGGCATATCATCTTGGCAAAAAGGTCTGCGCTGATAAAACGGAACGCCTTTTCCTCATCCTGTCTGCATCCAATGATATAATTTGTAATCCAAAAGAAATAGCAGCCAAGATATATGGTAATGGTCCACGGCAAAAAAGGAATCCGTTCATCCAGACTGCCTGTCAAATCATAATGAACCCTGCCTGCCGTCAATACTCTGGCGCCATAATAAACCGCACTGTTAAAACTGATTGATAAAAATAAAGGCATCCACATAATTTCCGGTATGATATGTTTTTTCCCCATACATTCTCCTCTTTCATTTGATATAACCCATACTCTTAAACAATCTTTTATTTATTTTATAAAAGTGCTTAACCATAAGATAATTATAAAAAATACTGATCATGGCCTTCCATTAATCCAACTTACATTTTGGTTTTTTTGCTTACATTTTTGTAACATCTTTCTAATTTTCCGGAAAACCTTGTAATTAACGTATACCTATATTACTATTTTGAATAGGTGGAGAAGGC
>CAZDRM010000299.1:0-2431 GCA_964507745.1 uncultured Lachnospiraceae bacterium
TATTATATCAGGCTGGAGCTTTCGCCCTTTGCAGAAGGGAGTGGAAAAGGATGAAGCCTGTATTTTTGAAATGTGAAGATTCTGTTTTTTATCTGGCATGGGGAAAAAAAGAAGAGGCGGTAAAATGCCTGCAGCCTTCAGGGGGAATCCTGGACAGTTCCATGTCGGAGGGAGCCGGGGAAAAGCATCTTCCCGTGGTAGAATGTAATGGCAGCAAAGTCTGTGTACGCGTAGGCAGCGTGGAACATCCCATGACGGAAGAGCACAGCATTCAGTGGGTGTTTCTGGAGACAAAGAAAGGCGGTCAATTTGCATATCTGGATTCAGACAAAAAGCCTGAAGCGGAATTTGTCCTTTCAGAAGGAGATGAGGCCGTGGCGGCATATGCCTATTGTAATCTTCACGGATTCTGGAAAACGGAAATTTAAATCATTCTGCATAACAGAAAAAAAGTTCATTTTATCACGAGAGAATAAGCCGGAAGATGTGTTCTTTTGGCTTATTTTCTTATGCTTTGCGGTGTAAAAATCTGGAAAAATACCATGATATGTTGTAAAATGGACATGAATGATTGTAGATAATACAATTACCCGTTACCGGGAACAAAAAAATAACAGGAGGTATGGCAAAAATGGGTAGATTAGAAGGAAAGGTTGCAGTGATTACCGGAGGCAATTCGGGCATCGGGGCAAAGGCTGCAGAACTGTTTGCAAAAGAAGGGGCGAAGGTGGTCATTTCCGCCAGAAGGGAAGCACAGCTTCTGGAAGTGGAAAATAAAATCAGGGAACAGGGCGGAGAAGTTATGAGTGTGACATGTGATATTTCAAAGCCGGAACAATGTACGGCCCTTGTGGAAAAGACAGTGGAAAAATTCGGCACGGTTGATGTTTTAGTCAACAATGCGGGCGTCCTTGACAGCGGCCTTGAGGCTGTGGAAAAGGTTTCCAATGAGACTATTGATTATCTGATTGATATTAATACAAAAGGAACCATGTATGTAACAAGAGAATGTGCGAAAATCATGCTTTCAAAGAAGGCGGGGTCTATTGTCAATGTATCCAGCGTGGCAGGGCACTGCGGCAACGGAGGCGCTGCTTATGTGGCAAGTAAGGCGGCGGTTATCGGGCTTACTAAAAATATTGCCATGAGAAGCGCGGCTTCTAATGTGCGTTGTAATGTGGTGTGTCCCGGAACAGTGGTAACGCCTATGACTATGAATTTGAAGAAGGATGAACTGGATGTGGATATGTTCTCCGCTATGAGTAAGCATGCAGATAATTCGCTTCCGCCTTGTATGCCGGATGAGGTGGCCAACGTACTGCTGTTTTTGGCTTCTGATGAATCATCGGCGGTTACAGGACAGGTTATGGTGGTAGACCACGGGGCAGATTTGTAGGAAAAAGGGACGGCAGTGTGGAGTGGCAGCAGTCAGGGGCGGAAAATATTGTTTATTTTTTACAACCTGGCATCGGAGCGGTCATTTTTCTAACAGCCCATGGGGGATTTGGAATAGGTGCGGGGCGCCGTCAATGCGGCATCCATGCCGCGTGACGGCTAAAATTGCCGTCCGGGCAATTTTCCCCTTGTGTATCGGAATGGGCTGTAAGAAAAATGGCCGCTCCGATGCTAAGGCCGTAAAAAATAAACAATATTTTCCGCCCCTGACTGCTGCCACTCCACACTGCCGGCTTTTTTCAGATTGGTAAGTATTGAGTTTTATAGTTACGCAGGATAAATGGAGGAGAAAGGAATACTGTGTAAATATATGATAAATATTGCAATTATAGAGGATGATAAAAGTTTGAATAACGGCATTGCCCTTGCCCTAAAACAGGAGGATTACCGGTTTTACCAGTATAGCGCTTTAAAGGAAGCGGAAAATGTAGAAGATATGGATCTGGTTATCCTGGATATTAATCTGCCGGACGGAAACGGGTTTGACTTTTTAAAAGAGCTTAGGAGCCGTTCCGATGTACCGGTTATTATCCTGACGGCTAATGATCTGGAGACGGATGAGGTTATGGGGCTGAATCTGGGGGCGGATGATTATATGACCAAGCCCTTCAGCCTCATGGTCCTTCGGGCAAGGATTGAAAAGCTTTTAAATAAAGGAAAAGGGAAGCAGAAGGTGTGGCGATTTGGGGAGCTGGAACTGGATTTTGAGAATATGATATTTTCAAAAGCGGGCGTGCAGATAGAGCTGAGCAAGACGGAGCAGAAGCTTCTGAAGCTTTTGGTGGAAAACCACCATATTACCATGAAAAGGGAAAATCTTTTGGACCGGGTATGGAGCGACGGGGCGGAATATGTGGATGAAAATGCCCTTTCCGTTACGGTAAAAAGGCTGCGGGATAAGCTGGAAAGCAAAGAAGTCAAGTATATACATACCGTTTACGGTATCGGGTATGTGTGGAAGGAACAGCAGGAGAAA
>CAZDRM010000300.1:0-2417 GCA_964507745.1 uncultured Lachnospiraceae bacterium
TTCTTTCCGGTTACCACACCGTTTTTATCTACGCTTGCAACGCTCTTTTTGCTGGATTTCCATTTTACTTTTTTTGCTCCGCTAAGCTTAAGCTGCAGCTTTTCTCCTACGCAAATCGTTGCTTTTGTTTTGGAAAGCTTAGTCTTTGCCTCCGCCTTAACTGCCGGCTGTGCCACCGCAATAATTCCCAGCAGCATCACTACCGCCAGAATCCATACTCCCCTCTTTTTGTTTCGCTGTTCCATCATATTTTTCCTCCATTCATTATACTGATTTTTTATTCTAATTCTTCAATACTATGATTCTGTCATTCATATTCTTTTATTGGCACATAATAGTCTGCTATATAAATTCCCAGCACCTGATCGATATCGATGGCTTCATTAAACTGCCCCACATATTTTTGATAACTGCGGCCCTTTTTATCATAGTATGAAATGCTGCCGCCACCTACCAGATATTCATCCTCTTCATTGGGGCTGTCAACGATAATTTCACTTCCATCTATCATTTTCAGCCGGATAACAACTCTCGTATCGGTTGTATTTCGTGTTTGCTCATCCACTCTCGATACATCGGAAACCAGAGTCAGACCCAGAGGCAGAAGTTTAATCTTTTTGATATCCGCCTTTGAATACGAAAAAGAATATTGCATCTCTTCCGTTCCCTTTACCGTAATCTCCTTGGAATTCGTATATGATGCGGTAAAAGAAAAACTCCACATTCCCTCTACCAGCACCTTTGTGTCAGCCTCATTCTGCGGACCGTCTAATAAATCTTTGAAAAACGCTGTAACCTCTTTTCCTTCCTCAACCTGCTCATCCGTACCAACATCCACCACAAATGTCCCCACATTACTTTTATTTTCCATAACTTCAAGCAGGGTACATTGTCGTGAGCCAGGTATCACATTGGACTCATTATAATTTATTCCCTCACAAAAACCATAATAGTCAAAGGTCATTCATTCCTTAAATTCCACCTCCGGTGGCGCCGTAATCTTTACCACAGCATAAATATTCTGTGTGTCCATGACCACTTCCTTCAGTTCCATCATCAGATCCGGTTTACTGACCGCATCCTTCTTCTCGCTCTCAATCCCTATTTCCTGCGATTCATCCTCACCCATTCCAAAGAAATCCATTATTGTCTGTTTAAAGGTCTCGAAAAAACTGGCTTCTACAACTTCTGTAGTGGAAAAAAGAAAAAATGTGGATATCAGGATACAAAGTGCCGCTATAACACCTGCCACCTTTACAAACGGCTTTTTCTTAGGTATCACAACATGTTCTTTCTGGATTGTTTCAAGGATCTCATCGACCTTCTCATGATATGTCTCAGGCACCTGAAATTCCTTCGATAATTTTTTTACTTTCTTATCAAATTTAGTCATTTCCATGCCCCCTCTCCAATGCCTCCCGAAGTTCTGCCTTTCCCCTGTTCAATCTGGACTTAACCGTACCAACAGGAATATCCAGTACATCAGAAATATCCCGGAGAGACAATCCACCATAATAAAACAATACGACAACCAGTCGGTATTCTTCTTTCATCTGCTGCAACACATCCCACAATTCATCATAATGTGCCACAACTGGCTTTGACAATGCTTCTACCACCTCATCACCTGGTAAATACAACCTTTTTTTCTGTATCTTCAATGCTTCATTTTTTGTAATCGTCAGCATCCATGGCTTAAATTTATGAAATGAACTTATCTGTCCCCGGTTTTCATATGCTTTTAAGATTGCATTACTTACTGCATCTTCCGCATCCGCTTCATTTTTTAAGATAGCCAGTGCCAAAATATACAGATCATCTCTGTACTTACTGACATTTTCGCAAAACTTTTTCGCCTCCATATATTTACCTTTCCTCTTCTGGGACTCGTTTCCACCCCTTCAGTCTGTCCCTTATTATTCTCTCCCTGCATATAAAGATACTTTGAAACAAAAAAAGGTTCCCAGATGATACTTTTATTATAGTCTTGTTAAGACTATTTTTCAACAAATAAATAGATGATTCAAATCCTTTTCGACGACCGTTTCACATACGCACTCCTTTTAAACTGGAATGTATAACCACTGGAATAGGCAAACAATTGGGCATCCGTCCACAGACAGAAGGATTCTTTCCTGTGTCGCGGCGTTGTATCAAAATGATACCAGCCACCCTTCACATATGCCAGATTCCAGAAATGCCTCAGCCCCTGCGGGGTCGGATAACGATTGATCATAACATTGGGGATGCCTGCCCTGGTCAATAGCAGTCGTGCCACTGCATAGTATGTATAACAGTCACCGGACTGATAACGTATACCCCGGACCGCTGTAGTACGCCAACCCTTATGTGGCGCATTATTCACATCACTGCATCTTCCTCTGACATATTTGTAGATCGCCCTTGCCTTCTTCTCG
>CAZDRM010000301.1:0-2386 GCA_964507745.1 uncultured Lachnospiraceae bacterium
ATTGCCGTTATATTTAAATTTTATATTTCCATTATGAGGGGAACGCCTTTGATGCTGCAGCTTCTGGTTGTGTACTTTGGACCCTATTACCTCTTCGGTATTAATATTTCGGGCGGATACCGGTTTGTTGCCATTATCATTGGTTTTGTCTTAAATTATGCCGCTTATTTTGCAGAGATTTACCGTTCCGGTATTGAGTCCATGCCTATAGGGCAGTATGAGGCAGCAAAGATTCTGGGCTACTCCAAGGTCCAGACTTTTATGAAGATTATCCTGCCCCAGGTTATCAAACGGATTCTGCCTTCCATTACCAATGAGGTCATTACCTTGGTTAAGGATACTTCCCTTGCATTTTCTCTTGCCTATATGGAAATGTTTACCATTGCCAAACAGATTGCGGCGGCGCAGACAACCATGATACCCTTTGTGGTGGCGGCGGTTTTCTACTATGTATTCAATCTGCTGGTGGCTGCTGTCATGGAACGTATTGAAAAAAGTCTCGGATATTACAAATAGGAGGGAGAAACCATGGATATTTTACAGATCAATCATATGAGCAAAGCCTTTTCAGGGCTGGAAGTATTAAAGGATATCTCCCTTACGGTAAAGGAAGGGGAAGTGGTTTCCGTTATCGGGCCTTCCGGTTCGGGTAAATCCACTCTTTTACGCTGTGCTACCATGCTGGAAAAAATGGACGGCGGGGATTTAATCTATATGGGAGAATATGCGGCAAAGGATCATGAGGGAAAAAGCGTTTATGCGCCGAAAAAGGAGCTTAAGAAATTCCACCATTATTTCGGGCTGGTGTTCCAGAACTTCAATCTTTTTCCCCATTACAGCGTTATGAAAAATATTGTGGATGCTCCTATGAGTGTGGATAAAATCAGCAAGGCGGAGGCTTATGACAGAGCGGATAAGCTTTTGAAACAATTGGGGTTATCTGATAAACGGGACGCTTACCCTTATCAGCTTTCCGGCGGGCAGCAGCAGAGGGTATCCATTGCAAGAGCCTTGGCTCTGCAGCCGAAGATTCTTTTCTTTGACGAACCCACATCCGCCCTTGACCCCATCCTCACATCGGAGGTTTTAAAGGTAATCAAAGAGCTGGCGGAGCAGAAGATGACCATGATCATCGTAACCCATGAGATGGAGTTTGCAAAAGAGCTTTCCGACAGGATTATTTTTATGGAGGAAGGTATTATACAGGAACAGGGTACGCCGGAGGAGATTTTTGCTTCCGAAAATCCCCGGATTCGTGATTTTATCGGAAAATTTAAAAGTTAGACGTAAAATTTTGTTGTATTCGGTTATTGCTTTCTTAAAAGTGATTGATTATAATTGTGTGCGTAAGGTTTGACAGATTCTGTCGGCGGATATGCCGGGCAGGAATTTTATTAACGAATGGAATGAAAGGTACAAGGTAACGAGGATGAAAAAATTAAACCAGCTTTATGAAGGAAAAGCCAAAAAGGTATTTGAAACGGACGATCCGGATGTTTTAATCGTGGATTACAAGGATGACGCTACCGCTTTTAACGGAGAGAAGAAAGGCACTATCGTAGGAAAGGGCGTTATCAATAACAGAATGACCAACAGGGTATTCCAGCTTTTGGAAAAAGAAGGTGTTCCCACTCATCTTGTAGAAGAGTTAAGCGACAGGGAAACAGCCGTTAAGCGTGTGGAAATCGTGCCCTTAGAGGTTATTATCAGAAACGTGGCGGCAGGCAGCTTTTCCAAGAGGCTGGGCGTAGAGGAAGGAACTCCTTTTAAAGAGCCTACCATAGAGTTTTCCTATAAAAATGATGAACTGGGCGATCCCCTGATCAACAGCTACTTTGCGGTAGCTCTGGGACTTGCCACATGGGAAGAAATTGAAACAATTAAAAAATATGCTTTTAAGGTAAATGATGTATTAAAGGATTACTTCTTACAGGCTGATATCAAATTGATTGACTTCAAGATTGAGTTCGGACGTTACCACGGACAGATTATTCTGGCAGACGAGACAAGCCCCGATACCTGCAGACTTTGGGATGTAAACACCAATGAAAAGCTGGATAAGGACCGTTTCCGCAGGGATTTGGGCAACGTAGAAGAAGCATATAACGAAGTATTTAAGAGATTGGGATTATAAAAAGATGAAAGACAGTCACAGCAGACAGATTATGGATAAACACTTAAAAGAGGAATGTGGCGTTTTCGGTATGTATGATTTTGACGGCAATGACGTAGCTACCAGTATTTATTACGGCCTGTTCGCTCTACAGCACAGAGGACAGGAAAGCTGCGGCATTGCCGTTAGTGATACTATGGGGCCGAAAGGAAAGGTTTCCACCTACAAGGATATGGGGCTTTTAAATGAAACCTTTACGCCGGATGTTCTTTC
>CAZDRM010000302.1:0-2381 GCA_964507745.1 uncultured Lachnospiraceae bacterium
TGTTTCAATTAAATCTGCCAGGGAAATTGAATTGATGCGTACTTCCTGCCGCCTGCTTGGAGAGGTGTTCCATGAACTGGAAAAATCCATAAAGCCCGGTATTTCTACGATGGATATTAACAATCTGGGAGATAAGCTGATAAGGGAACAGGGATGTGTGCCCAATTTCCTGCATTATCAGGGATATCCGGCTTCTATCTGTGTTTCCGTAAATGAGGAAGTTGTACATGGGATTCCGAGAAAGGACCGTATTCTGAAAGAAGGCGATATTGTCAGTCTGGATGCGGGACTGATATACAAAGGATTTCATTCGGATATGGCAAGGACTTTCGGCGTCGGGGAAATCAGTGAAGAGGCAAAACTCCTGATTGAGCGCACGAAACAGAGCTTCTTTGAAGGAATAAAAATGGCAAAAGACGGCAATCATCTCTTTGATATTTCAAATGCCATAGACGCTTATATCAGCCGGTTCGGATACGGAATTGTAAGGGATCTGGTAGGACACGGAATCGGTACACGGCTTCATGAGGATCCTCAGGTTCCAAACTTTGTCCAGAAAAGAAGAGGCTTAAAGCTTTGCGCAGGTATGACCTTTGCCATAGAGCCCATGATCAACGCAGGAACAGGGGATGTGGAATGGCTGGACGACGACTGGACGGTTGTTTCGGCAGACGCCAGTCTTTCGGCGCACTATGAAAATACAATCCTGATTACGCCGGAAGGCGGACCGGAAATCCTTACCTTAATCGAAAATCCTGACAATTAATATAGAGGGAAAAAGATGATTGGAAAAATTGCGGTTTCAATGGCAGGCCATGATAAAGGAAGCGCTTATGTCATTGTTAAGGAAGATGATGAATATGTATATTTGTGTGACGGGAATATAAAGCTTTTGGAAAAACCCAAAAAGAAAAACCGTAAACACATTGCTGTTAACAAAACCTTTGATACCAAAGAAGCGGGCGAAAAGCTTCAAAAGGGGGAGAGGGTTTACGACCATGAGATTAAAAGAATCATAAAACTTTATCAGACACATGTAGGAAATGCGGAGGTATAATATGTCAAAAGCAGATGTAATCGAAATTGAAGGAACGGTAGTTGAAAAGCTGCCCAATACTATGTTTCAGGTGGAACTGGAAAACGGACATAAGGTTTTAGCTCATATCAGCGGAAAGCTGAGACAGAACTTTATCCGTATTCTGCCGGGAGATAAGGTAACCCTGGAGCTGTCTCCTTACGACCTGACAAAAGGCAGAATTATCTGGAGAGATAAATAGAAAAATCATGATAAAAGGGGATTGCAATTAAAATACCCTTGTGTTATAATGTAAAACGGTCTTTTTGTGAAAGGAGGTTTTAACGTGAAGGTCAGATCATCAGTAAAACCAATTTGCGAAAAATGCAAAGTAATTAAAAGAAAAGGGAAAATCAGAGTAATCTGTGAGAATCCCAAGCACAAACAGGTACAGGGATAATCCACAAAAAACAGACCATAGTGGAAGCTTTATCGGTTTTAAAAAGCGGCTGAAGCATAGCCTGCCGTCATCAGGATATGCTCTTTAAGATAATTGAACGTAGATGAGCCTACGGGAGATTACTTATTGATACCGAGAAGACATCTTTAGTATCGGAAAGATCGGGTAGATGCCCGGTTGGGGATATTCAAAATCCCCCAATCAATTAGTAACGGACTGCGGTTGTCATGCGCAATTGCAGCAATTAAACAAATGGAGGAATTTATAAAATGGCTCGTATTGCAGGTGTTGACTTACCAAGAGACAAACGTGTTGAAATCGGTCTTACTTATATCTACGGAATCGGCAGAGTAAGTTCCAACCGTATTTTAGCAGAGGCAAAAGTAAATCCCGATACACGTTGCAGGGATTTAACAGACGAAGAAGTAAAGAAAATCAGTGAAGTAATCGACGCAACACAGATTGTTGAAGGTGATTTAAGAAGAGAAATCGCTTTGAACATCAAGAGATTACAGGAAATCGGATGCTATAGAGGAATCCGTCACAGAAAAGGACTTCCGGTTCGTGGTCAGAAGACAAAGACAAACGCAAGAACCAGAAAAGGTCCTAAGAGAACAGTAGCAAACAAGAAGAAATAATCAAGCATATTGAAGAAAGTAGGTTAGTTTAAAAATGGCTAAAAAAGTAGCAGCTAAAAAAGTTACAAAAAGGCGTGTTAAGAAAAACGTTGAACGCGGACAGGCACATATTCAGTCTTCCTTTAACAATACCATTGTTACATTAACGGATACTGAAGGCAATGCATTAAGCTGGGCAAGTGCCGGTGGTCTTGGTTTTAGAGGTTCAAGGAAATCTACTCCATATGCAGCACAGATGGCAGCAGAGACTGCAACAAAGGCAGCATTA
>CAZDRM010000303.1:0-2349 GCA_964507745.1 uncultured Lachnospiraceae bacterium
TCCTTGAATTCATTTCCGACTGACTCTGAATCAAATCTACTCATCCTTCTTAATCTCCTTCTCAGCTTTCTTTGCTCTCGGCTTTCTTGTTGTTACTTTCTTTTCACCGGTAGCTGCCTTCTTTTTCGCAGCAGATGGCTTTCTTCCTCTCTTCGACTTTTCCTTCTCTCCGTTATCCTCTGCCTGCTCTTTTTCTTCTGTCTTTTCCACTTCCTGCTTATTCTCAGCTTCATTCTCTTCATGAATATAAGCAAGTGGATCAAATGGCTCTTCCTGATCGTTATTCGGTACTTCCTTAACCTCTGTCAATCTAACCTGCAGTTTGTACCGCTTACGGATGGACGCAATCATCAGCTCCACTTCCTCGTTTACCAGTTGCTTTTCCTCTTCGGAAAGTCCTTCCGTCAAATGCTCACTCTCCTGCCAGTACCCGGCATTATCTAAAAAGTGATCGATTACTCTCTTTGCTCTGTCATGTTTTACATCCCATGATACTGGGGTCAAAAGCCCTCTATAGTACCTTGAAAAATTCATATTTTTTGTAGTAAATACATGACTAAATACTTTCCCTGCTGTATAATAGAGATATCAAAGCCACCATGTGGTTTGGGAAAGAAGGTAATCTCTATGTCATTCAAAGAAAACGCTTACCAGCAAATGTCATTTACAGATAGTTTTTCCGGATTAACTGCCAGGGAACAAAAAGCACTGGAAAAATCATGGGCAAAAGTCTTTGCCGATGAAATATTTCCTGCCATTGATGAAACGCGTTTTTCTGTCTTATACAGTGATAAGGCATCTAGACCGAATACCCCGGTCAATGTGATCGTTGGTGCTCTCATCATCAAGGAACTTTTTGATTATTCCGATGACGAAATGGTTGAAAATCTTATGCTGGATTTTCGGATCCAGTACGCACTGCACACAACAAGTTTTGAAGAACAGCCTTTGAGTGACAAGACATTGAGCCGTTTCCGCAAGAGGTGTTATGATTATGAAACACTTCATAACAAGGACCTCTACCACGACTGTGTAAAAGATTTAAGCGCTTCCATTGCAAAACTGATGGGAATCAGTGGTAAAGTCAGGCGTATGGATTCCATGATGATCGAATCCAACATCCGCAGACTCAGCCGGATGGAACTGATATATACCTGCATCGCAAAGCTGGCGGTGTATGTGGATAAGATCAATGGCGCTTCTTTGTCCGACGATTTAAAACATTATACCGACCCTGATGATTTTAACAGAGTGATCTACCATCAGCGCAGTACCGATGCAGATGAGCGTATGAAGCAGCTCTTATCGGATGCAGACAAGCTTCTTGCCCTGTGTGAGTCTGATCACAAAGATTCAACAGAGTATGATCTGCTTGTCAGATGCCTGTCAGAACAGACAATTGTTGAAAATGAAAAACGCAGACTCCGTACAAAAGAAGACGGCGGCATGGGATCATCCATGATGCAGAATCCTTCTGACCCGGAAGCTACATTCCGGAGCAAAGCAGGAAAAGAGCACCGGGGATATGCGGCAAACCTAGAGGAATCTGTTGGAGAGAATGGTTCCGTTGTAACAGAGTATCAATATGACCAGAACAATCACAGTGACAGTCAGTTTATCAAGGAGCATCTTGAGCAGATGGATAAACAGGAAGAGAGTACTGTTATAGTTGCAGATGGTGCATACAGCGGAACAGAAAACACACAGCTTGCAGCTGAGAAAAACGTAGAACTAATTACCACAAGTCTGACAGGAAAATCCGCTCCAGATATCCTTGCTGATTTTGAATTCAATGAAGAAGGAACAAAAGTCCTCCGATGTCCAGCCGGTCATGCACCGAAAAGCTGTTCCTATATGAAACAAAGCAGGCAGTGTGCCGTTTCCTTTCTGCATGAGCAGTGTGCGGGCTGTCCGTATCAGGAACAATGCAGGCCGAAGATTTATAAGCGGGTTGCAAAAATAGTAACATCCAAAGCGGCACACGAACGCGCGAAGATCCAGCGGAACATGAGCAGTGAAGAATTCAAAAATTATGCAAGGCTCCGTAATGGAGTGGAAACCGTTCCGTCAAATATACGCCGGAACTACCATCTGGAAAAGCTTCCCCGCGGAAAGCAGCGCGGCAAGTTCTTTTTTGGTTCCAAGATAGCAGCATTGAATTTTCGAAAACTCTTCAATTATGTGAAGGGTCTGGGGAACTATGCCCAAAATCCGGTACTTGCATAAAACAAGGCAGGGAATACCCGGCATATATCCCAAATAATCCGATGATATACTACAAAATATGAATTTTTCAAGGTACGATAGAAATAGGGTCAAATTTATTTATGGTTTTGACCCCAACATCAT
>CAZDRM010000304.1:0-2320 GCA_964507745.1 uncultured Lachnospiraceae bacterium
AAAATGCGGAGGGAAGGCTGGAAAAGGAAATAGCGGTATATGATTTATTGGATTCCCTGGGCATAGGTTATGAACGGGTGGATCATGAAGCGGCTTTTACCATGGAAGCCTGTGCAGCAATTGACCGGGTTCTGGCTCCTGCCGTTGTCTGTAAGAATCTTTTTCTCTGCAATGCACAGAAGACAAAGTTTTATCTGCTGATGATTTCCGAGGGCAAGAAATTTAAGACCAAGGAAATCTCCCATCAGATCAACAGTCCCAGACTTTCCTTTGCGCCTCTTGAATTTATGGAGGAGTATCTGGATATCACGCCCGGCTCCGTCAGCGTTATGGGTCTGATGAATGATAAGGAGAATAAAGTTGCGCTCTTAATTGATGAGGACGTCCTTTCGGAGGAGTATTTCGGATGCCATCCCTGTATCAATACATCGAGTCTCAGGATGAAAACCGAGGATTTGATAAAAAAGTTTCTTCCGGCGGTCCATCATGAATATACGGTAGTACATTTGGAGGGAGAGAGTCAGGAAGCAAAAATGTAAAAGGAGAAAAGTGACATGAAGGACAATGTCTATGTAAAGGGAACCTGCCCGCATTGCGGGGCGAAGATACCGTCTTATGTAGAAAACAAATGGCTTTACGGCAGTCCTTTAAGAACCTGTAAAAAATGCGGAAACCGCTACATTGACAGCAGGTATCATGAAATTGCCATGGAAGGGTTCAGGGAGTGCGACGTTTCCCCAAGACCGCCGTTAGTTACGGCATTGCTGGGATTTGTTATTGCCGCCATATCCACGGGATGGCTTTATTATGACTTGCATTATTCGGATTCTTATTATCCTATACTGTTTTTTATGGCTCCTATGGGCGTCTTTATGGTTTGCTACGGAATTGTGGACGCTGTCAGGGCTAAGCTGGGATTAAAGGCCAAGAAAATGGAGGAGCTTCGGAAGGAATCCGTTGAAAGGCTTTCGGATAAGAACTATGCCCATGAGCTGGCTGCAAGGGGGCTTTATGTGCCGGAAGAATATTTATAGGACTGTAAAAGAATAGTACATAAAATGTATAGGAGGAAAAATATGCGGGAAATTACATTGGGAAACACAGGGATTACCGTAAATAAAAACGGATTCGGGGCATTGCCCATTCAACGTATTTCTGAGGAAAGCGCGGTTTATCTTTTGCGTAAAGCGTATGACCACGGAATCCGGTTTTATGATACGGCGCGTTTTTATACCGACAGTGAGAAAAAGCTGGGACTGGCATTTGAAGGAATGCGGGAGAAAATCTACCTTGCCTCCAAAACAATGACCCAGACGGTAGAGGGTTTTTGGGAGCAGTTGGAGACAACGCTCCAAAACTTAAAAACGACTTATCTGGATATTTATCAGTTTCATAATCCGGCTTTCTGCCCGAAACCGGGAGATGGCAGCGGGCTTTATGAAGCTATGATAGAGGCAAAGAAACAGGGAAAAATCCGTCACATCGGAATTACCAACCATCGCTTAGCGGTGGCAGAGGAAGCAGTTAGCAGTGGCTTATATGATACCCTTCAGTTTCCTTTCAGCTACTTGTCCGGAGAAAAAGAACTGGAATTGGTGGAGAAGTGTGAAAAAGCAGGAATGGGATTCCTTGCCATGAAGGCTCTGGCAGGAGGTTTGATTACAAATTCTGCAGCGGCTTATGCTTTCATGGAACAGTTTCCCCATGTGCTTCCCATTTGGGGGATTCAGCGGGAACGGGAGCTGGATGAATTTTTGTCCTATCAGGAAAAGGATCCAAAGCTGGAAGGAGCCTTGCAGGAAGCCATTGCAAAGGATCGTGAACAGCTGCAGGGAGAGTTCTGCCGCGGCTGCGGATACTGTATGCCTTGCCCTGTGGGGATTGAAATCAACAATTGCGCCAGAATGTCCCTGATGATCCGCAGGGCGCCGTCGGATGCACAGCTGACAGAAGAGATGCAGGCGAAAATGAAAAAGATAGAAGAATGTCTTCACTGTGGGAAATGTAAGGCAAAATGTCCTTACGGACTGGATACGCCCGCGCTTTTGGAGAAAAATTATCAGGACTATCAGGAAATCCTTGGGGGAAAAGAATATTAATGTGCTCCGCTAACCTCACGCAATTGTCATAAAGCTGCAAGGGAAATGAATGGAAGGTTGCATAAAATCTGTTGACAAAACCGCAGTTTTTGCATATCCTATTAATATATTTGCAAAAACAGTCAGCAAAGGCTTTGAACGGAAAGAGTACATGTCATAAACGCAGCAGAGAGGGAGTGCCACCGGCTGAAAGCATTCCCGGCAGAGTGTGATATGGAAGT
>CAZDRM010000305.1:0-2306 GCA_964507745.1 uncultured Lachnospiraceae bacterium
ACATCCAGTATATGAATATCTTCTTTTGTTGGAATATAGGGTAATATCATATCTATTTGCTCAATGTCGCTAAATCCATCTTGTGAAAAGTCCTGTCCAAACGAATCATTACAAAATTTTTGAAATGCAACAGATTTTTCTGCCATTTCATAAAACTCTTCGTATTCATTATAGTAAAGTAATTTTTCTTTTTCCATTAAGGCTCCTCCCGGTGGTGCGGCTTTTGTACAGATACTGATTAATCAGTATGATTATAATCCATTTTCAACGAATGCACAATTTCGAAAAGGGAGTTATTTTATCAAAAGTGTAGACTCTCTTTTATCCTGTCTGAAAAAAATACAATTGACAAATTCGTAATTTATGCCTAAAATACCCAATAGATAAGCGTTGAAGAGGATTAGTACGATAGGAAAGCCTTCAGAGAGAGAATTACCGGATAAAACAATCGGTTGCTGTGAAATTCTCAGGTGGAAGCATCGGAACCTACCTTGGAGCTTCGTATGAAAATACGACGTAAGCCGGCGTTAGCGGCAAAGAGAGAGTCTATGTGGCGAGAGCATAGGCTAATTAGGGTGGTACCGCCGATCTTCGGTCCCTTTGGGATGAAGATGCGGCGTTTTTTATTTTCTATTGCTTGTAATAGGAAATGCAACCGGCAGATAAATCCCCACAGATAATTGTCTGAAGAATATATTATGACAGAAAAAGGAGAAAGAGAAATGGCAGACAAAAAATTAGTAGAGGCAATTACTTCCATGGAAGAAGATTTTGCCCAATGGTACACCGATGTGGTAAAAAAAGCGGAATTAATCGATTATACCAGCGTAAAGGGCTGTATGGTTTTCAAGCCTGCGGGCTACGCAATCTGGGAACTGATTCAGAAGCAGCTGGATGAAAGGTTTAAAGAAACAGGCGTGGAAAATGTATACCTGCCCATGTTTATTCCTGAAAGCCTTTTGGAAAAAGAAAAAGACCATGTGGAAGGCTTTGCGCCGGAGGTTGCATGGGTAACTCACGGAGGACTTCAGCCTTTACAGGAGCGGCTTTGTGTCAGACCTACTTCCGAGACTTTATTCTGTGATTTTTATAAAAATGATGTGCAGTCATACAGGGATCTGCCGAAGGTTTACAATCAGTGGTGTTCTGTTGTGCGCTGGGAAAAAGAAACAAGACCCTTCCTTCGAAGCAGGGAATTCTTATGGCAGGAAGGCCATACGGCCCATGCTACGGCAGAAGAAGCGGAAGAGCGCACCATTCAGATGTTGAATGTATACGCCAAATTCTGTGAAGAGGTGCTGGCTATTCCCGTTATCAAAGGGCAGAAAACCGATAAGGAAAAATTTGCAGGAGCAGAAGCTACCTATACCATAGAAGCCCTGATGCATGACGGAAAAGCCCTTCAATCCGGCACAAGCCACAATTTCGGAGACGGATTTGCCAAGGCTTTCGGCATTCAGTATACGGACAGGGATAATAAGCTGCAATATGTGCATCAGACCTCATGGGGCATGACAACCCGTTTAATCGGTGCGGTCATTATGGTTCACGGAGATGATTCCGGCCTTGTTCTGCCGCCTTTGGTAGCGCCCACACAGGTTATGGTTATTCCTATCCAGCAGAAAAAGGAAGGCGTGTTAGATAAGGCTTACGAATTAAAAGAGCGCCTCAGCAAATATGAAGGAAGCAAAATGCGCGTTAAAGTAGATGATTCCGACAAGAGTCCGGGATGGAAATTCTCCGAATGTGAAATGAGGGGAATTCCGGTAAGGGTCGAAATCGGGCCCAAGGATATGGCGGAAGGCAAGTGTGTGCTTGTGCGCCGTGATACCAGGGAAAAAATTTCATGCGCCTTGGACAATTTAGAGGAAGAAGTGGCAAAGCTTTTAAAGACAATGCAGGCAGAAATGCTGGAACGTGCCAGACAGCACCGGGATGAGCATACCTATGTGGCAGACACCATGGCAGAATTTGAGAAACTGTTTACAGAAAAAACAGGTTTCGTAAAAGCAATGTGGTGCGGAAACCAGGAATGCGAAGATGTCATCAAGGAAAAACTTTCCGTAACCAGCCGCTGTATGCCCTTTGAACAGGAAAAACTGGCGGATACCTGCGTCTGCTGCGGTAAGCCTGCCACAAAAATGGTATATTGGGGAAAAGCATACTAGATTTTTCCATAACGAATGTGTACAATAGAGACAGAACCCCGCCGCATAATTTATATGGGGCGGGGATATTTATGCAAAACAGGAAAGAAGGTAAATAGAAATGAATATTTTGGTTATTAACTGTGGAAGCTCTTCCTT
>CAZDRM010000306.1:0-2298 GCA_964507745.1 uncultured Lachnospiraceae bacterium
TTCTGGGAATTAGGCGTATATACCGTTACAAAATAAAAATCTTCAAATTCCAGGGTAATAACTCTGCCTTCCTTATCATGCTCCTCTATGCCTATTCCGTTCCAGACCTTTAAAGGCTCTTTTTTACAAAAAACCGCCGTTCCCGAATAGCCTTTTTTCTCTGCGTAATTGAAATACTGGTAATACCCGGGAAGTTCCAGCGTCAGCTGTCCCTCCTGCATTTTCGTTTCCTGCACACAGAATATATCCGCATCCAGTTCCTTAAAAATATCCGTAAATCCTTTTTCCACACAGGCGCGCAGCCCATTTACATTCCACGATATCAGTTTCATCTTTTTTCCCTTTCATTTTGCAGATAATTTTTGTATCTGCCTGCCAATTCCTCGTCTAACGCAGCCTTCACATAGATTCCTTCTTCCTTGTATTCATAAGTTTCTACAAATGCTCTCTCCGACAAATCAGAGAATGCGCCGCCTGCGGTATAGGGAATCATCAGTTCATATTCCTTTCTCTTTCCGAACAGATTCTTTTCAATGAGTGAAACCAATTCTTCTATTCCGACGCCCTTTCCTGCCGCCATAAAGATATTATTCCCTACAATCCGCGGATATTCTTCCTCATATTCCCTTTCATGCTTCTCCACATTTTCCGAAGCTTTTCCTACCACTTCTTTTGTAAAATCTTTTCCGACTTTCAGGTCCAGCTTATTAAATACACATACAACCGGGATTCGCCCTGCCCCGAGCTCTTCCAGAGTCTTTTCCGTTACCTTCATATGCTCTCTGTAAGAGTCATCGGAATAGTCAATAACATGTAAAAGCAGATCCGCATTCTTTACTTCCTCTAAAGTAGAACGGAAAGCCTTTACCAGATTGTGGGGAAGTTCATTGATAAAACCTACCGTATCGGATAAAAGAAAGCTTTTGCCGCCTTCCCCTTCCATTTTGCGCACTGTGGTTTCCAGAGTGGCAAAAAGCATATCCTTTTCTAAAACCTTTTTATCCTCCCCGCATGTATACCAATCGATAAGAGCATTCATCACAGTGGATTTTCCTGCATTGGTATAACCCACAAGACTGACTAAAGGAATGGCGCTTTTTAGCCGCTGCTTACGCTGGGTCTCCCTGTCCTTTTCCACTCTGGCAAGTTCCCTTCTCAAAGTGGCGAGCCTTGCCTCTATATGCCGTCTGTCCAGCTCCAGCTTCTTTTCGCCCGCACCCTTGTTACTCATGGAACCGCTGGCACCTCCCTGCCTGCTCAAAGCATCATGAAGCCCCACAAGTCTTGGCAGCATATATTGCAGGGAAGCCACCTCCACCTGAAGCTTTGCCTCCCTGGTCCGCGCCCTCCCTGAAAAGATTTCCAGAATCAGCGTCGTTCTGTCCATTACCGCTGTCTCCAGTTCCTTTTGCAGATTCCGTAGCTGCATGGGAGATAAGGCATTATCGAAAATGACAAGGCCGGCACCTGACTCTTTTGCCAGCTGCCGTACCTGCTCCACTTTTCCTGTTCCGATATAATATGCTTTGTTGACTGCGGGCATCTTCTGGGTCACAACGCCGGCCACTTCCATATCCGCCGCCTTGGCTAACTCTTCCAATTCCTCCATGGAATGTGCAAAGTCAGTGGCATCGCCTAAATCCAGTCCCGCTAAAATAACCTTTTCCATGTTCTATAAACCCGTTCTGTATTAACACATTTCGATACAGCATTTTACCGTCAAGATATATTAATGTTATAAATATTTTACATTTATATCCGTTCTCTATTTTACAACGGGTCAAATTTTCACGCAATCCCCATTCAGCTTTTGGCGGATTGTTTCAATTCCGGCTTTCCCTTTTACTCTCCTCTGTTTTTGTTTTCTCTTTGCCCATAAGTTCCCTGCTGCCCGTCTAACTCTTTACCATCTGTTTTTTCATAAAAAGCCAGGAAACAGCCAGCATCAGAATAGCAAGCATAATTCCCATAATTACCCATCCCGCTATAGACATCCCTATTATCCAAACCGTTATTTTTTCTATCATTTTTTCCAGTGCTCCATTTTTGTAGCTTGCAATTTTACCCGGCACAAGACAGATAATCATCCAAAGCGCCCACATTACCCAGAATGCCTTATTTCCAAAGCGCATTAGCAGGGTGCCTGTCAATTCCCTCATGACCACCAGCAAAAGTGCAAGAACCGGAATCATCCATCCAAACCACATCCCCCACAGGCCTTTATAATCCTCCTGATAGGAACCGTAAAACAGCTTTAATATACCGCCTTCTGCGAAGCTGAGCCCCCATATTATTATA
>CAZDRM010000307.1:0-2292 GCA_964507745.1 uncultured Lachnospiraceae bacterium
TGGCATTTCACTTCTATTTCCTTTCCCTCTTCTATCATTTCCCGGATATCCTTTTCCCCGATGCTGATAATAGCTTTCTCAATCCGCTTTTTATTGCAGTTGCAGTAAAACTCGGCGGGAACCGTATCCGTGATTTCCAGCTCAATTCCTTCCAGTACAACAGCCAGCAGCTCTTCCGGCGTCTTTCCCTCGTCGAGAATGGAAGTGACCGAAGACATTTTTTTCAAGTTTTCCTCCAGCTTTTCTATAACCTCATCCTCTGCAAAGGGCATCAGCTGGATAATAAAACCTCCTGCCCGCTTTACCGTATTGTCCTTTTCCATCAGCACGCCCAGCCCTACCGTAGAGGGAATCTGCTCCGATGCGGCAAAATAGTAGGTTAAATCCTCGGCTATTTCCCCTGTCTGTAAAACAGTCTGTCCCACATAAGGCTCTTTTAACCCTAAATCCCTGATAACCGTCAGCATGCCGTTCCCTACAGCGCCGCCAACATCCAGCTTGCCCATTGCGCTTGGCGGCAGCATGACCCCGGGATAGTCCACATAGCCTTTTACTCTTGCGAAAGGGTCCGCCGTTACGGTAATCCCATGGATAGGACCGTCCCCCTTTATCTGTAAAGTTACCAGATCCTTTTCTCCTTTTAACATGGTTCCCATCATAGTGCCTGCAGTCAGCAGTCTTCCCAATGCCGCCGTTGCCACGGGGCTTGTACCCTGAGCCTCTCTTGCCCGCTCCACCAGATTTTGTGTTGTGGCGGCAAATGCCCTGATCTGAGCGCCTGCTGCCGTAGCTCTTACAATATAATCCTTCATATTCGTTCCTCTACATAGTGATAATATTAGTTTTGGTTTAACCATTGTGCTTATAATCTTCATGTGCACCCTTTTGGAAAATGGCTTCGTAGAAAATGTCTTTGGCTTTTTTTATTATCTTTCGGGCACTTCTGATAAAAAACAGATAATAGCATAATCCACTCCCCAACGTCAGGACAAACAGTGCAAATACCATTGACCGGATATAGATATAGAAAACGAGATAAATGGTCAGGCAAAACCAAACCATCCAGAGCAGCCAAGTTATCCATGTGCCGTACAAAGTCAGATCCACATCCTCATTGCCGTCCCATCTGTCCCTGCTTTTTACGCTCAGCTTCCAGAATGAATTACCGTCGCACAATGTGCTTAATTCTTCCAGAATTTCTTTTCTCACAAAGGGTGCCTCCGCACTGAGCCTTTGAAAAGGACTGAGCAAAAGGTCTTTTTCTTTCATTTTCCGATGTCTATGGATTTTGATACTATCGTCATATCCACGAATCAACTGCTCCATATCCATATCTTCCACAAACATAACTTTTACCGGAAAGTGAGTGCCATCTTCATAACAAAACTCCAATTCACAATGATAATGTGGTACAAAATGCACACGCCTTAACCTTTCATAGTGCAGATATACAGTATCCAGTCCCTTTCTTGGAATCTGGTGGGCGTCTATCATAAAGTATGTATCCGTGCTGACCCCATAATTCCGAATCATATCTTGTATTTTCATAAATCTCATAAATCAATGGTTCCCCTTTTTATAAGGCACTTTTTATAGCAAGCCTTTTCTCTCATGTTACGAACTCTCATAAGGGCAAAAATAAGGGCACAAGATGTCCGGTGGACATCTGCTCTGTGCCGACCGAAGCGGAGCGTAGACAAGAAAGGCTTGTAACAAATTATAACACAATATAAAGCAAGAAACAGAAAACTTTCTATACCTCACTGTTTTTGTCTTGTTCTTCGTCAAGCCATTCTTTTAACTTTCGTTGCAATACTTTTTTGTCCGGCAGGTATAATTCATACTCTTTTGCATAAATATTAGCATCTTCTGGCAATGTCAAGTCAACCAGTGCTTCATCACTTTTTTTGCATGAGTAAGTTCATCTGCCTTAAAATAAATAAGCACATAACACCGCAACAGACGGTTATATAGAATCAAATCAACATAAAAATTTTTGTCGTGGAACGTAAAGCGCTTCTGACGCTGTTCAAACAAAAAACCTTTCCCCAATTCCAACAAAAATTTCTGCATTTTATCAATGACTGCTGATTCCAAATCACTTTCATGGTAAGATGCCTTGTCCTCCAATCCGGCAAACTCAAGAACATATGGTGTATGTAAAATATCCTCCGGCTTTTGCGGTATTGCGCCCTCATTTGCCAATCGCAGTACATCATCTTTATTCCTGCTTAAAGCAAGCCTTTCATAAAGGCTGGAATGATACTGTCTTTTCAAAGTAGATACATTCCA
>CAZDRM010000308.1:0-2248 GCA_964507745.1 uncultured Lachnospiraceae bacterium
TTCATTTTTTAAGCCGTAAACCGCATTGCTGATGACATATTCGCCATCGTTTACAAATACTTCCACCAGATTGGCATCCACGTAGATATCCACATGGTATCCATCCTTTAACTCTGGTGTCTGAAACTTTGTGGGGCAGTCCCTGCATTCCTCCAAGACCTCACTTCTGTCCGTATGAATGCAGCCGACTTTTCTGAAAATCTTATAGCCCCCCACATCAATCATTTCTCCGTCTTCCAGATCCATGCTGATACGATATCCGCTTTCATGAGCCTCTGCCGGTAAACTTATCCTTTTGCCATACGCCTTTTTTACCTCCGGATGGGGGCGGAAATAAATATGTCCTTTACAAACCTCCACTACCCGCGGCAGACAGAACATCCCGATCCATTCTCCATCTACCGGCTTCGGCATCCTGAGCCAGGCTATCACAACTCTGTTGCCATTCCTATCCACCGTGCTTTGTGGCGCATACAAATCCTGTCCGTAATCCAAAAATTGATATGTATCCGGTATTGACATCTCACAGCTGTCCTCTTCAAAATCCACAAGAGTACAAATCGCCTGATTTTCATATGTGCCTTTTTCTTTCAGGATTCCCATGGGAGAAAAAATAAGCACTTTTCCATTATCTGCTTCAAAGTAATCCGGACATTCCCACATCCAGCCGAAGCCTTCTTCTTTGGTCACACTGTTTTTATATTCCCAATCCGTCAGATTTTCACTTCGGTAAATAAGAAGCTTTCCCTTTCGCTCTTTGCTCATGCTTCCCAAAACCATATACCAGGCGTCCTTCCCTCTCCATACCTTGGGGTCCCTGGTGTGGGTCCTGTCTCCGGTTTCCGGATTATCAAGGGGGGGAATGATTACTTTTTTCCCGCCGGCATTATCAAAATGAAAACCGTCCTCCGAACTAATCATAAGCTGCGCTGATTCAAACCGGTCATTTAAGCAGACATGAATATCCTCGGGATTTGTTTCGTGATAATGGACTCCTGTATAAAACAGGTGCATACGTCCGTCCGCTTCCACAGCGCTTCCGGAAAAGCATCCGTTCCGGTCTGCATATTTGCTGGGAAAAAGGGCGATTCCCTTATGCTCCCATGTTATCAAATCGTCGCTGACTGCATGTCCCCAGTGCATGGTTCCCCACCGGGGTTCGTAAGGAAAATACTGATAAAACAGATGATATTTCCCCTTATAATAAATAAATCCATTGGGGTCATTGATCCAGTTACCCGGGGCTTTTAAATGTAATTTCTGCTTCATCCTGATCTTTAACTCCGTTTCTGTATATTTCTGTTTTTTCAAAGATGTATATTTTTGTGGGCTTTCTGTAACGATATTCCTCTAATCACAAAATGCTGTATTCCCGACACAATTCCTCCAGATATGCTTCATCATCTGTGGCTCTTTTTAAATCATCTATGCGGTCTGCATTTAATAAAATTTTACTTAATGCTAATACTCTTTGCTTACCCTCTTCTCTTCCTTCTTCTCTCCCTTCTTCTCTTCCAATCTCACGTTCATCCTCTCTTATCAGTCTCATTTCCCGTTCTTCATCAAATTCATAAATGCTCACTTTTGTTACCTCCGCCTTCTGCTTCATCAGAAAATCTCTTAAGATGCCTTCCTGAATACACTCATCCACTGCTCTTATAACCGCGTCACGTAACGGCATTTCCTCACTGTATCTTCGTACTCTGTCCACATACTGCATATATTCCTTTAAATCAGGACACTTTTCTTTTAACTGCTCATTCATTCCCTCATTGATATTCAGAACCGTTACCTTCAATTCCAGTTCCGGCTTATCCGTCGGAATCAGAAAGCTGTCCGACAGCTTCAGTTCCAGCCGCTCCGGCATTTTCTCCCGCCCATTGTAAAACACGATAAAATTAGGATTGGGAATCATCAGCCGTCTGCTGCTGTAAATCGTTTTATCCACAATCGTCTTTTGCAGAATATCCGCTATGTACAGCAAGTCCCGCAATGGTAAATTGACCGGCAAAGTGGACTGATGCTCATAAAGATGAATCTGGTTGACGATTATAAAAGAAATATCATTGTGCAGATTCATATAAATGGCATTTTTCAGCGTGTTGAACTCCAACAGGGATTCATCCTGATAATCCGTACCGTTGATCCCATTATAAAGCGACAATGCCCTCTTTTTGTCACTGAACAGCATTCGGAATACCGTATCCTTATACTCTCTCTGCTCCTTGACTTCCTTCTCCTGCACAAA
>CAZDRM010000309.1:0-2247 GCA_964507745.1 uncultured Lachnospiraceae bacterium
GTTTCTATTCCGTCCATCCCCCGCATCCCGATATCAAGAAAAAGGATATCTATTCCTTCATCGCATTTTAGCAATTCTTCTCCCGAAGAATACTGCACGACAGAAATATCTGTGTTTTTCTTTTTGAAAAAATCTTCTGCCATTTTTTCAATTTTTTCTGACATATATTTTTCGTCATCGCAGACAGCAATGCTGATCATAGTATTACCTTCCTTAAAATCAATATATTATAATACCCATTATCCCGTTAAACCATAATAATGACGCCGAATGTATTTGTAGTGATGTGAAATGTTGAGCAAAAAAAGAGCCTGCCCAGCTCTTTTTTGAATTATCATTTTCTCATTCAATTTCTATCGTCTTTTCATTTTCACTTTAAAATGCGATCCACCCTCTCATGTAAATCCAGTTTGTTAAAGGGCTTGATCACATAGTCTTCCACCTTAAGCTTAGCGCTTTCAAAAACCGTTTCCTTATCCCTCATGGATGTAAGCATAATAACGGGAATGTCTTTACATTCCTCCATATCGCGAATTTCTTTCAGCGTCTCAATGCCGTCTTTTTCTTCCATCTGGATATCCATCAGAATAAGATCCGGTATTTCCTTCTTCAGGTATTGCAGGGCACGCATACCGGAATTAATCGGAATAACTTCATAGTCATCCTTAAGTTCCTGCTCAATAGCCGCAAGACTAATACTATTGTCATCCACAGCCAATACTTTCGGTTTATCATCCACATCCGATACCTTCTGCTTAGAATTCATCGCCGCCATTTTCAGTTTAGCATCAAGAACCGATACTTTCCGTCTAGCATTCATCTATCATCCCTCCATCTCAATCTGCCTGATCAAATCCCGCAGCATTTGTTCCGCAGCATCATCCTCATATAATTTCAGTTGTTCCTGTATTTCCTTAAGCTTACTTTCCGTATCGGGGTTCAGCCGGTATTGTAAAACATCCTCTATCTTATGGGCGCAATCCTTGGCACGGAAATTTTCCAGACTGTCCAGAGCTGCCTTGATTTCCTGCATTAAATCCGCCGGTTCCATTTCCTGCCCCTTTTCTTTCACATCCTCTATTTTCCGGTTCTTTTCTAAAAAATCCTGAATATGCTCCAGTTGCCCCTCATAATCCGTAAGCAGCCTTAAAATGTGGCTGTCAACAAAGGTCTCATCTCCTCTGTACACGGCTTTTTCATGTTCTCTGGCGCTGTTTGAAATTTTCATTGCTCCCACATTGGCGGAAGCGCTCTTCAAGCCGTGTACCTCTATGCCGTAGCCTTTATAATCTCCTTTTTCCCACAGTTCCCGCAAGCGCGTCAGCTTACGCTTTCCATCCAGACAATATAAATCCAAAAGCTCCTTGTATTCTTCTGCACTGCCGGAGTAGTGCTTAGCCACCTCATCCGTATCAATTCCTTCAATCAGGATATCTTGAAATTCACTATGCTTGTCATCGTCGGAGTTCTTGTCTGCTGTCTGCACTTTACCCGCTATTCTTTTTCTCTCCGGAATCCATTTAAGCAGTGCCTCATGCATCGGTCTTATTTCCAAAGGCTTTGTAATAAAATCCTGAAACCCGTTTGCCAGAAAACATTCCCTTATGCCCTCCATGGCATTGGCAGTCAGTGCAATCATTATCGGCAGTCTGCCGTTTTCCCCACAGTCATTCCGAATGATCCGTGCTGCTTCCATTCCATCCATTTTCGGCATCATGTGATCCATAAAAATAATATCATAACGCTTTTTACGGACAAGCTCTATTGCGGCCGGTCCGCTGTCAGCTTCATCAATTTCCAAATCATATGTCTGCAGTCTTAGTTTTGCTACCTTTCTGTTAATCATATTATCATCTACTACCAACACTGTACAGTCTTTTGTTGAAAATGGTTCCAGACTTTCTTCTTCCTGAACTGCTCTCTCCGGAACCTCTGACAAAGGTCTCCGGTCCACGATCTTCTGTGGTATTTCCACAATAAAGGTAGTTCCCTTACCGTATACACTTTCTACCCCAATGGTTCCACCCATCAAATTGACAAGATGCCTCGTGATAGCCAGTCCAAGCCCTGTTCCCTCCACGCTCCTGTTTCTCTTGGAATCCACTTGCTTGAAATTCTCAAATATTCCTTCGATATCTTCCTTGCGGATGCCGCAGCCCGTATCCTCAATCCGAAAAACCAGAAGCTCCATGTCCTCTGTTTTTCCCGGCGCCCCTGCGACGGAAATCTTGACATAACCTTTCTCGG
>CAZDRM010000310.1:0-2245 GCA_964507745.1 uncultured Lachnospiraceae bacterium
CGCCAATCATAAATTCTACATGCATTACTTTTCCGATTTGTTCCGGCGTCATATCATAATTATTTTCATTCCAATATGAAATAAAAAGAATCTTACCGCCAAACACATTGATATAAGTATTGACCGCCTCTTCACAATTTCCCTTAAACGATAAATATGGGATTATTTCTATTTTCTTTTTTTCCATGCCTGTTTCTCCTTTATTTATTATGCGCATGAGAAAATTTTATAAAATATATCGCTTAATGTCTTGTATATTTCCGACATTAACATATTCTCTCAGAAACTTTTTCCTTGTGCGAAATCCTGAAAAGGAAACGCTTTTTGTAACGCCAGCTCTTTTGCAGTACGGATATTCATGGAATGATAACGCTCAAATTCCCGCATCAAATGTGATGAATCTGTATATCTGTATTTGTAAACGGCATCCATAACATTAAAATGTCTTTGACTTACAATATCCTTCCATAAGAATTGATAACGCACCAGATTACTCAATTTCTTAGGCGTAATTCCGATATATTCATGAAAAAGCCGTTCCATCTGTCTGCTGCTGACAAAATTCTCCTTGGACAACTGATTTATTTCCAGCACTCCCTGATACCGTAGAATATCATTAACTATCCCGTCTACCAGCTTATTGTTCCTTGCGGTTTCCAGTTTTTTAACAAGCAGTGCTTCTGCCAGCCGAATCCTATCCGTCAGATTTCCCTGCTCGGGTAATTGTCTGCGCAGTTCTTTATCCAGCCAGTAATATCGTTCCCTGACATCGGAGCGCTCATTCAGTGTCCCTACAAAAGAGTCTTCGGAAAAAACGTAAGCGCTCCACGCATAGAAACGAATGGCAAACACTGAAATCCTATGTCCGGCTTTTTCATTACTATGAACGCAGAAACTTCTGTCATTTATTCCGTTGAAATCAGAAGTAATGATATTACCCGCATCATCTATACGATAAATAATATCTACGCAGGTATCAGGAATCACTATCTCAGAAGAGCCATCCGTTTCTGCAGCAGGGCAGAGATACTCCCCGCCCCAAAAGCATCTGACATAAGGCTGCAATATCCAACAAGGCTTTATCTCTTTATAGACAGAGCTGCATTTGAAAGGAGTTGCCGTCAATGGTTGATATATCATTCTATTCTTCATTTAAAATAAGTTTTCTCCATAAAGTGTACCGTTTCTATTATCAATTTGATTATAGTATTTTCATATTTTCTTTTCAACTTATAACAAACAGGCATTAACACCTACCGGTATATGGATATTGCAAAGGTATCGGCAATTGCAGACATTTCTTTTCCAAACCCTTCTTCCGCTTCCACCGGGCAGTAGGAATATATGCCGTAACACGCTTCTCCATCGTCCACCAGCCGGACATGGTATACCGTTTCTCCCTCCTGTTTTACCAGTTCAAGCTCTCCCGTTTCTTCCCAGCCTTCAGCAATTAATCCGGACTTAACCTCAGATGCGGAAGCTTCATCACTCTTGGTAACCCACAGCCGGACATACTCATTTACGGCACTGGTCCATGCATCCAGGCTGTATGCTGCTATGGCCTCCGTTCCTGCTTCATTCTGCAGGTCAGATGGAATCCATCCCTCATCAGGTATATAAATGGAAAATCCTTCGCCCACATAAATAGTAACAGGAATGGTTTCTGTCTCTCCTTCTTTATTACAGGTAATAACAGCCTTTTCTAAAGCCTCTCCAGTCTCTTCTTCCGGTATTTCTTCATGTTGCCCTGTACTGTCCGGTCTTGCAGCGCCCACTTCCAAACTCTGCTGCCCATCCGCTGCCTGGCCTTCTACGGGCATACTGTTTTCCGTATCTTTCCCGCTGCCCGCCGGAGATTCTTCCACAGAACATCCCACTAACATTCCCAGACTCATTGTCAGAACCGCAATGCCTGTCAATAATAACAGCCCGTTTCTCTCTTTCTTTCCTAATAGTATATTTTTAAAACGTTTCTTCATAATCTGTTTCCCTCCCTGAAATTGTGTAGATAAAAGAGTTTTCCCGGCATACCGTCTGTGAAATGTGGAAAACAACGCTTCCGCATATGCCTTTTTTCCGGCATAATCGATATTTTGAACCACCCTTTCATCACACGACATTTCCATATCAATAACAGCCTCTTTCTGCATGATCCAGACAACCGGATTAAACCAGTGTACGCCGTTAGCTGCAACTAAAAGCAGCTTCATCCAGATATCATGGCGTTTAAAATGAACCAACTCAT
>CAZDRM010000311.1:0-2239 GCA_964507745.1 uncultured Lachnospiraceae bacterium
ACGGGGCACAAGCGTGTATCTGGTGGATAGAGTCATTCCCATGCTTCCCCATGCCCTTTCAAACGGCATCTGTTCCTTAAACGCAGGAGAGGACAGGCTTGCTTTAAGCTGTGTTATGGATATTGATAATGCGGGAGAAGTGGTGGATTACCGGATTGTGGAGTCCGTTATCCGTGTGGACAAACGAATGTCTTATACAGAGGTTGCCGCTATTTTAGAGGACGAAGATAAGGAGCTTTCGGAGAAATATAAGGAACAGGTTCCTATGTTCAGACAGATGGCGGAGCTTGCGGGAATTTTAAGAAAGAAAAGAAAGGCAAGGGGCTCCATTGATTTTGATTTTCAGGAGAGCAAGATGATTCTGGATGAAGAAGGCGTTCCTGTGGATATTAAACCTTATGACAGAAATACTGCCACAAGGTTGATTGAGGATTTTATGCTCATTGCAAATGAAACGGTTGCGGGGCACTTTTTCTGGCTGGAAATTCCTTTTGTCTATCGTACCCATGAGGCGCCGGACCCTGAGAAAATCAAAAAACTGGGTCTGTTTGTCAACAACTTCGGATATTATTTAAAGGCTTCCAAAGATGAGATTCATCCTAAAGAGCTGCAAAAGCTTTTGGGAAAAATCGAAGGGACGGAAGAGGAGAACCTGATCAGTCGTCTTACCCTAAGAAGCATGAAGCAGGCCCGTTATACACCGGAGTGTACGGGACATTTCGGACTCGCATGCTCTTATTACTGCCATTTTACGTCCCCCATCAGAAGATATCCTGATTTACAGATTCACAGAATCATCAAAGAGTCTGTAAGAGGCAGGCTGAATGAAGACAGAATCGCCCATTACAGCAACATTTTAAGCGGCGTTTGCAAGCAGACATCGGATTTGGAAAGACGGGCCGAGGAAGCGGAACGGGAGACAGAGAAGAAGAAAAAAGCCCAGTACATGGCAGGAAAGCTGGGAGAAGTTTTTGAAGGCGTTATTTCCGGCGTAACGGGCTGGGGCATTTATGTAGAACTTCCCAATACGGTAGAAGGGCTTGTGCACATTTCCAAAATTCCCGGAGATTATTACATTTATGATGAAGCCGCTTATGAGATTTACGGAGAGACTACGGGAAGAACCTTTAAGCTGGGACAGAAGGTTTCGGTAAAGGTCAATGATGTGGATTTGTTTTCCGGTTCCATCGATTTTCTGCTGGAGGAAGACGATATATAATGAGTGTTAGTGAGGAGAGCATGCTTGCATGTTCGACGAACGACGAATGGCGATTATGAATCTTTGATTCATGATATAAAATAGGGAAAACAGTTATTTCCCTGATGAAAAGAGAGGTGTAAGCCATGGCCAAGGAAGCCATGAAACTGGTTGCAGGCAATAAAAAAGCATACCATGATTATTTTATAGATGAAAAATATGAAGCGGGCATTGAGCTTCACGGAACGGAAGTAAAGTCCCTGCGTATGGGAAAATGCAGCATTAAGGAATCCTTTGTGCGCATTGAAAACGGAGAGGCATTTGTCTATGGCATGAATATCAGTCCTTACGAAAAAGGCAATATCTTCAACAAAGATCCGCTTCGCATCAAGAAGCTTCTGCTTCACAAAGCCGAAATCAACAAGCTGGCGGGAAAAATGGCGGAAAAAGGATTTACCCTTGTGCCTTTGCAGGTATATTTTAAGGACGGCAGGGCAAAAGTGGAAATCGGACTTGCCAGAGGTAAAAAACTCTACGATAAGAGAGAAGACATTGCCAAAAAAGATATGCGGAGAGAGCACGAGCGGGAGTTTAAGATTAAAAACTTGTGAGACCTTATCGCTTGATTTTACTTTAAGGTTAAGTTAAAATAAAACCAGATAAAAGCCTGATGCCCTTTTGGTGCATTACGCTTTATCATATACAATTGAATATGGGGTAGTAAAGGTTTCGACAGGGGTCTTGCAGCTGGAGAAGCTATCCGTAGCAAAACGTCAAATTGCAAAACTAAAAATAAACGCTGAAGATAATTTAGCATACGCTGCCTAGTTGCAGCTGTCTGACTTAGGGCACCTACACTTTAAGAACCAGGCATCGACTATGTAGGAAACGACATAACTTAAGCTTTGCGGTTATGGGCGTATCATGAAGCTACTAAAATCAGAAGGATGTTAGTTTCCGTCTGACGGAGGGAATGTCAAATAACTGACTATGATAGTAGAAGTACAGGGAATGGGCTTTTGGACACGGGTTCGACTCCCG
>CAZDRM010000312.1:0-2235 GCA_964507745.1 uncultured Lachnospiraceae bacterium
CTTTTAAAGGATAAAGATATCGCATCCTTCAAGGGAAGCGCCCTTGCAGACTACAGAGGTCGGGAAATCGGCTATCTCTTCCAGGAATTTGAACTTTTAGACAATATGACCGCGCAGGAAAATATTGCCCTGCCCCTGTCCTTACAGGGAATCAGCCTGGAAGAAGCCATGGAAGAAATCAGACAGATTGCAGAGCGTTTTGACATCACAGAGGTTTTGGATAAATTTCCTGCCCAGATGTCCGGCGGTCAAAAACAGAGGATAGCTGCCGCCAGAGCTTTTATTTCCAACCCCGGCATCATACTGGCGGACGAGCCCACAGGCGCACTGGACAGTAAGAACTCCAAAATCCTTATGGATATGCTTGCCGCCATGAATAAAGAAGAACACAAAACCATTATGATGGTTACCCATGACCCCAACGCGGCAAGCTATTGTTCCCGCATTCTTTTCATTCAGGACGGACGGCTGTTCCATGAACTCAGGCGGAAGCAGAAGGAAGAAACAACGGAAGCCTTTTATGAGCGGATTGTAACCGTTATCGCACAATTGGGAGGAGGGAGCGCAAATGTTCTTTAAACAGGTATGGCGCAATGCCGGCAGACACAGAAAAGACAATGGTCTGTTCTTCGGATCCCTGATCATTGCCATTGCAGCCTTCTACACTCTTCTTTCCTTAAAGGAACAGGATGTGATGCGCTACCTTGCCACCGTAGAAAGCGATGCGGTTTCAAAGCTGTTTAAGCTGATTCCCTTAGTGTATATCGTTTCATTGTTCTTTGTATTCTTTCTGGTATACTTTGCCTGCAAATATCAGGCGGACAGCAGACGGAAGGAATTTGGCATGTACCTTATGCTGGGAATGAAATACAGCCGCCTTTTTGCCATGCTCTTTTGCGAAAGCCTTGCAAACAGCCTGATTTCCCTGCTGACAGGCATTCCCTTTGCCCTGTTTCTGACGGAAGGAATCAGCCTGACTACCGCAAAGCTTGTAGGTTTAGGCATTATCGGGCACCGTATTTCCTTTTCTCCCGCTGCCATTTTATATACTGTCTGCGGCTTTGTCCTTGTACAGCTGCTATCCGTACTCATTATCTGTATGGACCTTTCCCGTATAGAACCGGCGGCGTTTCTGGCTGATGATTTTGCCAAGGAATCAGAGCAGACAACATCAGGAAGCGGCCCCTTCTTCTTTTTGTCAGGAGCGCTCTTCCTTATCATTGCTTACGCCATTGGCATAACAGCCTTAAACAGCCTTGGATTTTTGGCATTTCTTATGGTATTTGTCTTCGGAACCCTTGGCACCTTTTCCCTTTATAAAGGGCTGGGGTATGTCATAGGAAAAAGAATAGAAAAGAAAAGCAGGCGCAAGGCAGGACTTGCTGTGTTTACTGCCAGACAGCTTCAGGAAAATGTACTCTTCCAGCACAAGTCACTGGCTGTTTCCTCCCTGCTTCTGCTTCTGTCCCTTGCCTGCATCTCTTATGGCATCGGCACGGCGGCGGGCAGCCATGAAGCAAGGACCACAGACCTTTCCGTCAAGGGAACCGACGCAGAAATCCAAAGCTTTCTTTCGGATGCGGAAGTTTCTTCCATGATAGATGCCTCTTATCCCGTATATCTTTCCTACTCCCATACTTCCCGGGATTTAGAGCCTGTAAAAAATGCGCTGGCAGCGCTTCCCCAATCGGACCTTCGGGATAATATGATGGAAAATATCACAGGCGGCGGCGAATACGTCATTTCGGAATCCAGCTATAACGGGCTGATGTCCGCAATGGGAAAAGAGCCTCTCTCTTTGGCTCCGAACCAGATGGCATTATTTTCCTCTGATCCGGGACCTAACTTTACCAATATTATGAATGCCGCCTTAAAGCAGAATGTTACCATAGAGGTAAACGGCTCAGAGTACACTCTTCTGCCCTGCTTATACCAGGACAATATCGTTGCGGACCGTATGATTACCCTTTATGCCGCGCTGATCGTTCCTGATGAGGTCTTTGAAGAAATTGCGGACAATTCCGAACCTTTCTGCTATAATTTTCATTTGTCCAAGAGCATTACGGAGGAAAAAGGACTTCTGGCTGCACTTTCCGATATGGGGCAAAGGCTTTCGTCCCATAGGCTGGAATATGACAGCTACCTGGGCGGAATCGGGCGGAATCTTTTTTATACGGTGGCATCAAGCTACCTGACACTTTATCTTGGCATTTTATTCCTGCTCATTGCCAACAC
>CAZDRM010000313.1:0-2221 GCA_964507745.1 uncultured Lachnospiraceae bacterium
GCTCCCGTATGGGCCGTCTGCACCAGATAGCCCGTCATTTCAAAAAATTCCTTTAGCATAGTGCAAATATCCAAATCATCATCTACCACTAACAAACGGTATTGCATCTTATCATATCCTCTCTAATTCTGATTTTAAACAATTACAAACTTTGTGGAGACGGTCTGTAACTGTTTTTTACCCCATTTTATAGAATTCCATACAATTCTCTACAAAATCCCTATAACTAAATACTTTTCGAAAGTCAAATACCTGCAATCAGTCACTTGACTCAGCTTATACTCTAAAGAGTACTTGTGCTCTTTAGAGTACTTGTACTCTTTAGAGTATTGCTCACGGAAATAAAAAACGGAAGAAACCTTACGTCTCTCCCGCTTTATATTTATTCTGCTTAAATCATTTTATCCCGCCCGGTTTGCTTCTGCCACTTATTCAAGCTCTGATGTGCAATGAGGACATCTTGTAGCCTTTATGGAAATCTCACTCTGGCAAAAAGGACAGGTCTTTGTTGTCTTTTCCTTTTCCTCTTTCTTGTGCCCGATGCTGGTCAGCTTATTGATAAGCTTGATCAGACAGAACAGGATAAATGCCATAATAATGAAATTAATGACAGCCGACATAAAATTGGAACAAAAAACTGCAATATCGCGCCATGAGTATCTGGCCTGTCCGGTCAGCACATACAGAATAGGAGTAATAAAATTATCCGTTAAAGAAGTCACAATTCCCGAGAAAGCGCCGCCGATAATGATACCGATGGCCATATCCATTACATTGCCCCGTAAGGCAAAGGCCTTAAATTCTTCTATAAATTTTTTCATTAATAATACCTCCTATAAAATCCACCCGGCTTTTTAACAAACATTATATTCAGGCGTCTAATAAATCCTCCAGCCTTAATTCCTCAGATTCTTTTTTCTCTCCGGCATGATTCATTTCATTCACGGCTTCAGAAATTATATTGATATCATTGCCGATCTGCTCATAAATTTCTCCGCTCTGTTTGGATAAATCGCTTTGCTGCTTGGCTAATATACTGAAGGAAGCTCCTGCGGTTCCCAGTCTTGCCGCTTCAATTGCGGAGTTCAATGCCAGAATCCCCTCTTTGGAGGCGATTTTGGTCAGTTTTCTGGAATTATCTTCGATTCTGTCGATGACGCCGTTTATTTTGTCCAGATTTTCCGCATAAGTTGCCATCTTGCCGTTTTCTTTATAGTCCATGTATTTCTGGTTTACAAATGTGTCAATTATCATTTCCAGCAAATCCGCACTAGCGCGAATTTTTGCTTCCGGCATGGACGGTACCCGATGCAGCGCTTCTATGTAGACATCAGGGTCTACTCCTATTTCTTCCGCTATTTTGCGGAATGACTCTTCATCAACAGGCTGATCGCTGGGAAGCGCCTGCCCTCCGATAGCGGTCATAACCACCTCTTCCGTTTCATGAATCACGATAGGATAAGCAAAATCCATAAGCCCTGCATGACATTTGTAACATCCTTTTTCAAGGCACGACTTTTTCAGCCCGTTCTGATCCGTGTCCACACATCTTCTTAAACCTTCCTGGCTTCCACGGGTAAGTTTAACACAGAAATCCGTAAAATTGTAATCGCCGGTAATGTATTCTCCCTGTGCATCGGTAAAAATAACAGCCAGCCCTGTTGCATTTGCCCATGCCGCCTGAATCGATTCCAGCTCTTCCAGATCTACAAATTCTCTAATATCCATAATTTTATCCCCCATGCCTGTTTCATATTTTACTTTCACAGAAATCCGCCTGACGCAGATACATCTTATTAATTTTACAATATTTTTTTGCTTTTTACAACATACAGGCGAACTATTTGCATATTATTTTTCACATTTTGTTAACGGCAAATCTCTTCGTAGCACTCCGGTCTTCTGTCCCGGAACAATCCCCATTCCAGCCGTTCCTTTGAAAGCTTATCCAGATCATAAGCGGCAATGAGAATTTCCTCTTTATCCTTAGAGGCACTTTTTATAACCTCACCCGTGCCGTCTGTCATAAAGGAAGAACCGTAAAAGGTCAGGGAGGAAGACTGCCCGCCGTTTTCCTCACAAGGCTCCACATCCTCCTTCCCAATGCGGTTTGCTGCAATGACAGGCACGTTATTGGCCGCCGCATGTCCCATCATGGTACGCCTCCAATGAGAACTGCTGTCGCCTTCCAGAATAGGCTCGCTGCCGATTGCCGTAGGAT
>CAZDRM010000314.1:0-2173 GCA_964507745.1 uncultured Lachnospiraceae bacterium
AATTATCCCGGTCCATCTTTGACTTAAACCCGTCCATCTGCCAGACCAGCACATCCACCACCTGATACCCCTCAATCCTTACTTCTCCCAGGAACTCTCTCTTTACCAGATAATAAACATACTCCTTATAGATATCATCCCGCTCTAACATCTCCTCCCAGAACTTTTCAAAAAAATCTTCTGAAAAGCCGTTATCCAGACATGCCTTTTTTGTAAACTCCCGAACCTCTTCCCTTGTAATGCGCATTGCTCTCTCCGTCAAATAAATATTCTATAAAATTAATTTTATCATAGTTTTTCTCTAAAAACATTACCTTTAATATAATCATGATGCAAGTTTGATGCATTCGTATAGTATAATAAAAAAATCAGGCAGAATAAAATTATTGATAAACAAAAAGAGGAAAAAAATATGAGAATCAATCGAAAAAACACAATCAGCGCAGCGATGCTCCTGATATTAACAACATTAATGATAGTATGCGCAAAAAAAGAGCCGGAAATGACAAAAGGATACGGAATTCCGCCGCAGATTACAGATGCGCTAAAACATCAGTCAATTTTCTTGCTTTGCGGCCTGACTGATATAAATCGGGGAACGGCAAAAGTGCAAAAGCGACTTGAAACGCTGGCAGAATGTGATGCCCTTTTTGCGGATTATCCGAATATCAGCGAAGATATAAAGAAACAACTAATTATATTTGCCGATAATAGTGACATTTGGAGAGATGTTTATTCAGAATCCGGTGGAGAAGTTTTCTATACTGTCTATGATCTGGATGAGGACGGGCAACTGGAACTAATCATGGAAACCGAACAAGGACGGCTTCATTTTGTATGGCATGACTATTATCGTGCAGATATAACAGATGAGACTGTCATTACTCTGGATCGGGACTATATGGAAGGAGAAGCCAGCAGTCATAGAATGAATGAGCCTGAGCTGAACGCTTACGAAGATGCCGAAAGCGGCAATATCTATTATGCAGTGACTAAGTGGGGCTGGGATCCTGATAGTCATAATACTACATATTTGGATGGTTTTTTTTATTTGGAAGATAACGTATTAAAAAGAGAGGATATACGATACCGCTTACATTATGCCGAAACTGATGTGGACGAATATTATACACCCTATCCTTCAAAGACTGCTCTGGATAAAACCGCATATGAAAAACTCTATACAGATTTTGTCCAGGGCATGACTTTTAAAAAAGTTCAAATGTCCTGGTTTCAACTGGTGCAATGGAAACAATGGGGCCCGAAAGAATATGAGGATCTGACCCAGCCGGAAATATTAAAAATGCTGATTGAAAGTTATGTTGGAGGAGCCGGTTTGGTGTCAAAGGAATGAATTTATTTTTGATAGCCTTCGTACAAGTCTTCAGACCAGATTATCTTTTTTCCTCTGAGCAGGCATATATCATCATGTACGTCTGACGTAACCAATACATCACTGTCTATTTTCTGTTTTAAATATATATAAAAATTTATAGCCTCCTTACACCTGTCAACAGAAGCCTCTTCCTTCTCTATATCAAATAATATCAATTGTGCATATTTAAATTCATCATTTATAATATTTGAATCGTACACATTATATGGGGGCCGCTTTTCATATACAAAAGATATTGTTACTTTATTCTCAGCACGTATCCCTTCATATATTGTATACTTTTCATTCTTCTCTACAACAATTTCATTTTCAGGCAAAAAGAATTCTACAATAATTCCTTTTAATAAATCTTCATCAATGCATTTACTTTTTATCCTTCCACATACGCATCTTGTTGACATCATTCTACCTCTTATCAAGAGTTCTAATATATATATCCGGTATTGCATCCGCCAGCCAGACTTTTTCATTTCCCAGATAAAATTTTATTCCTTCGTCCCATGCCTTTTTTGCATCGATAATTAAAATGCATGGTTTTTGGTCGTGACGCTTTCCTACATTTTCAGCAGTTTCAATATCCTGCGATAAATGAACATATTGTCTGCTCTGAGGCAATAAGCCATTTTCCATAATTGACTGCATGAATCTTCTTGCCGTGCCATGATACAAAATTTCCGGCGGCATTTTCTCTTCTTTTGCTATCTTCATGGGAATAGAATGCCCATAAAATGCCCTGATTTTTCCATCCTTTATTTCATGACGTTTCTTCTCGGATTC
>CAZDRM010000315.1:0-2173 GCA_964507745.1 uncultured Lachnospiraceae bacterium
AATAACCGGTTTGAAATTGATAAGGTTTTTCAAGTACATCGTGGAAATGTAACGGTGGAAAATTAGTTCAGGAGGATTTTTCATGAGTCAGCAAGAATATGGAGCAGATCAAATTCAAATATTAGAAGGTCTGGAAGCAGTCAGAAAACGTCCCGGTATGTATATCGGAAGTACGTCCAGCCGTGGACTGCATCATCTGGTTTACGAAATCGTAGACAATTCAGTAGATGAGGCGTTAGCCGGTTACTGTGATACCATTGAAGTAAGTATCAATCCAGATAATTCTGTTACTGTAACGGATAATGGACGCGGAATTCCTGTGGGGACCAATACAAAAGCAGGCATTCCTGCTGTGGAAGTTGTATTTACTATTCTGCATGCAGGTGGAAAATTTGGCGGCGGCGGATATAAGGTTTCCGGTGGGCTTCATGGCGTAGGCGCTTCTGTTGTGAATGCCCTTTCTGACTGGCTGGAAGTCCGTATTTACATGGAAGGAAAAGTATATTTCCAACGGTATGAAAGAGGACATGTAAAGAATAAATTGGATATTATTGATACCTGTAAGCCAGATAAAACAGGTACTATGGTAACTTTTAAGCCGGATGCTACTATTTTTGAAGAAACAGTTTTCGATTATGATGTCCTTCGTCGGCGTCTTCGGGAAATGGCCTTTTTGACGAAAAATCTCAAGATTCGCTTAAAGGATTTGAGAGGAGAAGAGGTAGTAGAAAACGAATTTCATTACGAAGGTGGAATCCGGGAATTTGTGCAATATTTAAACAGAAGCAACGAAGCTATGTATAGTGATGTTGTTTACTGCGAAGGTACGAAAAATAATGTTTATGTAGAAGTGGCGATGCAGCATAACGACGGTTATAATGAAAACTGCTATAGCTTTGTAAACAATATCAATACGCCGGAGGGCGGTACCCATTTAGAAGGTTTCCGCCGTGCTCTTACAAAAACATTTAATGATTATGCAAGAGCCAATAAATTATTAAAAGACAGTGAACAAAATCTTTCCGGAGAAGATATCCGGGAAGGTTTGACGGCGATTATCAGTATAAAAATACCAGAACCACAGTTTGAAGGGCAGACAAAACAAAAACTTGGAAACAGTGAGGCAAGAGGGGCTGTGGAAAGTATTGTATCGGAACAGCTTACCTATTTTTTAGAACAGAATCCGGCAACGGCAAAAATTATTTGTGAAAAATCAATCCTAGCGCAGCGCGCCAGGGATGCAGCCAGAAAGGCCAGGGATTTAACAAGAAGAAAAACAGCGTTAGAGGCTGCAAGCCTGCCGGGAAAATTGGCCGATTGTTCTGATAAGGATCCAAAAAACTGTGAAATTTACATAGTTGAGGGAGATTCCGCGGGGGGGAGTGCAAAGACCGCCAGGTCGCGTGCTACCCAGGCAATCCTGCCGCTTCGAGGAAAAATCCTAAATGTTGAGAAATCAAGGCTTGATAAAATTTTAGTAAACGCTGAAATTAAGGCGATGGTTACGGCATTTGGAACAGGCATTTATGATGATTTTGATATTCGGAAACTGCGCTACCATAAAATCATTATTTTGACCGATGCGGATGTAGACGGCGCGCATATCAGCACATTACTGTTGACATTCCTTTACCGTTTCATGCCGGAACTTATAAAGGGAGGCTATGTCTATTTGGCACAGCCGCCTCTATATAAAGTTGAGAAAAGCAAAAAGGTATGGTATGCTTACAGTGATGAGGAATTAAATGATATCCTTTTGGAGATTGGACGCGATAAAAATAACCAGATCCAGCGTTACAAGGGACTTGGTGAGATGGATGCAGAGCAGTTATGGGAAACCACCATGGACCCGGAGAAACGTATTTTGCTGCGGGTTACCATGGATGAAGAAACGGAATCTGAAACGGATTTGACTTTTACTACATTAATGGGTGATAAAGTAGAGCCACGCCGTGAATTTATTGAGGCTAATGCAAAATATGTCCGAAATCTGGATATTTGATTTGGATTTATTCCATAAACATGGAGGAGTTCAATGGATGAAATAATTTTTGATGAAGTTCAGGAAGTGGACTTAAAAAATACCATGGAGACATCTTATATTGATTATTCTATGTCATTAATTGCTGCAAGGGCGCTTCCGGATGCGCGAGACGGTCTGAAACCGGTACAG
>CAZDRM010000316.1:0-2171 GCA_964507745.1 uncultured Lachnospiraceae bacterium
GAAATAAAATAACATCCACTTCTTTTAAGGTATGCTCCGCCACATTTACCATATAGTCGCCTAACTTGTTCTTGGCCTTATGAATACCCGGCGTATCCAGAAAGACAATCTGTCCCCTCTCGTCCGTATATACAGTCTGAATCCTGTTTCTGGTGGTCTGGGGTTTGCTGGATGTAATTGCTATTTTCTGGCCGATCAAGCGGTTCATCAGTGTGGATTTTCCCACATTGGGTCTGCCGATTAATGTGGCAAGCCCTGTTTTTATCTGCTTTTCCATGTGTTTCTGATTCTCCCTGTGTCTTTTTGCATGCTGTTTCTTACTTGCTTTACTTTCATATGATTTATTTACACTGTACCGATGAGGTTTTCAACGTGTTCAAATAAATTACAGTTGTTTTTAATTTTTTCTTCCCCGCCGATGACACAGATATAATTTTCTTCCATAAAAGCGTCAATATATGCCGCAAGGCCGCGTATTATTTCATCATCGGTTTTGAGCAGTTCATCCCTCTCCTTCTGCTCCATCTCAAAGTCATAGTCCGCAAAATAAGCCGACATGGAACGGATTCCCTTTGCTTGGGGCGTCAAAGGCATATCCTTATCGCTGATTGCTCCGATAACATACTTGGTCATGGTACGCTCATCAGCCCTGAAATTCCTGATATATTCCGCCGCTTTTTCATATACTTCCAGGGTTTCTTTCAGCTTCGGGTCCCTGTAGGAAACAAAATAGCTTTCTCCCGTATTGCGGAAATTATTCATACAGCCGTAAGCGCCGCCTTTTACCCTCACATTGAGCCAGAGAAAATCATAACCCATCATGACCTTCAAAACTTTTAATGCGCCGTTATAAGACAGTCCCTTTTCCTTGAAGCTTCCGCACCGGCATACATACTGTACCTGTCCCGAGGTTTTAAAGCCTTCATTATAGGCTTTTGGCACAATTTCCATTCTTTCTTCGCCCCTCTGCCCATCAAAGAGCTTTTCCCTGCATGAAGGAATCAATGCAGCTATTTCTTCAAAACCTTCCTTTGTTCCCGTATAATCTACCATAAATGACTGTTTTTTGCATATGTTTTGCACCAAATCCTGCAAATTTCCGATTAATTCATTTGCTTTTTCATCAAAATCCTTAATGAGACCGTCCAGCTTTTTGTAGAAAGCAATTCCCCGAAGCTGCTCTTCAATATACGCCGTCTTGTTGAAATAGGATGCCGCCCGCAGCTGTGCCGCCGCATGACCGGAGCTTTGCAGATTTGCCTCCAGCTTGGACTTGGTTTCCTCCAAAATTTCCAGAAGCCGCTTTTTATCCGTGAAATCCGTTTCCAGCAAAAGCTCTTCCATAATGTCAAAGGCCTTGTCCGCCTGACCGTATAAAGCTTTGGCTTTACATTCTACATGAAGTCTGAAGGCTTCATCATCCTTGGCGTTGGCATAGGAATTGATGACCGGAGCCACTCCGCCCGTATTCATATAGATTTCGTTGAAGAAATCCCCATAGCTGTGGCGTTTTGTATCCATCAGACCCCAGACAGACTTTAATACGCCCAGGGTAAAAAGCTGCTCTTCTTTTAAGTCTGATATATCAAAAATCAGCCTGATATAAGATACGCCATTGGTAAACAGGTCGTGGAACAGAATCTTGGTCCCGTCCCTTTCAATCATCTCGTTTATAAAAGGCTCCGCATCTTTTTTCATATCCTCCCTTTTGAGCATGGGAATTTTTGCAAGGTCCTCGGGCGAGTCCTCACTTTCCTGATATTCCTCTAAGGCTCTCGTTTCTTCTATCAGCTTTTCTATCTGGCTGTCCGTAAGCTGTTCTTTATAGGCGGTCAGCTTTTCTGAAAGCTTCTTTTCTTTGTCCACGTTCATTCCGGGCTTTGGCACCACACAGACATAGGACTTATGAGTATTGTCCAGAATATAGGTTCCGATTAGCCTTTCAAAATAGTCTGTCTCAATTCTTTCTTTTAATAAGGCAAAGGTTTCATTGGCCTCTACATGCATAAAAGGGCTGTTCACATCATAGAGCCAGCTGTCAAACATCTGCAGGCCGTACATAAGGCCCTTGGGATAGGAGCCGAAATCCGCCTCCCTGTATTTAAATTCAAAGTAGTTTAAGCCCGCTTTCAATGCCTTTTTGGAAATTCCTTCCTTCCTAAGGCGATTTA
>CAZDRM010000317.1:0-2166 GCA_964507745.1 uncultured Lachnospiraceae bacterium
TGCTGCCCATGCTCAAATATGAAATTGTGGAAAAGAAGAAGTGGACTACAGAGGATGAGCTTTTGGACTGCTACGCCATCGGACAATGCACGCCGGGAATTATCGCAGTCAATACCGCTACTTATGTGGGCTATAAAAAAGCGGGAGTGCCGGGAGGAATCTGGGCCACTCTCGGCATGATTTCCCCTTCCCTTGTGATCATTACGATTGTGGCGGCTTTTATGCAGCAGTTCATGGATAATGTCTGGCTGCAGCACGCCCTTATGGGAATCAGGGGTATTGTCTGTGCCCTGATGATCAATACGGTACTGACCCTGGCGAAGAAAAGCCTTGTCCAGCCTTCATGCTACATAATCTGCATTGCAGCCTTTATCCTTGCCATGTTTACCGGAGTTCCCACTGTATGCATCGTTCTTCTTGCAGCTCTGTCGGGCATCTTGATTCAGAAAATGGGAGGCAAGGCGGAATGATAAAATATATTCAGGTCTTTTATGAATTCTTTAAAATCGGACTTTTTGCCATAGGAGGGGGACCGGCTACCATACCTTTTCTCATGGAGTTATCGGAAAAAACCGGATGGTATACCATGCAAGAGCTGACCAATATGATTGCGATCAGTGAATCCACGCCGGGGCCTGTGGGGTTAAATATGGCTACCTATGTGGGATTTAAAACTCTTGGCCCCTTTGGCGGCCTCATATCCACCATAGGGCTTACCTTTCCCAGCGTAGTTGTTATTATCCTGATTGCAAAATTTTTAAATAATTTTAAAGAAAATCCTTATGTGAAAAATGCCTTTTGGGGAATACGCCCTGCGGTAACCGCTTTGATTCTTTCTGCTGTTATCGGTATCTGCAAGGTTTCTCTTTTTGCCGTAAGCGAGGGAGGAATGGAACCGTTAGCGGGGAGTATCGCAATTTGCGCCATTGCGTTTGCCCTTCTTCAGATTAAGAAATTGAAGAAACTGCATCCTGCGGTGTGGATTTTTGGCGCGGCAGTACTGGGAGTGGTGTTTAGGCTTTAGTGATAAAGAGAAAAGAGGTAGTTATGGGAAAACAGATAAACTATTGGATGGATTATGATAATTTTTTGTTGCTTGCCCGAAAAGCAATTGATTTAGGATGTACGATCGTAAAAGAAGATTATGATTCAGGAAAGGTTATTGAAAGCAGCGACATCAGTATTGTTACTTCATTTTGTGAAAAACTCCCTAACAATTGCTGTTACTTCCATCTTCCGGAAGCGGGAGATATAAAGACGCATATGGTAAACGGAAAGGAAAGATTAGAATCCCTTTTGTCAGCAAACGGAAATGCGCTTATCGAGGCATCCTATTCCTTTATTGTCAATGAGCCCACAGGCGTTTGCGGAAACCGCCGGAAAAAGGAGATAAGAAGAGCGAGGATATACTGCATAACAGGGTATTATGACGAAAACGGAGAATGGATACCCCGGCCGGAGTGTCTGACTAAGACATATAATTCTCTTACCAGATATGTAAAAAAGATTTCCCCCTATACGGAGATAGTCGATGTACGGACAAGCATGAAAGATGAAAATTATGGCGAGGAATATGAATACAGGCATAAGGAGTATATCACAAAGACCTGCCTGGATATGAGGAATAATGAGGAGTACAAATTGCGCTAAGCCTGCCTGAAAAATAAGATAAGAAAGAGGATAAAACATATGTCAGAGCACATTACAACAGCAAACAAAATATATTTTAAGCCCTTAGAGCCGGAGAAAGAGAAAATTATCATAGAGGACATTGCTCATGCTTTATCCTTGATGACAAGGGCTAACGGCCATTTCCCGGAATTCTATTCCGTGGGGCAGCACTGTATCGGCTGTTACAAAGAAGCGGTGGCAAGAGGGCTGGGAGAGAGAATTGCACTGATCTGTCTCCTCCATGACGCCAGCGAAGCCTACATAGCCGATGTGACAAGACCGGTAAAAAAAGAACTGAAGGAATATCTTGTCATTGAAAAACGTTTACAGGACGCTATTTATGAGCGGTTTCTGGGAGGGGTTCCCACAGAGGAGGAAATGGAGAAGGTGTCGGAAATCGATGATACTATGCTGTATCATGAGTTTTACCACTATATGGAAGAAAGAGTTTTGGATTCCCCTTCGGAGCTTTTGACGGAGCCGGACTTTTATGAG
>CAZDRM010000318.1:0-2150 GCA_964507745.1 uncultured Lachnospiraceae bacterium
TGATTCCTTACGGTTCCCGTATTAAGATTATGGACGGCGCAGTCTTAGAGGCCGGCGATGAGCTGACAGAGGGTAGTGTAAATCCTCATGACCTTCTTCGTATTAAAGGCATCAGAGCCGTTCAGGATTATATGATCCGCGAGGTTCAGAGAGTATACCGTTTACAGGGTGTTGATATTTCCGATAAGCACGTCGAAGTCATTGTACGTCAGATGCTGAAGAAGGTCCGCATTGAAAATGCAGGAGATACGGATTATCTGCCCGGAACTTTGGTAGATGTGTTAGACTATGAGGATTTAAATGCGGAACTGGCAGCGGAGGGTAAGGAACCGGCAGAAGGAAAGCAGGTTATGTTAGGTATTACCAAGGCAGCTCTTGCAACTAATTCCTTCTTATCGGCAGCATCCTTCCAGGAGACCACCAAGGTCTTGACAGAAGCTGCAATTAAAGGAAAAATAGATCCCTTGATCGGTTTGAAAGAAAACGTTATTATCGGTAAGCTGATTCCTGCCGGAACAGGCATGAAGAGATACCGTAATGTCCTGTTGGATTCCGATATGAAGTTAAATGACACCATTTCCTTTGATGAAAATGTGGAAATAGCGGAAAATGCGGATGAATCTCCGATGGAAGAAGACGCAGAAGGGACAGCTTTATATCCAAACGAATCAGATGATAATCTGGAAAAGGAACAATTGGAGGTCATTGAGTAAAAAGGACTTCCGGAGGTTTTACAAAAAATATGCCGCTGTACTTTGTCAGAGAAGGGGCGACCTTTCAGGCGGGCAAAGGTACGGCGGCATTCTTTTTTGGAAAAAGTGGGGATTATTTGTCAGGAAACGTCAAAAAGTAAGATTTTCTTCTATTTGGATGCCTATTTATGAAAATTATCTATTGACAACTAAAAAATCAATCTATATACTAAGTTAGTGTGCGTGTAAATGCATGTTTCTTTTTGTGTGTGAATTTTGCATTTTCCGGAAACAGCAATGGGCGCATTACAACAAAATATAAATTTAAAAGAAACGAGGTGAAAAAGAATGCCAACATTTAACCAGTTAGTTAGAAAGGGACGTCAGACATCTGTAAAGAAATCTACCGCTCCTGCATTGCAGAAAGGTTACAACTCCCTGCAGAAGAGAGCTACGGATACACCTTCTCCCCAGAAGAGAGGCGTTTGTACAGCTGTTAAGACTGCTACACCTAAAAAACCTAACTCAGCTCTCAGAAAGATCGCCAGAGTTCGTCTTTCCAACGGAATCGAAGTAACAAGCTACATTCCTGGAGAAGGCCACAACTTACAGGAGCATAGCGTTGTTTTGATCAGAGGCGGCCGTGTTAAGGACTTACCCGGTACCAGATATCATATCATCAGAGGTACTTTGGATACAGCCGGCGTTGCCAACAGAAAACAGGCTCGTTCCAAATATGGCGCTAAGAGACCGAAAGCAGGCAAATAATAGCGTGAAAATCACGAACCTGCGTACCACAATTTAAAACTAATTAGTGTTGGGATTCTAAGTTTCACAGATTTGTGAATATAAATGGAAATACCGCACGAACACATTAGTGGTTTATATGTGAGTACCTATGATTTAATTCATTATTAAGGAGGGAAGAACCGTGCCACGTAAAGGACATATTCAGAAAAGAGACGTGTTAGCAGATCCTTTATACAATGACAAAGTGGTTACAAAGCTTATCAATAACATCATGTTAGACGGTAAGAAGGGTGTAGCCCAGAAAATTGTATACGGAGCGTTTGCACGTGTAGAAGAAAAGGCAGGCAAGCCTGCACTTGAAGTATTTGAAGAGGCAATGAACAACGTGATGCCTGTGTTGGAAGTAAAAGCAAGACGTATCGGCGGCGCTACCTATCAGGTGCCCATCGAAGTAAGAGCTGACAGACGTCAGGCATTAGGCCTTCGCTGGTTAACAGCTTATTCTCGTAAGAGAAGCGAGAAGACCATGCAGGAAAGACTTGCTAACGAAATTCTGGATGCAGCAGCAAATACCGGCGCTGCAGTAAAGAAAAAAGAAGAAGTACACAAAATGGCAGAAGCAAACAAAGCGTTTGCTCATTACAGATTCTAATAGGAGGACAAAACCTTGGCTGGAAGAGAATATCCACTTGAGAGAACCAGAAATAT
>CAZDRM010000319.1:0-2144 GCA_964507745.1 uncultured Lachnospiraceae bacterium
AGATATTCCGGAGTCCACATTTTCTTTTTCCCTTCACTTTGCTTTGCTGTAAAATCTATGCATCCTCCCAGCAGAACAATCAACTCCCCTAATTTTTGCAGATGTATCATTTCCGCCATGGCAATCCCTAAAAGGGTCTTTGCCAGAGGACATTTTTCGCAGGCAAGACGGTTTTCATTGTTAATATATTGTGTGATTGCAGACAATTCAGATACCGAACCACAGTAATCCTCGCTGAGCAGATTTGCATAACATTGGTTTCTGGCACGCACTTGTATAGGCGGATATGGCAAATCCATCATGATAGGGGTTACATCCATAAAATTGCAGTCGGTTGTCAGACTATTTTTATTTTGTCCCATAAATGTTCTCCATATAAATGTATCTTTATTAATAGTATATTGGAGACTTTATGCAGATGTGTTAGGATTGCGCAAAAAGTTCTTATATAATAGTCTGTATTGCATGAGTGTGGTTTTTTGTATTGGTAGGGAGTTAGCGACTGATAACGGACAGTCACATGCAAACCACCCGTAGCGAGCAAGCTCCCACGGGTGGTTCACATATATCTTTTTGCATAAATTGATAGTTTATAGGTCGTAGTATTTTTTAAACTCCGCCGGATTTGGTATTTGTTCCATTTCTTTCAATTCATCCCTCTTACGAGCCACCCAAACATCTATTAATCTCTGGGGGAATACGCCGCCTTTGGTCAGGTAATCGTGGTCTGCTTCAAGGGCGTCTAAGGCTTCTCCTAAGGATTTGGGCAGGCCTTTGATTTTTTTCTGTTCTTCCTCTGACAAAGTGTAGAGGTTGAAGTCATAGGGGCCCCATCCGTTCTCGGCAGGGTCAATCTGGTTTTCAATACCGTCTAAGCCTGCCATTAAAATCGCGGCATAAGCATAGTAAGGATTTGCCGTAGCATCAGGGTTTCTCAACTCAAAACGCTTAGTCTCCGGAGATTTGGCGTATGCGGGAATCCTGATAACCGCACTGCGGTTAGAGGTGGCATAGCCGATGGTAACCGGCGCTTCATAACCCGGCACCAGACGCTTAAAGGAATTGGTTGAGGGGTTGGTAAATGCACATAAGGATGCAATATGTTTCAACAGACCTCCCATAAAGTAATGTGCTGTCTTGCTCAGCCCAGAATAACCGTTTTCATCATAGAATAAAGGCTTTCCATCCTTGAAAAGAAGCATATGTACATGCATACCATTGCCTGCTTCTTTGTAAATGGGCTTTGGCAGGAAGGTAGCTGTTTTTCCCTCCTGTGCAGCCATATTTTTGATAATGTATTTAATGATCATGGTGTTGTCCGCCATTGCAGGCATGTCCGCCAGTTCTACCTCTATTTCCATCTGACCCGGTCCGCCTACCTCATGATGATGGTATTTTACTTTTATTCCCCAGTCCTCCATCATCATACACATACGGCTTCTCAAATCATATCCTACATCCTGAGGAGCCGCCACATGATAGCCGCCTTTGTAAGGCACTTCATAGCCGTTATTTCCCGGTGTGTCCAAACTGCTGTTCCAGTCCGCCTGTTTGGTATCGATTCTGTATCCGCACTGATGAGGGCTTACCTCATAACGGGCGCTGTCAAAAAGATAGAATTCAAATTCCGGTCCGATTACCATCTGGTCCGCAATTCCGCTTTCTTTCATATATTCCACTGCCCGCAGACTTACGTTTTTGGGATACTGGTCAAAGGGTTTGTTCTCCCCTTTTCCGATGGTACACACATTGCCGCACATAGTCAGCGTGGGCACTGTAGCGAAAGGATCTACATAAGCAGTATCCGGGTCCGGTAAAAATACCATATCGCTCTTTTCAATAGGCGCATATCCATAATTGGAACCGTCGAAGCCGATACCGTATGTAAAAGTATTTTCTCCGAATCGCTCCACCGGGATGGTAATATGCCTCCACCGCCCATCGATATCCGTCATTTTGAAATCAATCATGCGGATCTGCTTTTCCTCACACAGCTTTTTAATTTCCTCCATTTTGCTCATAAATTCTTGCCCCTTTCCCTTAGCTTGTAGTTTTTTCATACCCGCATTCTTCCAAAAGAAATACCGGCATATGCTATATCCATTCCCTGCAGCCCTTCCACGACTACAGGTATTTTGATTATA
>CAZDRM010000320.1:0-2129 GCA_964507745.1 uncultured Lachnospiraceae bacterium
AAGCGGCGGAGCTGTTTGAGGAAGCTTTGCGTATTGATCCCGATTATCCGAAGTGCAAAAGAGCATTGCAGCGGGTTGCGGGCATTACAGCGGGGCACAAAAAAGTGCAGGTAGTTAAGGAGCTTAGATAAAAATGATCGTAGGAATTGACTTAGGTACAACCAACAGTCTGGTGGCATATTTTACGGAGGAAGGTCCGAAAATCATTCCTAACAGACTGGGTAAAAATTTAACGCCGTCTATTGTCAGCATTGATGAGGATGAGCAGATTTATGTAGGAGAAACAGCCAGAGAGAGAATGCTTTTATATCCTGACAGCGCGGCAGCTGTCTTTAAAAGGGACATGGGAAGCGATCGGAAATTCCAGCTTTTACATAAGCAGTTCCGGGCGGAGGAATTATCCGCCCTTGTTTTGAAGGCATTGAAGGAGGATGCGGAAGCATATCTTCACGAGCCGGTCACGGAAGCGGTAATCAGCGTGCCTGCTTATTTCAATGATGACAGAAGAAAAGCCACCAAACGGGCCGGGGAACTGGCGGGTCTTAAAGTGGAACGTATTATCAGCGAGCCTACGGCGGCAGCCATTGCCTATGGTTTATACCAGAGCCGTGAAAATGCCAAATTTCTTGTGTTTGATTTAGGCGGAGGAACCTTTGATGTTTCCATTCTGGAATTATATGATTCCATTATTGAGGTACGGGCTGTAGCCGGAGATAACTTTTTAGGCGGCGAGGACTTTACGGAAGTGCTGGTGCAGCTGTTTTTTGATAAGTATAAGGAGATCGACAAGGAAAACCTTTCCTTCCATACCCTGCGCCACATCGCCAAACAGGCGGAACTCTGTAAAAAGGGTTTTTCGGACAGCAATACTTCTAAAATGGTCTGCAATATAGACGGGGAAGCCTATGAGATGGGCATTACCGCAGAGGTATACGAAGCAGCCTGTGAAGAGCTTTTGGATAAAATGAAGCAGCCTATTAAGAGGAGCCTTGCCGATGCCCATATTAAGGTTAAGGACATCGATAAGGTTGTTCTGGTAGGAGGCGCTACCAAGCTGTCCTTTGTCAGAAGATTTGTGGGAAAGATTTTCCGAACCATTCCCGATATCAATATCAATCCGGATGAGGCCATTGCTTTAGGGGCGGCTGTGCAGGCGGCCATGAAGGAACGTAACGCCCTGATTAAAGAAATTATTCTGACGGATGTCTGTCCCTTTACACTGGGAACGGAAGTGGTATTGGAGCGGGAGGAAAATGTGTTTGAAGGCGGTCATTTCTGCCCTATTATCGAGCGTAACACCACAATTCCCGCAAGCCGCACGGAAAGACTCTATACAGTAAGGGACAATCAGACCAAGCTCAGAGTAAAAATTTTACAGGGAGAAAGCCGTTTTGCAGCCAATAACCTGCTTTTGGGGGAAATAACCATTAAAATTCCCGCTGCCAAGGCAGGAGAGGAACCGGTGGATGTAACCTATACCTACGATATCAACTCCATTCTGGAGGTGGAAATCAAGGTTGTCAGCACGGGGGAAAAGGTAAAACAGATTATTAAAGGCGGACAAGTCCAGATGAGCGATGAGGAAATCGAAAAGCGTATGCAGGAAATCGCCTATCTCAAGATTCATCCGAGGGAAAAGGAAGAGAACAAGCTTCTTCTGCTCAGGGGAGAGCGTTTATATGAAGAAAGCCTGGGTAATGACCGCAGAATCGTGGAGCGGGAGCTGCAGAAGTTTGATGATGCCCTAAATACCAGGGATAACGGGAAGATTGAAGAGGCAAGGGAAGAATTCAGAATATTTTTGAAGAACTTTACGGAGGATTTATAAATATACCGGTAAAGTGATTTAAGAAAGGCTTGAAATCATATATTATGGGATTCAAGCCTTTCATTTTTTAATATTTCTTTTAATTTTTAAGCAGCAACTGTTTGAATAACGAAAAAACATATATTGACATTCGATGAATCAAATGATAATATTCTATCAAAGCATATATTTCTAAAATTCTTTTTGCACAGTCTTAGTGCATTCTATTTTCTGCCGGAAGGCGTCTTGAAATCAATGCTTTTAAATTCCAACAAATTCATTTTAAAAGCGGGAGTTTCAGGAAAAGAAAATGGACGGGTAA
>CAZDRM010000321.1:0-2124 GCA_964507745.1 uncultured Lachnospiraceae bacterium
GGCATGATATGAAAAGCCATTTAGAAAGTATAGCGGCAGTGGTCAGAAGAATATCAGGTGCGGATAAAGAAGAACTTGATGACTATATTGAAAAAATGGATATAACAGTCAGTAGGCTGGATTTTGCATATAAGACAGGAAACCCCATTACGGACGTTATCATACATCAAAAGAAGCAGGAAGCAGAAAAGCGGAATATATCTTTTGAAGCAGACTTTATTTATCCCCCTAAACAGCAGATAGATGTTTACGATATAGGAATTGTGCTGAATAACGCACTGGAAAATGCAATCGAAGCAAGTGCTGAGGTCCCGGGAAAGAAAAGTATCAGTCTGCGCTCTTACATGAAAGGAAATCTGTTTTTTATTGAAGTGGAAAATGACTTCTTAAGTGAAGTGATTTTTGACAGCGAAACGGGATTTCCTGTCAGCAGCAAAGAGGATAAAAAGCATCATGGTTTTGGTATGGAGAATATACAAAGATGTGCCAAGAAGTATAAGGGGGATATAGATATAACAATTCAAGACATGGGAGATAAAAAGAAATTTATCCTTACCGTTATGATGTATGAAAAGTAGTTGGCTCCTAAAATTCCGTTGTTCACGCCAAACTTATGGTAATTGAGATGAGAAAATGCGATAAGTAAAGTAGGAACTGTTAATTTATAAAAACGAAGTTTATAAAATTCAAGGAGGAATATTATGGCAATAACAGGAATTGGCGGCAGCTACAACAATATGTACGGAAATACATACGTTTCACAGAAAAATGAGGCGGCAAAGAAAGCAGAAACGAAGGATGCAGCATCTGCACAGGCAGGAAGTGCAAAGAGTTCTGCAAATGATAAGGTATCGGATTATTATTCCTATTTACAGAAGAATTACGATTGTGTGAAGAATGGCAGCGTGGCAATTTCCGGCTCTTATCTGAAGGAATGTGCAAATAATCCGGAAAAGGCGAAAGAACTGGAAGGAAATCTGTCTTTTTTCAAAGAGGGATATGAAAAAGGACTTAAAAGCGCCCAGGCCAACGCAAGGGCAATGGGAGTAAAGCTGGTAAATTATTCGGAAAGCTGGACCATAGACGACACAGGGAATATTACGATGATGGCCTCTGCAACAGTGACCTCCGACAATGGTGCAAAAGGGTGGAAGGAGCTGGAAGAGGAACGAGAAGAAAAATTAAAAGAGAAGAAAGAGCAGGAGCGCATAGAGGAAAAGAAAAAGGAGCAGAAAGAACAGGAAGAGGTTCGTTTGGAGAAGATACAGGTTTCAGCGGAATCAACGACTGTTATATCAGATGCGTACCATAAGCCTGTTGACATTAAGGCATAAATAAAAGCGGAGACTAACTCATTTTCATTGAGCTATTTTGGATAGCAGAATGTATAAATTTCCCCAACTTGCCTATATTATAAGAACCGTCCTTTATTACTGCATAATCTGAGTCTACATTCAGATTATTGCAGTAATTTGTCCGGACAGATTCAAAAACGGCAGGAGGTTCATATGAAGCGGATTCCAAAACATATTGGCATCATTCCGGATGGCAACAGACGCTGGGCAGAGAGAAATGGATTGAAAAAGGAAGAGGGCTATGCCCATGGGTTAGAACCGGGTTTAAGGCTGCTTCGGGCAGCGAAGAAATATAGTATACAGGAACTGACTTACTACGGGTTTACAGTAGATAACTGTAAGAGACCCAAAGAACAGGTGATGGCATTTTCAAAAGCCTGTATTGAGGCTGTTAAGATGATAGAAGAGGAAAATGTAGAGCTGTATGTAATCGGCAATACCAACTCACAGTGTTTTCCGGAAGAATTGCTTCCTTATGCGGACTTCGGGCGTCGACCCGCCTGCAGTAAAGGGACATTGAGGGTAAACTTCTTGGTAAACTATGGCTGGGAATGGGATATGAAAAACAACTGGGCTTCCCGTGAGATACCGAGAATCGATCTGGTAATACGATGGGGCGGAATGTGCCGCTTATCTGGTTTTCTTCCTATTCAGACTGTCTATTCGGATTTTTATATTGTGAAAGAATTATGGCCGGATTTTCAGGAAAAACATTTGACGGATGCGTTGGAGTGGTATCAGGAACAGGATGTTACCTTAGGAGGATAAA
>CAZDRM010000322.1:0-2116 GCA_964507745.1 uncultured Lachnospiraceae bacterium
TGCCCGCCTTATGTTGAATGAAATAAAGAGATTATAGCAGACCGCCGCTATGGATTTATCCATATGCGGCGGTTAGACATTTGTAAAGATACATTTCGTTACATTTCATATGCTTTTCGTTTCCTTTACCCTCAAATAGCAAAAAATCTGCCGATAAATTAAATAACGGAACATTATTATGAGGAGCAGGGCGGCTCCGAATGACAGAAAAATTATCATGGTTAAAAGTGTCTGGCAATAATGGAGGAATTGAAAAATGAGTGTAAACGGAATTGGTACAAGAGATTATATGGGCGAGTCCTATGAGGAACGTCTCAGTAAAATAACGGATAAAAATGCGGCAAATGCCTTTCGGGCGGCTTATGCAAGTAAGATGGCAGGTTCTACGGACTATATTTCAACTATCAGCAAAGCGTACAATACGGGAAGGGTGGGAGCGACCAACTTTGCGGATGCCTTCCCCATGTATGATGTCATAACCCATGTGGGCAATGCCAACATTTCCTTCGGAAACTGGCAGAGAAACGATTTTCCCTTCTGGGAGTATTTTAATAAAAACACAAGTGCAGATGCTTTAAATGACTGGAAGCCTGCAGGTGCAAATCCCCCTCAGACCCGTGGCGATTTACAGAGGAATTACAGCAGCGTTGGTTCCGGACGAATTGCCATACTTATACCGGAGAGTCTGCAGCAGAAAATGGATGCAGATCCTGCCTATGCCAGAAAGATAATGGCAAAGGTACAGGAATGGAAAGAGGATTATGACCGCTGGGATAATACGGTGGCGGCGTCCTTCGGTGGTAATGTGGCAGAATTCCAGGCAAGTAAAAGCTATGTCTTCGATCTGGATGAAGAGGGAAATGTGCGAAACTGTACTGTTACCGCTCCCGGAAGAATTACCGGACCCACCAAGGAAGAGCAGGAACGGTTTAAGGCTGAACAGGCCGAGAAAAAGAGACGGCGTGTTAAACAAATACAGATATTGGAAGAGAGGGCTGAAAAGAGAAAAATACAGGAGCAGGAGAATCTGCGTTTGTATCAGGAGCGTCTATTCAGGCACGATTTATTACAATAGTGAGGAAGCTGTTGAATTGAAAATGGAAAGAATTCAGGACTGGAGAATTAGCGTTCTTCAGTCTTTTTTTAATCGCCATAGGAGAAATATCACAAAATTTTCACAAAAGTTTCATTGATAATTCAAATTCCGAATGTAAACTTGGTAAAGTAATTATCCGTTTTCTGTTAAATGTGAAAAGGAGAGGTTATGGATTATCGACATGAGTGGAAACATGAAATCAATCAGGCCGATTTGCTGGTTCTCAGACAGCGGCTTAAGGCAATCACAAGCCCCGATCCTCATGCTATTGACGGTAAATATATGATACGAAGTCTGTATTTTGACAATGCTGCCGATAAAGCCCTGCGGGAAAAACTGGATGGCGTCAGCCGCAGGGAAAAATTCCGCATCCGCTATTATAACGGAGATACCTCTGTGCTCCGTCTGGAGAAGAAAAGCAGGGCAGGCGGTCTTGGGAAAAAACAAAGTGTCAGTCTTACCACAGTGCAGGTTCAGGACATTGTAAACGGTTGTGTGGATTGGATGCGAGATAGTGAAGAGGGCTTAATCCGTGAGCTGTATGTGAAAATGCGGATACAGGGGCTGCGTCCCAAAATCATTGTGGACTACATAAGGGAACCGTTTGTTTTTGACCCCGGCAATGTCCGGGTTACCCTTGATCATGACATTCGGACTGGGTTCCGGTGCGGGGATTTTCTGAATCCGGACTGCGTTACAGTTCCTGCGGGGGACGCTCCGATTATTCTGGAAGTGAAATGGGACAGCTTTTTGCCGGACATTATCCGCGATGCAGTCCGGCTTCCCGGACGGCGGGTAACCGCCTTTTCAAAATATGCACAATGCCGTATCTACGGTTAAGTAAAGGAGAAAATCAATGACATTCAATGATATTTTTAAATCCAGCTTTCTTGAAAATGTAACTGCCGTCAGCCTTGTGGATATGATGCTGGCGCTTATTCTGGCCTTTTGTCTGGGATTGTTTATTTTCCTGGTTTACAAAAAGACCTATCAGGGAGTGATGTATTCCTCCAGCTTCGG
>CAZDRM010000323.1:0-2111 GCA_964507745.1 uncultured Lachnospiraceae bacterium
TCCTGCCCGGACTCCATCCCCAGCTGCTCCAGCATACAGGATATATTCCGACAGCTTTCCGAATCCTCGCTTATGACCAGAGCCTTCTGTCCCTTCCATTGTGGTATTTCCCGTTTTTTCTCCGCCTGTTCCCAAATACGGAAGGTAAAAGAAACCGTAAACTCCGTGCCCTGCCCCTGCTTACTCTTTACACTGATAGCGCCCTTCATGGCATCCACGATGCTTTTTGTAATAGACATACCAAGGCCGGTTCCCTGAATACCGCTGATGGTGGAATTTTTCTCCCGCTCAAAGGGCTCGAAAACACGGGCTGCAAATTCTTCACTCATACCCATACCGGTATCCCGGATTATGAATTCATAGTTGGCATATCCTGCAGGCGCTCCGTCTTTTTCCTTAATCTGTATAGTGATAGCCCCGCCTTCATTGGTATATTTCACAGAATTGCTGAACAGATTTAAAAGCACCTGATTCAACCGCAGCCTATCACAGTAAACCACCTCGTCCGATATATCTATGGCATCCGCCTGAAGCCTCAATTTCTTTTGACGGATATCAGCCTGTAAAATGTTACACAGTTCATGAAGAACCTCCGGCAGGCTGCAAGGCTTCTCTTCTAAATTCATCTTGCCGCTTTCAATATGGCTCATATCTAAAACGTTATTAATCAGGTTCAGAAGATGATTGCCCGACGCCATAATCTTTTTCAGATATTCTTCTACCTGGTCGCTGTTTTCAATATGAGTAAGGGCCAGAGAGGTAAAGCCTACAATAGCATTCATAGGTGTGCGGATATCGTGAGACATATTGGAAAGAAATACGCTTTTCGCCTTGTTAGCTTTGTTAGCCTGTATAAGCGCATCCTCCAGAACGTTTTTCTTTTCCATTTCACTGCGGATTTCCTCATCCACACTGTGAATACCCAGAACAATACCGCAATATCTGTCCCATGTGCCTGCGCGCACTGCTTTGACCTGATAATATTCCGTTCCGCCGTTCCTTATAATCCTGCAGTTTACGTAGCAGGACTTTTTCTCCCCCAGTTCCTCCTTCAGCCTTTCCGGCAAAAAAGCCTCCCGCAGCATTTCTTTGTCTTCTTCGTGGACATATTCCTTTATGTATAACTCCATACCTTCCCGGTAAGATATTTCTCCGTCAAAATCATGTACGAATTTGCCGCCGTTATCATCCACATTGCGGAGAGGATATCCCATCCCTGTATCCAGATCAAAAAAGCAAACCAGATTATAATCAATTGCCAACGCCTGAATTAATTCTAACTGACGCCTTTCCCTCTTCTTTTCTTCCTGCTTCTGGGCTGTGCAATCCAAAAGGAAACGTTGGTAAAATAATTCCCCGTTCTCCTTACAAAGCTTTACATTACCCATAACGTGCAGTATTTCCCCGTCCTTATGCTGTACGCGGTACTCAACGTTGACACTGTCTCCCTCGTTTTTGAGGGTTTTCATATTGGCAATCAGCTTTTTTTGATCCTCTTCCATTACAGACGCCGCAATCATGTCAAATTCGCCTGCCATCAACTCTTCTTCAGACTGGTAGCCAAGAATCTTTAGGGCGGTATGATTCACATTCAAAATGCGGGAACCATCCACTGTATGGCATATGATTCCGCAATCCGCAGAAGCGATAATCTTCTCCAGGGCACGGTTCTTTTCTACAAGCTCCTGTTCAAAAGCGCGCTCATTGGTTACATCAATTCCTACGCCTACCGTACCCATTACGCTTCCGTCCGCATCATACAAAGGGGATTTGTAGGTGGTAAGAGTCCGCAGCCCCTCCCCGGTCTGGATGATTTCCTCCGATACGCAGGTCTCTCTTTTATCCATAACCCGCCGCTCGGATTCCACGCAGGCAGGGTCATCTTCTTCCACATCCCAGATATAGGCATGTCCGCGTCCTTCCACCTGCGCCTTTGTCTTATTGACAGTTTTGCAGAAGCTGTCGTTTACCTTTTCGTGTATTCCGTCCTTAGTCTTATACCAGATAAGATTGGGAATGCTGTTGATGGTAGTCTCCAGATACTGGCTGGTCTGGGAAAAATCCCTGCTCATTTTAAAGGTCTGCTGCCATCTTAAAAACCGGAAGCTTAC
>CAZDRM010000324.1:0-2108 GCA_964507745.1 uncultured Lachnospiraceae bacterium
CCATAGTTCCCAAATCTACCGGAACTAAAATTATGCTAAGGAGTAAAACTATACCAGTTATCGGTAGGACCGCAGAAAGCGATTCTAGTATTTTTTCTTTCAGTTTTTGATTCAAATAGATTCCTCCTTTATTAACATGTCTTATAAGTTTTAGTCTAGCATGAAAACATCTTATTTTCAAGAAAGACCACATCTACAACTTAACAATTCTGTCAAATTCTTCAAACGAAGTTGTACGGTGAGTGACCATAATCACTACTTTTTGCTTCATCAGTTTTTTTATCGCCTGATTAATCATTTTCTCACTCTGAACGTCTAATGCGGAGGACGGTTCATCCATTAATATGATTGGCGAGTCCTTCAAAAATGCTCTCGCTATTGCAATGCGCTGGCGCTGACCGCCGGATAGATTACCGCCTCCTGCATCCAAATGCGTATCGTATCCCTGCGGCAGCATCTTAATAAATTCCTCTGCGTATGCTGACTTTGCCGCCCTGATAATTTCCTCATCGCCCGCCTGGTCTTTTCCGCCATATCCAAAAGCAATATTTTCACGAATACTGCCTTCGAACAAATAACTGTTTTGCGGGATATATGTAATCAGCTGCCTTAACTGCGAAAGCGGATATTCATTGATAACATGTCCGTACAGCATAATTTTACCCGAAGTAGTTTGATAAAAATTTAACAATAATTTGAGCAGAGTACTCTTTCCGCATCCCGACTCTCCCATGATCATAACCTTCTCACCGTCCATGACTTCCATAGAAAAATTTTGTAAAACATCAGGTTTCCCGCCATAAGAAAATGTCAGGTTCTCTATTGCGATTGGCGGGCATCCCTTTTGCAATTCTGCAATATTACTATATTCCGGCTCTTCGCAGTCTAATTCAAGAAAATCAAAAACCCTTCCGGCTCTCACCAATGATGAAGAAAATGTGGTAAGCGCAGAGCCAAAGCTTTGCACCATAGAACTGACGCCCATCTGCAATGACACGATTGCCATAACCGTTCCGTAATCAAGTCTGCCGCGGGCCACTAAGAATGCACCCACTCCAATTGTTCCAAAGCTTGCCAGAATCCCCAGGAAAAAAGACAGCATTTCAAGAACTGCTCTTTTCCGGCTCTTCTTTATTTCTTCATTTGCCGCCTGCTCATTTTCGCTTTGAAAACAATCCAAAACAATGGAAGCTCCCCGAAACATTTTAAGTGTTGTAAAGCCTGATAAAATATCGCTTAAACGTGAAGTAAGTCTCGCTATTTTGTTTTGGATATCCTTATCCATCCGCTTTATCTGCTGATTTATTTTAATAGAAACAAATACCGTAACCAGACAAAAGCTGATCGAAATAAGTGTAAGCAACGGACTGTATACAATCATTGCGAGAATTGATACCACACCATCTATCACTCTTCCAAACACCCAATAAATATGTGAAAAATAAGACTCCTTAAGAGAATCGGCATCCCAGTTCAGTGTTTTAAGCGCTTCGCCGCTATGATGGCTTTCATAATAATTCATGTCCAGCTTCATCAGTTTTTCAAATAGTCTGATTTTAGTATCAAATACAATTTTACGAACAGTTCTAATTTGAAAATATCTCAAATATGGCGACAGACTATCTAACACGACCAGTACAATACATAATACGACAGCCCGTACAAACAGGTCCTTATCATCGTATTCTAAGGCATTAAAAATCAGCTTATTCATATACGGATAAATAAGAGTCAGTATAACTGATGTAACAAGAGTTACTATGAAAATGCTCCAATACGCAAATTTATATTTTCCAATATAGGAAAGGTATCGCTTTAATTCTTTCACTGTAATTCGCCTCCTGACTCCATATAATTATGATACATCTGACAGTATTTTCCGCCCGCGCAAAGGAGCTCTTCGTGCGTGCCGGACTCCACAATCTTCCCTTCCTCAAATACAATGATTTCGTCATAATCCGTTATTGTGGTAAGGCGGTGCGCCACGGTAACTACTGTCTTATCCTGTGAAATTATTTTTAACGTCTCATTAACAAACGCTTCTGTTTCCTTGTCCAATGCGGAAGTCGGCTCGTCCAATAAAAGAATCGGTGCATCCTTTAAAATTG
>CAZDRM010000325.1:0-2095 GCA_964507745.1 uncultured Lachnospiraceae bacterium
TATAAGTTCATCATCATCACAGATTAAAATACGCATGCCAATTCACTCCGTTTTTTATATGGTTAAACTGTTTTGCATTTTCTATCTTCCCAATTTTATCATAGAAGCTGCTCCGCATTTTCTATGATCGAAGTCCTATCATAGAAACCCTTCGCAATTTCTATGCTCTAAGGGATATTATACAATATAAGGTGAGTGAATTGCAAAAAAACAGCACGAAAAGACATAAAAATGGGGATTTTGGGCAAAAAGGCAGAGAATAATCATGCTTTCCGCAGATTTACAAGTTCGCTGCATTTTAAAGCGGATAGTGAAAAAAGACCAAAAATGAACATAAAATGTCGCTTGGCGCAGAAAAGGTTGAAATTACGGTTTAAAAAAGGATAATGAGATTGTCATTGATGGTACATCACAAAGAGAAAGGAAGAATTTTTATGAGAGAAGTTATGAAAAAAATCATATGCTGCATGGTTATGCTTATTGCTGTTTTTTTGACAGCGTGCAGTACAAGTACATCAGGTAACGGTGGCAATTCAGACAACAATGGTAATCCGAACGGAAGCAATCCCATTGTTGCCGCACAGGAACGGGAATGGGTCTATGTGCCTGAAAGAATTGAGATTCAGGATAAAAGGGCCGATTATGGAGGCATGCAGTTGATCGGCGGTACAGTCTGTTACCTTGGGGTGAACGGGGAGGCAGAAACGCAAAGTATCTGCCGATATTCACTGACTGACAGGGAATTGAAAAGCATCCTCATCGACTGGAAGGATGATGGGAGCATCCGGGAAATTAGCTGCTATACTTTTGATGAAAACTGTAATACATGGCTAATAGTTAATGTTTATTCTGCCGGCTTCGGACAGTTTCGGCGGTTCTTATATAAATTTGATTCGGAAGGACAGAATGTATTTTACAAAGAGATTACAAAGCAACTGGGTGGCAATGTTTCCGTTAGCGACATAGCAACCGATGGGCAGGGGCGGATATATGTTTTTAGCCCAGAAGCGGGCATCTGGCTGTATGCAGAAGACGGAGATTATCATGGCGCCATATCATATGATTCTTCGGAGGATGTTCAGGTTAAGGGTGCAGCAAGTGGGGATGATGGAAGGTTCTATGTCTGCATCAGTAAAGGGGAAAAAGCGGATCATTGCACACTGGCGGAAGTGGACTTTGAGAAAAAACAGCTTACAGAGTCCATAAAGGACTTCCCGGCTGTCAATGGAATTTGTATAGATTCGGCAGGGCAGTATGATTTTCTGCTGTATGATGATATTGCAGCTTATGGATATAAGTTCTCTACACAAAAAATGGAAGAACTGTTTGTATGGGGGGACAGCAACATCAATGGGTATTATGTAAGTCTCTTAGGGTTATTGGAAGATGGAAGATATTTTTGCGCGGTGAACGATGGGCAGCATATTGACAAAAGCATTGTGCTGCTTACTAAAACAAAAGCAAAAGAAGCTCCAAAACGGTCTGAATTGGTTCTGGCAACCGTGGACGGCGGAAGTGATCTGGCCGCCATGGCTGCTGAATTCAACAGGAACAACAGCCAGTATCATATCACTGTGAAAAAATATAGCTCTTTGACAGATTTGTATAATGCCATGCTGGCGAAAGAAGCTATTGATATTATTGATTTGTCTGGTGTCAATGTAGAAAATCTTGCCAGACAGGGAATTTTCGAGGATCTGTCACATTACCTGGAAAAGTCCGAAAGGCTTTCTGATTCCGATTTTCTGGATGGGATATTGGATGTATATACCTTTGATGGGATTTTAGTTGGCATCCCGGAAAGTTTCAGGCTGAGAACAGTTGTGGGCGACAGGAGTATGCTGGAAAATGATGCTGGCTTGACCTTGGAAGGCCTGCTCACGATTACTGCATGCAATCCCGGAGCGCTGCCTTTTGATGGAATCACAAGGGAAGAAATAATGCAATATCTTATGGTGTTCAACGAAGATGCTTTTATTGACTGGGAGACGGGGAAGAGCCATTTTGATTCAGAGCAGTTCAAGGCTGTATTGGAATTGTGCCGTCGTTTTCCAGACGGCGATACGAGTAACGGGCGAAGCGGTTACGAGTCTGG
>CAZDRM010000326.1:0-2094 GCA_964507745.1 uncultured Lachnospiraceae bacterium
GTAAAACAGCTTTAATATACCGCCTTCTGCGAAGCTGAGCCCCCATATTATTATAAGGCTGATCAAATTCCAGCAAAACTCCGTTGTCACGTCACATATAAAAAAGCTTTTCCTTGTTCTGCCAAATCCCACATGCCAGTTAAAATAGCAGCTCATACCGTACATCCCCATTCCTACGGATATAAAGCAGAATATGATCCACGCCATGACTGTTCCTATGCGGAATACAGTATAATCCGGCTCGTCGCTTCCAAAATAAGTCACAAGCCCCAGCAGGAGACTGCCAAACAGAAATGCTCCCAAATCAACCGCCACATAAAGAACCAATTCATCCAGTCTAAGTTTCATTGTTTTTATCAACATGCCGTTCCCTCCTTTCGGCTTAATATACCATATACTTTCCTATCTGCTTCTTTGCAAGAAAGATACCGCCTGCTAACACAGCTGCAGCCGCAGTTCCAATAATCAATATGTTTACCACTGTAATTTCATCTAACAAAACACACCAAAATTCCATCTGATTTTCTGTTAAAACGCTGCCTGCGCTTATCATTCCTACCATCATATAACCGATAAGCATTAAAACCTGCCCCAGCTTTTTTCCCTGATATGCCAGCACTCCCGCTATCTCTCCAAAGCCCCATAGAAACAACAGAAAAAATCCCGACAACACCAGAAGCTTCATGCCCAGCTCCGGATAACTTGTAATAACTACAACTGTCTCTATTATGAGCCCTGCCAAAACGATTATCACATATCTCATAAGCAAAACTTTGAATATTCCTTTTCTGGTCATTCCGCTGCTCACATATAGTCTTATCTGAGTCTGCCAGTCCTTTATTCCCCATACTATGATGGGCATTCCTATTACAAAGGTTACTAAAAAGGCCGCATTCGCCACAGCTTTATACATAAAATAGCACCACAATTGAAGTCCCAGCACAATCAGGACAAAAATCCAGATATCCTTAAGGGCACATAACAAATCGTATTTTAACAAACGCTTTGTTTCCTTACTCATAATTTTTCCTCCTTACCGCAAAGTGCTACAAATACATCCTGCAGATTTAAGGATCTTATCTCCACATCTTTTCCTTTCTTATCAAAAACCTCTCCCGCATCAAGCATCAGGGTAATCCCTTTGCTTCTGCCCAGCTTCTCCTGATGGAAGGCCCTTTTTCCTTTTATGATTTCATCCACCTCCTCTGCTTTGCCGCTGATATGAATGCAGCGCGCCAGAAGCTCTTCCGTATTTTCCTTCAGCATGATCTTCCCTTTATTTAAGAAAATGACCTCTTCAAATACATCTGCCGCCTCTTCGATAATATGGGTGGAAATCACAAAGGTTCTCCCGCTCTCACTATACTCATCCAGCAGAATCCTGTAGAAATTTTCCCTTGCCACCACATCCAGGCCTGCCGCCGGCTCATCCAGGAATGTATATTTCGCCTTGCTTGCCAGTGCCACAATAATGGTTACCATGGACTGCATTCCTTTAGACAGCTTTATAATTCTCTGTTTTTCATCCAGTTCAAACTCTTCCACCAGCCGGTGGGCCATTTCCTTATCCCAATAGGGAAAGAGCATTTCAGCCATTTTCATATATTCCTTTACCTTTAAGGCACTTGCTACATTATTAGCCGTATTTACCATTTCTCTTGAAAAGCAAATCTGATTCAGACTCTTTTGATTCTCCCACACTGTTTCCCCATCCAGTAAAATTTCTCCCTCTGTGGTGGGATTCTGTGCGCTGGCTATGGAAAGCATAGTGGTCTTTCCCGCGCCGTTTCTTCCTACCAGCCCGTAAATCTTCCCCTCCTCAAGAGTCAGATCCAGACTATCAAGCACCGTTTTCTTCCCATAACATTTCGTAATTTTCTTCAATTCCAGACTCATCTATTTTTCCTCCTCTTTCTCTATCATGTGAATCAGTTCTGTCTTTCCGATTCCCAGGCTCTTTGCCTCCTGCAGCAGACTTCTGACAAATTTCTCATAAAACTCCGATTTTCTGCCCTCTTTGATTTTCTCCTTTGCTCCGCTCTGTACAAACATGCCAACGCCTCTTTTCTTATACAAAATCCCTTTATCAACCAG
>CAZDRM010000327.1:0-2091 GCA_964507745.1 uncultured Lachnospiraceae bacterium
AGTGAACATCTTTTTCATCCGCCAGCTTCTTAGCCGCTTCCGTATCGGCAACTTCGTCAAAATCGATGCCTGTATTAAGGAACCGTTGTTGTGCCACACACCTCTTCTGCCACATGGCGGAACATGTTTTCTGTCAAATCCATCATGCCGTTATAGTCGGTGTAAGCCTGATATAACTCCATCAGGGTACCTACAATCAGCCTCTTTAATCAGAAGGCGCCAGCGAAAAAAATTCGATAGAGCCTTTGTTAAGGCATTTTTCCATATAAAATTTTGTTCCTTCATTTGTGGCTCTATAACTTTTTTGTTTTCAGTATCAGATACAATATATCATTTTTTCATTTTATGTCCCCAATTTTACGCGAGTGGTAATTATATGACGTGAATGGTATTTTTCAGACAATACGGATGGGTTTCGGATAGTTTTGGATACAATAGCAGCGAATATTAAAAAAAGACAGGCAAAATTAAATATCCCCGCAATAATATTGGAAATAAAGTTCCTTCAAAGACTTATAAGCGCCTCTGGGAAGATAGATTTTTCTTCCGTTGGCAAGGCAGATATCCTGTGCATTTAAGCTGTCAACAAACTCCATATTAACAATAAAGGCAACGCCGATTCTTACAAACTCCGGATACCCCGACAGCAGACTGTAAATTTCCGTCATAGTCATACGCAGCAGGTTCTTTTCGCCGTTGGCAAGATACATGCATTGTGTCTTGCCCTGTGCCTCGCAGTATACGATATCTTTTACAGGCACTCTCACAATTCTTCCTTCGATTTTAAGCAGGATATATCTTTTTTGCTCTTCTTCTATCTCCGCTAAAACTCTGTCCAGCGCTTCTGTTATCTTATCCTCGGCAACCGGCTTGAGCAGATACTTCGACGCCTCTACGTCAAAGGCTTCCAATGCATACTCTCCCGATGTGGTAAGAAAAATCAGCTTTGCTTTGTTTCCCATGTCACGAAGCCTTTTCGAGGCATCCATCCCCAGAGAAGCAGACATCCCCTCCTGCCCCGGCATAAAGATATCCATGAAAATCAGGTTCGGCGTATAATTTCTTTCTTCCACCATATAGAGCAATTCTCCCGCGCTTTCAAAACGCGCTATCATAAAATCCAGTTCAGGATGCTTTTTCTCATATGCGCTCAATAATTTCTCTGTCTTGTCAAGCTCTGCTTCCTCGTCATCACAAAGCGCTATCAAATAGGTCATCTTTTCTCCATTCCGGGGTTTTTATCCCTCTCAGTTTCAGATTCTATATTCATGATCAGCCTGAATACAAACACGCCGTTATCATTTTTAAAATCATATTCTCCGGCATATTTTTCTGCCGTCCTGATAATGCTTGAGACACCGATGCCTCCTGTAAACTCCGTTTTAGGCTGTCCGTCCTTCAGTTCCGTTTCCATTCTGCAGGTATTGCTGAAGGAGATGATCAGCTTGTTCCTTCTTTTTTTGAGCATCAGATGAATGAAACACTCCCGCCCATCGGGCTGTTTCATCACTTCCATACAGGCATAAATCGCATTTTCATAGGCGTTGGCAAGAATTGTTACCAGATCAATGCTGGGTATCGTAAGATTCCTGCCAAGCTCCACATCAAAGGTAACCTTAATCTGCTCGCTCCTCGCCTTTGCAGTGTAAGCTGACAGAATATTGTTGACTGCCACATTGGAGCATATCATTTCCGGTACTCCCTGATCGGTTTCCCTGTCATACTCTTTCAAATACTGCAATAATTCTTCCTTCTGTCCCCTGCGTACATACTCCGCAATGACTGCGTTATGATGTCTGATATCATGACGCAGCCGCCTGCTCAAGTCCACAGATTCTTCCAAAATCTCCAACTGACGTTCCAAAAGCCTGTAATTCATCTGTATCAGTTGTTTTTCTCTCTCATGTTCCTTCTCTTTCCCTACATGCAGATAAAACCGGAAAACGAGAAGCTGCAATGCACCCGTCAAAATCAGATTCGTTAAAATCTGATAAATACGCTGAAATGTCAGTTCCCTGTTCAATGTCGGATTTACGATATATCCGATTCCTAATAAAATGCAGATAATCATAGCGACAACGCTGAAGCGGT
>CAZDRM010000328.1:0-2064 GCA_964507745.1 uncultured Lachnospiraceae bacterium
CCACACCAATAAGGTGTGCTGAACCTTGAAAATTCAATATTTCAGCCAATAAAAAAGGCATAAATACGTTCCATCTGCTATAATGGAATTGTCGAGAAACCATTCTAACAAAGGAGAATTTATGCCATGTCCATTATATCACAGAATAATACGGATGAGGTAGCTTTACTTGATTGTATTCAGCGATTTTTTTCCAGACACCATGTCGGAAAACTTCTGTCCAGGTGTAACGGTACAAAGGAAAAGGGAATTCCGTCCATTTCTCTTCTCAGATATAAGCCGGGCATTGTTTTTCAGGATCGGAGCATGTATATGCAGCAGCAAACCGGGGCATTCAGGGAGCACTTCTCCAAGAATACCTTCTACCGTTTCCTGAATTCCACAAAAACAAACTGGCTCCGTTTCACATCGCTCCTTGCAGCCGGTATCGTAAACAGGGACCTGAAGGATCTTACCGATGAAAAACGCACAAATGTCTTTATCGTGGATGATACCCTGTTCGAACGCACCAGCTGTAAGAAAACCGAACTGGGTTCCCGGGTTTTTGACCATACGGATATGACCTACAAAAAAGGCTACCGCATGCTCACTCTCAGCTGGAGCGATGGCAATACCCTTATCCCAGTCAACAGCTGCCTGCCTCTGCCAAAGGATCCAACGTGATCGGGCAGATCCGGGACTTTGACAAAAGGACCATTGCCGGAAAGAGGAGGACCCTTGCCCAGAGCAAAGCGCCTGAAGCAATGCTCACACTTCTTGATACGGCTGTCTCCTGCGGATTATCAGCGGACTATGTCCTGTTTGACTGCTGGTTTGCAAACCCGGCCCGGATCACAGCCATTAAATCCAGAAACATGGATGTGATCGCCATGGTAAAGAAAAGCAGCCGGATCAGGTATGGATACAGGGGCGAACAGCTTAATATCAAAGAGATCTACTCCCGTAACAAGAAGCGGCGCGGCAGGTCAAAGTACCTGCTGGCTGTTGATATCATGCCTGGAAAAAAGGATCCTGTTCCGGCAAAGATCGTATGTGTACGCAATAAAGCCAACCGTAAAGACCGGCTCGCATTCATATGCACTGATCCGGAGCTTTCCGCGGAAGAGATCATCCGTATTTACGGCAAGCGCTGGCAGATCGAAGTATTCTTCAAAACCTGCAAATCAGTGCTGAACCTGACTGGTGAATGCCACAGTCTTTCCTATGATGCACTGACTGCCCATACAGCAATCGTGTTTACCGGATATATGCTGCTTGCTCTGGAACAGCGCAGGAATGAAGATCAGAGAACATTGGGAGAACTGTTCTTCTTTCTTGTGGATGAAATGGCGGATATAACATTCTCACATTCCCTTTGTATCCTGATGGATGCAATGATGGCAAGTCTGCAGGAGATCCTGAAACTGAGCAATGAGCAGATAGTGGCTTTTGCTGCTGATTTTGAGAACCGTTTACCGAAATATCTTCAAAAAGCATTACATCCAGCGGCAGTATCGGCATAAATACTATTTTGTTAGCTGAAATATTGAATTTTCAAGGTACAAAGCCCATTTAGGGTATGGGAAGTCTTAGTAAGGTAAATATAAAACCTCTACTGCTTTTCTGTCTTATTTTTTTCTCTTAAACAATTCCAAAAATTTTAAACCTTTTCCAAAAATATCGATCTTGGCAAGAGCCGCTTCCAATTTTTCAATGTTAATCAGCGAAAATGAAACGTGTTCAACCTTTGACTTTTCAGCCTCTTTAGCAATTTCAGCCTTCTCCTGCAAATATTCCTCAAACAGTTCAACATATTGCCTGCCATCCATTGTCAACTCATAGTTACCATGCAGATACCCATAACTCTCTAATACTTCACTGTTTTTAGCCAATTCATCAGGGGTTGTAAATTTACTACTACTACCTAAGATTTCTCCTATTCCTCCCTCCTCCTCAATGTCATGTTCCTTGCCATAATCCTCAATTTCCTTAATTACAATCAATAATTCCACCTGCTGTGTTGTAAGCTGCTGCTGTGTTGTAAGCTGCTGCTGTGTTCCCATTTGTTTTTCCTCCATTTGCTTT
>CAZDRM010000329.1:0-2036 GCA_964507745.1 uncultured Lachnospiraceae bacterium
GTCGTATCGATTTCATCGGCTCTGGTCACTCCCATGGTCCACCGGCTCAAATCCGCATCCAGAATGCATATACGAAGCCTGCCTTCTAAAATCAGTGTGATGATATCGTTAATAAACGCACAGAATACACCTGTAATTATGGTACAAATTCCCGCTTTTATCAAGCCGTTTGTTTTCAGATAACGGATAACCGCAAACATTCCCCATGGAAGCAGCATGCAGACGGTGTTGATCATAAGCCCTTTCAACAGGTAAATCATGCCTGCATGGCTGTAGAAGTGGGAAATAATGATTACTTCGTAAAGGAGAATCGTGTCCACTGCCATAACCACAAGTCCTTTTTGATGGGACAGCGGTTTTGGCAGTTTTATCTGATATGCCACAAAGGGCATGAATACAACGGACAGTCCCAGCAAAACTCCCGATGCCGCCACGAGGAACCAGCTTCCTTTGCTGTAGATATCGCAGACCAGCAATAAGAACAGCAGGCTTACGGTAAAGGCTCCCAAAGTGTACAGGCCTCTTTTTTCCTCCAGGACAAGGGGCACTACCGTTACGGACGCCAGGACCATGAGGGAGGCAAGGACAATGAAAAACCAGTCTAAGGAGTGTCCGATTGCAATATTGCAGATCAGGCAGACTACCACAGGTATCATTAAAATGCCAGCCATATAAGCGCCTACCATAAAGGTTTTTCTCTTTACTTTTTTGGCATGGGCGCCGATTACGTTTTCCTTTTCTATCTGCAGCTTCTCGTCAAAAGCTGTATTCTTTAATTGTTCCGCAATTTTCCTGCAGGGGGCGCATTCCTCCAAATGCTCCTCTACCACTCTTTCGCTGACTTTGCTGCATACTTTATCATGATACAGGGGCAGCAGATCCCGAATCATTTCGCATTCATATTTCATTTCTTAATCCATCCTTTCCAAAATCTTAAGTCTTGCCCTATGATAGGTCACACGCGCCCAGTTTTCTGTTTTTTCGAAGATAGTTCCTATCTTTTTGAAGCTCAGTTCTCCAAAAACCCTTAACTGGAACACTTCCTTGTATGGTTCCTCCAGTGTGTGCAGGATCTGATGAATCCGCAGCATGGTGTCCTCATCTTCTACCATATGTTCTATATTCATCTTATCAGGGGCTTCCGTATCGGTTTCTCCGAAGCGTTTGTAGTGGCGCATTTCGTCGTAGATGAGATTTTTGGCTATGGCGCACAGGTATGTGTATTCTCCTGACTGTTTGCGGAATTTGCTTTGGGAGTTCATGGCCTTGAAAAAGGTTTTCTGGGTAATTTCTTCCGCCATGTGGCTGTTTTTTGTCATGGTCAGGACGTAGGAGTATATTTCCATATAGTACATATTGTAGAGTTTTTCAAAATCCATTGGGCAGTTTTACCTCCTCTTCATTGGTTAGACGGAGTTTGGAAGGTTTTGTTACAAAAATATTTGGATTTATTATATAAAAAAGTGGGGGGATTGGGTAGGGGCAGAACATCGAAAGAACATCGGCGTTTCAGACCGGCATTTGCAGGGGCATAGACAAGGGACAGGACGCGGGAAAATTATATGGCTTTTTCGTAATCGTACGGAAAACCGGATTTTTCTAACAGCCCGTTTAGAGTGTTTTGGCAACCGGACAGGGGGCGCGTCAATGCGGCATCCATGCCGCAGAGACGCTTAACAGCCCGTCCGGGGCTGTTACCCCTTGGGGTTGACCGGGCTGTAAGAAAAATTTCCGGTTTTCGGTAATCGATTGGGAAAAAGCCATATAATTTTCCTGCGCCCTGTCCCTTGTCTATGCCCCTGCAAATGCCGGTCTGAAACGCCGATGGGGCTGTGGTGGGGATGTGGGTGTGTTAAATTTGATTTTGTGTGCAAAAAAGCAGGGACTCTTTCGAATCTCTGCTCTGTTAAAGATTGTTTTCTGTTATTTAATCCTAAATTCTTCTGCTTCTTCCTCGGTAAGAGGTCTGCCTAACATCTTAAATCTCTCTATCATTTCTGTCCATTTGTAACGCTTGCCATCTGGTTCACCCGTCA
>CAZDRM010000330.1:0-2031 GCA_964507745.1 uncultured Lachnospiraceae bacterium
GAAGAAAAATCAATGGATGAAATCAGCAGGGAAACGGGCATGGGAAAAGCGGTTATTTATAACAGGCTCTCCCGCGGGAAGCAGCGCATGAAAAAGCAGTATCTGAAGGAAAGGGAGGCATGAAGAGATGGACGACAGGATCTATGACTTGTTAAACGATGTGGAAATGGATTTAGATGAATATGAAGAAAAAGAGTTATCCTCCAAAGAAAAGCAGAAAATCGAACAACGGTTGTTGCAGGAGGTAAAGAAAATGAAAAAACAGGAAGCAGGAAAAGAAAAAAGAAGCGGCAAAACAGGAAGAAAAATTGCAGGAATTGCAGCAGCGGCATGTGTGGCTGTGTCCGCCATAGCCATAGGGAGCAATCCCGTAGCTGCAAAGGCGCTTTTGGGTAGCCTTTATGATAAAATCATTGCAGGAAATGAGGGCGAAAAAGACGCGGAAGAAATGAAGGAAATCTATACCAAAATCGGGGAAGAAAGCGTGATGGCAGATTCTGTAGTGGCAGATTCCATGGGAGAAGCACCGGTATTGGAGACAGAGGATGCAGGTGTAAACTTAAGGGTATGCGATATCTTTTGCGATGGGTATAAGATTTATTATACTTTGGAATTGATAACGGATAATGAAGATTTGACAGCTAATGAAATCGATGGAATTCAAACCGCGAAGATATCTTCCGATGGAGAATGGCATTCGGCTTGTAAAGTAGGGATTGACGGAGAGGACGATAACTGTCTCCTTACCTTTAGAAGGCAGGAGGACGGAACTTATGCATCGGTAGAGAACTATAGTCTTTTTGCCACAGAGGAACAGAAAACCTACAAAAACGGAGATGTGCTGCCGATTGAGATTTCTATTAAGTCATTCATGGGTGAGGATTACGACAACCATGACGAAGAAGGAGAGTATGTACACACGGTTAATGTAGAGGGCGAATGGAAGCTTTCTTTCCCGGTAACCGTAGATACATCTGACAATGTGGTGACGGAAATTAACAAAGAAGACAACGGGGTAAGGGTTGTAAATGCGGTAAGGACCAAAGCTACATTGAATCTTATCATAGAAGCGCCTGATTTTTCAAAAGAGCCTTATAATGACCCTTATAACGATCCCGACATCGGTATTAAGGATTCGGCAGGAAACTGGATGCAAATGCTTGGATGCTATGATGGTATCAATGGTGACGGAACCCATGTGTACCGGATTACCCTGTTGGACAACGGAGAGAAGGATTTCTATCTGGATGTGACAGAGAGGACGGATGAAAATCCGGCACAAATTGCGGGAATTGCATTCCATGTGGAATAAATTAGATTTCCGGTATTTGAGATAATAGTAATATTTGTAAAAAGAGCATATGTTAACCGGAAGTTAAGAAACGGTTTTCATATGCTCTTATTTTATAAATATAAAAGGAATCGTGTGCTTTTTGCCTATGTATGATATGATATTTAGAAAAGAAGATATAAAATAATCATATATAAAGAGGTAAAAAGAATCGTGTTAAAACAGATAAAGTATTTTCAGGCGGTTGTCCGCTGCAAGAGCTTTACACAGGCGGCAGAGGAATGTTATATATCCCAGTCGGCGATTTCCCAGCAGATCCAGGCCTTGGAGCAGGAGCTTGGCGTTAAGCTGCTTGAGCGGAAAAACAGGAAATTTTCTGTTACACCTGCCGGGGAACATTTTTATAAGAAAAGTTTGGTGCTGACTGCGGATTTTGAGAAGTTATGCAGGGAAACAGTGAGAATTGCCCGTGAGGATGCCCCGCAGCTTTGCATTGGTTATCTGAAATGCTATAACGGAAGGGAGTTCCAGCAGGCAGTGGCGGAGTTTACGGAAAAGTATCCAGATATTGCCTTGCATATTATAAACGGAAATCATGAAGAACTCTATGATGAATTGCGTTTGGGCAGGGTGGATCTGGTGTTAAACGACCAGAGAAGGGCATTTTCCGATGAGTATGTGAATTCCATTCTGACAACCTGTGAGTGCTATATTGAAATTGCGGGACGAAGTCCTATTGC
>CAZDRM010000331.1:0-2030 GCA_964507745.1 uncultured Lachnospiraceae bacterium
GTAAAGCAATGCTCATTGTACAATTCTATCAGTTCCGGAATATCCAAGCCCTTGGGACAATGGCTGACACAGTAATGACACGCCGTGCAGGGCAGGTTGCTCTGCTTTAACATTTCATCGGCAATGCCGAGAATTCCGTCCCACTCCTCTTTATTAAGGGGCTTATCCGTTTCGAAGGTCTGTATGTTCTCCTTTAACTGCTCCATATTGGACATACCCGATAGCACCATGGTTACCTCAGGCAGTGCCTGCAAAAACCGGAATGCCCATGCAGGAACGCTCTCATCCGGCCTTAATGCCTTTAGCTTTGCTTCATCCTCAGCCTTCAGGGAAGCCAGCTTGCCGCCTCTTAAAGGCTCCATAACCCATACTGGAAGGTTCCACTCCTTTAATAGTTCCACTTTCCCTTTGGCATTCTGGAAGGACCAGTCCAGCCAGTTTAACTGAATCTGGCAGAATTCCATGGCTTTTCCGTATCTGTCAAGGAAACGCTTCATAACCTCGCAGCTTCCGTGTGCGGAAAATCCCAGATGGCGGATACGGCCGTTCTCCTTCTGTTTTACCAGATAATCATAGATTCCGTATTTCTCATCCAGATATGCGTCGATATTCATCTCACATACATTATGCACTAAATAGAAATCAAAATAGTCCACCCTGCATTTCTCAAGCTGCTTTTCGAAGATTTCCTCCACTTTGTCCATATTGGACAAATCATAGCCGGGAAACTTTGTGGCAAGATAGTAGCTGTCCCTGTCATACTGACTGAGCACCTTGCCCATAACGGTTTCGGAATTGCCGCTATGATAGCCCCACGCGGTATCGTAATAGTTGATACCCTTCTCCATGGCATATGCCACCATTTCCGCCGTCTTTTCCTCATCGACCCTGGCATCATCCCCGTCAATGACCGGCAGACGCATAGTTCCCAGTCCCAGCGCGGAAAGCTTTAAGTCCTGATACTCTTTGTAAACCATTTCCATTTCCTCCTTGTTTTTAAATTAAAAAAATATGCCAATGGCTCTTCTTTATATCGTTCCTCTGCTTTGCAGGAATCATTAGGCGTAACATAATCCATGTCCATCCCATGCTCCTTTAAAAGCAGGAAAATTCTTGATAAATCATCTTTCAGCTCTTCGGTTAAAACTCTGTCATTTCCCAGCTTGTGCTGTACATGGTTATAAGTCGGCAGAATCTGTCTGGCCTGAAGGCAGAAACGCCAGAGACATGAATTACCATAGGAATCTTTTCCATTTACATCTGCACCCATATCAATCATTCTTTCAAGAATGCCGTAAGCCCTGTCCGCCTTTTCCTTTGTGGAAAAAACCTGAATGACGCCTGCAGGAGAATTGGTATTCCATCTGCAATTCATGATTGCCGCATTAATGGCATCATGAAGAACCGGCGCCCTCCATTGATTACAACAGGTATCCGCTTCCATAAAATTCACATCAGCGCCTGCATCCAGTAAATACTCGGCAATATCAAAATTCCCTGTTTTTAACGCAACCTGTAAGGGCGACTGTCCGTCATCCTTTTTAGGTGGCTGCTTTGCCGTGCTTGCAATAAGCTCCGGTTTCTTCTCAAGCAGTTCCCTGACCGTATCTAAATCATTCTGCCTGATAGCCTGAAAAAACTTTTTCATCTATACCCTATCCTCCCATGTTTTCAAATAGAAACACTGTAAATCAGTGAGGGTATTTAATTATTATCATTATAGCTTTAAACCCCTTTAAAAACAAATAGTTTTTACGCATATATATCTATGCCTAAAAACTATGCCTGCAAGTTCGTTATTTTAAATAGATAACTCAGAAATCACAAAGTTTTGTCATAACATTTTTCCGGAAAATGCTTTTTCTCCACACGTTTGAATCCACAATATTCAAAAATAGACAAGAAATATCGATATGTCAGAACACACTTATCAAAAGAATTCTCCCCTTCCTCCAATAAGGGAAGGATTTTCTCAACATACAGCCGACGTACCTGAGAATACTTTTCTCCCGCCATGGGATTAAAGTCCA
>CAZDRM010000332.1:0-2000 GCA_964507745.1 uncultured Lachnospiraceae bacterium
ATGAAAACTGTCGTGAATTTGTGACAATGATAAATGAATGGTGCAAAAACACAGAAAAAGAAGTAATAGGCGAGTTTGTGGAAAATGAAAACATCCAGCAGATTATGGAAAAAATCGGAATCACCTATTCCCAGGGATACCTTTTTGCGAAACCTGCAAAATGGGAGGATATAGCCTCTATATAATTTCAATTTGCGGAACTAAAAATTTGCACTTGTAGATATCATTATAAAAAGCCCTAATCACTTAAAATTAATCATGATTAGGGCTTCTTTTATTTTCTATGTTTGCAATTTATTTATTCCTGAACAGACGTCGCTGGCACATAGCCTTCTTTCCTCAATATCCATAAGGCATATCCCACAGAAATGACACATAATATCGCAGCAGTTGCTATATAAAACATCTGTGAACCTTCTACACCGAAAACGCTTAACGAATTGATAATACTGTGTGTAAAAATACAAGGTAACAGGCTCTTTCCTTTATAAAAAATAATTGTAAAAAGAAATCCAAGTGCGATTGCATAACAAATTTGTAAAAGGGTAGATATAACCTCTGCGCCATTCAACAAATTCACAATATGACCGATACCAAAGGTAATACTTGAGATTAAGATTGCCTGCTTCAAATTGCTTTTACATATTGCTTTAAAAAGAAATCCACGGAAAATAACTTCTTCAATAAAACCTACACATAACATACTCAAAATATGTAACACAGTTTCCGTAACAGAAACATTCATTGTTACACCGTTCCACAGATTCGTGCTCATAATTAATAAAAGCGGTACAAAGTATAAGTAATTCTTCCAATTCCCCTTAAATAAACATAAGCCATATTTTTCTGACAAGTTATTCTTTCTAATCCAGACAAAAAGAAACAATGCTAAAAATACACATACCGGAGCAGTAATTATTTTCTCCATTCCCAAAGAACGCGAAAAATCATCTGCCATGCTACATAAGACAACATAGCCAATAATCCATAACAACGAAAACTTCAATTCGCTTTTCTCATATAATTTCTTCATTACGTTTTTCCTCCTGTAATGCTAATATTGCCCCAAGATAGACACGCTCTAAATGGGCTGCCACAACAGTTTCCTCAAATTCCAATGAATTATTGGCGATAATACTTGCATATCCATGAACGAACATAGCAAGTGTCAGAAAAACCTCTTTTGTCTGTTCCTCATTTAGCTTCATTTCTTCCTGCATCGCAGAAATGACAGGTTTAAGGTCCTCAGCATCTATCATTTGAAGAACGCTGCTTTCCACAGCAAAGCCTGACTGGAACAGGAAACGGAACAAATTGGATTCTTCCACCGCAAAACGGATATAATTCAGTCCTATCCCAAGCATAACATTTTCCTGGGAATTGACATTCATCAGATATTCCGTGTGAAACCAACATAGTTTTTCGTACACGGCTCTTTTCATATCCTCAATTTTCGCAAAATGGTACATAACTGGTTGCGTGGAACAACCGAGTTTTTTTGAAACTGTTCGTGCATTGATATTTTCTGCACCCCCAGCTCTTGCGACCTCAAAAGCTGCGTCTATCACCATTTCTTTTGTAATTTTGGCTTTCGGTGGCATGTCAATTTCTCCTTATGAATAACTATTGTTATATAACATCAATTATACTCATTAATTCTGTTATGTCAAGTCTTTTGTCTGCAATTAGCCATTTGATTACCTCGCCAAATCCACAACCAGCTCTGAAAATATTCCCGAAACACTGATTTCATTTTCACTGTCAGCAACATTTTCACACTCTGCTTCTTTTCCTTCTTTTACATAATAAACCTTACATTTTCTGCCTTTATTTATGACATTTACCATATTTTCTTCCGGAATATGAATGATTGCTTTTGCCTTCCATTGATTTATATCCAATCTTCCCGCAATCTTATCAACCGTAATTTCATAATCTGTCTTTGCGGTTAATTCCAGACTCCCACTGCTGTCTGAAATCAAAACCTGCTCTGCATCACC
>CAZDRM010000333.1:0-1998 GCA_964507745.1 uncultured Lachnospiraceae bacterium
TCTACGCCATTTTCCATGTTTTCTATCTGCAGCGCACAGTTTAATATCCTGCAATAGTAAGCCGCCACATACAGCCCCAGCCCTTTTCCTTTTTCCCTGCTGTCACTGCTGACAAAAGGATCGAAAATATTTGCCAGAAGCTTTTCCTCTATATGACTTCCGTAATTTCTGATGCACAAGCTTTCCTCATTAATTTTTATTTCAATTCTCTCTCCTTCCGGCGTATGCTGCACGCTGTTGGAAACCAGATTGTCGATAATTTTTTTCATCATTCCTGCATCCGTCCGGAGGCTCTTCTTCCCTTCTACAGTTAGCATAAGCTTACGATTTTCCAACTGTACCTCGTATGCTTTTAAAACCTCTTTTGTCAGTCCTTCTATTGTGAGCATTTCCTTTTCGGGATTTCTGGCATGATGGTTTAAATCTAATATATCCTCCACAATTTTTCTCATGGACAAAAGCTGCTTTTTGACCTCGGGAAGATATGTCTTTGTGTCCTTATATTTTCCCACTTCGTTTATCATACCTTCCACTAAAAGCAAGGCTGCCGCAACAGGGGTTTTCAGTTGATGGGAGGATGCCCGCATGAATACCTCCTGCCTTTCGTTTTCCTCCTCCAGAATCCTGTTCTGCCCTTCCAATTCCAGATAACTTTCCCGCAGCTTGTCATATAGTTCATTTAAAGCTCTGCTCAGAGTACCGATTTCATCTTCGCTTTCCGATTCAAAAGGTTTTACTTCAAAATTCTCCGCCGTTTTTGCGCTTTCCGCATATCCTGCAAGGCGGATAATGGGATTGACGATTTTTCTTGAAAAGAATCCCGAAGCTACTAAAACCGCCAGAAATACCACCGTTATAATCATGGGAAGGCTGCTCATAACCACCGGCGTGATTTCCTCCATTCTGGGGGTCATGGTTGGCAGAACGGTAAAGATAAATGCATGCTCTGTCTTTCCCATGGCAATATAAGTTGTATAGCCATAGCTGTCGTTGGAAATACCGTATTCATATACCATGAGCTCATCGGATATTCTGTGAAGCCGGTAATATTCTTCCTTGTATACATCCTCCCCTTCTTTTAATTCCACTTCTGCCTTTACGGGATAATCCCCTGCCGTCATCTCCTCTGTCAGTAACTTATCCTTTAACCCGTTTTCCCACAGTTCTATAAATGACTCCTGTGAAAAATTCTCCCGGTTATCCTCCAATCCTTCGGCATTTTCCATGTTTTTCATCATACCGCGGAAATGCCCCAGTATTTCCTGTAATTCCTCATCCTGTATTTCAAAGGTCAATTTTATAAACTTTCCTGTTATATAAACCTGCTCTCCCTCCATGGGGATTTCCACGGTATAAACGGCGCTGGGATTTTTGATTTCCAGACCTTCATAATCTCCATGTTCCATATATCCCTTTTGGATATCCACCACAGACTGCAGATTGCTGTCCATAACATAGTCCACATAAAGGGAAGGCAGCATCAGGACAAAATATACAATAACCAAGGCAACCATTCCTGCAGCCAGGATGATACTGTATAAAAAGGTTTTCTTCGATAATTTCAAGTCCTCACTCCCCTTCCTTAAACTGATAGCCGATTCCGATTACCGTTTTGATATAATTCCCGGGCAGCTTTTTCCTTAGGTTCTTTATATGGGCGTCTATAATCCGGTCATTTCCCACATAATCCTCATTGAAAATCCGAAGAATCAACTGCTCCCTTGTAAATGCCCTGTTTGGCTCTTTTTCCAGAACCTGTAACAGTAGAAATTCGCTTAAGGTCAATTCCAAAGGCTTTCCGTCATAAAATGCCTGATAGGAATCCGCATGGATGACCAGCCCTTTTTCCTCCTTCTGCTCTCCCTTTTTAACCCGGCGCAAAATGGTTTCCATCCTCTTTAATAAAATAATGGGGGATACGGGCTTAATAACATAATCATCTGCATAAGAATTAAAGGCCTGTACCTGGGTCTTTTCATCATCCAAAGCCGTCAGCAT
>CAZDRM010000334.1:0-1998 GCA_964507745.1 uncultured Lachnospiraceae bacterium
ACAAGAGCTTTAACCAAGATTTTAAGGGAAAAGGGAACCATGAACGGCTGCATTACCACAAATGCGGATTATGTCATGGAAGAAATCCAGAAGCGTTTAAAAGAATATGACATGGGTAATGTGGTTGACATTGTTACCTGTAAAGAAAAATATACGTTAAAAGGAACCAGAGAGCTTTCAGAAAACGGACCCCTTTCCGGTTCTGCCAGATACACGGGGGAGAAGGAAAAGAGACCTTCCCTGGTAAAGACATTAAACGGCGCAGGCAAAAAGGTTGCCCTTTTGGATTTGGGCGCCAAGGACAATATTGCAAAATCCCTTGCGGCAAGAGGCTGCGATGTGACGGTTTACCCGGCAAGGACATCAGCAGAAGAAATACTTTCCGCTAACCCTGACGGCATTATGCTCAGCAACGGACCGGGAGACCCCAAGGTATGTACAGAGGTTATAGAGAACGTAAAGAAGCTTTATGAATCGGATACGCCTATTTTTGCAATCTGCTTAGGGCATCAGCTTATGGCTCTAGCCACAGGCGCTGATACCTTTAAGATGAAATATGGACACAGAGGAGGCAATCATCCCGTAAAGGACCTTGCCACGGGAAGGGTCTATATATCCTCCCAGAACCACGGTTATGTGGTGGATATGGATAAGCTGGATGAAAAGGTTGCCACGCCCGCCTTTATCAATGTCAATGACGGGACCTGTGAAGGTCTTGCTTATACAGGCAAAAATATTTTCACTGTGCAGTTCCATCCTGAAGCATGTCCGGGACCTCAGGATTCCGGATATCTGTTTGACAGATTTATACAGATGATGGAGGTGGAAAGAAATGCCTAAGAATCCCAATGTAAAAAAAGTACTGGTAATCGGTTCAGGTCCTATCGTCATCGGACAGGCGGCGGAGTTTGACTATGCGGGCACACAGGCATGCCGTTCCTTAAAGGAAGAGGGCGTGGAGGTTGTGCTAATCAACTCCAATCCTGCAACCATCATGACGGATAAAAATATTGCGGACAGGGTTTATATTGAGCCTTTGACCGTAAAAGTACTGGAGCAGTTAATCGAAAAAGAAAAGCCCGACAGCATTCTGCCTACCCTGGGTGGTCAGGCAGGCTTAAATCTGGGCATGGAATTAGAGGAAAGCGGCTTTTTAAAAGCCCATAATGTGACCCTTTTGGGAACAACTGCGGCAACCATCAAAAAGGCTGAGGACCGTCAGGAATTCAAGGATACCATGGAAAAAATCGGAGAGCCCTGTGCGGCATCCCTGGTGGTGGAAAATGTGGAGGACGGCGTTGCCTTTACCAATACCATCGGTTATCCCGTGGTGCTTCGTCCCGCTTATACCTTAGGCGGCTCCGGCGGCGGTATCGCCCACAATCAGGCGGAGCTTGAAGAGATTCTGGAAAACGGTCTGCGTTTATCCCGTGTAGGACAGGTACTGGTAGAGCGTTGTATCGCAGGCTGGAAAGAAATCGAATACGAAGTGATGCGGGATGGTGCAGGCAACTGCATTACCGTATGTAATATGGAAAATATCGACCCCGTAGGCGTCCACACCGGCGACAGCATTGTAGTGGCTCCTTCCCAGACATTAGGAGATAAGGAATACCAGATGCTTCGTACCGCAGCCCTCAATATTATTGATGAGCTGCAGATTACCGGCGGATGTAACGTGCAGTTTGCGCTGCATCCTACAAGCTTTGAATATTGTGTTATAGAAGTAAACCCCCGTGTAAGCCGTTCATCGGCACTGGCTTCCAAGGCCACGGGATATCCCATAGCCAAGGTGGCGGCAAAGATTGCCTTAGGCTATACTTTGGATGAAATCAAAAATGCCATAACCGGGAAAACCTATGCCAGCTTTGAGCCCACATTGGACTATTGTGTGGTAAAGCTGCCCAGGCTTCCTTTTGATAAATTCATTACGGCAAAGAGAACCCTGACCACCCAGATGAAGGCGACAGGAGAGGTCATGAGCATCTGCAACAGCTT
>CAZDRM010000335.1:0-1993 GCA_964507745.1 uncultured Lachnospiraceae bacterium
TGACAGAGATTTATCAGGTTCCGGTTTTTCAAGCTTTCAATGATGCGGTTTATTGTCCGAAGGGAACAGCCTGCCTTTGCGGCTAATTCCTCCCGCTTTATGGGAAGACGGATTTGCCCGTTTACGGTTTTATGGCGAAGGTATTCCGTAAGCAGAAGATGAATACAGCGGGTTTCGTAATCCATGTATAGAAAATGGCGTTCGAAACTAACCTGTGTGGAAAGCTGTTTCATAAGCATCTGTGTGCGGAGAAAAAGAGCATGGGCATCCGAGCTGATCCATGTGCGGTAAATGCCTGCCGGCAGGGAGAGACAGATACAGTCCGTATATGCCATAACCGTTGAAATACTGTATTCTCCCCTGGAAAACATTTCGTAGTCGCCCACAATTTCAAAAGGAGCAGCCTCTAAAAGACAAAGAGGAAATTCCGTTGCATTCTCATCTAAAATCTGCAGTCTTCCCTTTAACAGAAAATAAACGGTATGTGGGGGCGTATTGCAGTAAATCAATATTTTTCCTTTCAAAATCCGGTTCATATTCAGACAATCCTGCACCCGGGCAGGACATTGTTTAAAAAAGTCTTCAAGCTTAGAAAATATTTCCTGTGAGGAACAATAAGTTAAGCAGTCTTTTATTTTCATAAATTACCTCAAAACATGACAAATGGCATTTTATTTTTGTTTGACCTATCATATCCTAAAAATATGAAATTGACAACTGGTAAACTGCAACAATAAGGAGGAGAAAATGCCGACACCACATAATGAAGCAAAACGAGGGGAAATCGCAAAAACTGTATTAATGCCGGGAGACCCGCTGCGGGCCAAATTTATCGCAAATAACTGGCTTGAAAATTTTAAACTTGTAAACCAGGTAAGAAATATGTATGCATACACGGGAACCTATAAGGGCAAAGAGCTTACGGTAATGGCAAGCGGAATGGGCATGCCCAGTATGGGGATTTATTCTTACGAACTGTATAAGGAATATGATGTTGATAAGATTATACGGATCGGAAGTGCAGGAAGCTATACACAGTCATTGAAACTGTTTGATATTGTTCTGGCGGAAAAAGTATGGAGTCAGTCCACATATGCAAAAACGCAAAGCGGGTTTAAGGGAAATTTTCTGTTTCCCGAAAAGCAGTTAAATGATACAATTAAAAAAATGAGTGAGACGTTGGAAATTCCCATTGTTAGGGCTTGTATTCATTCGACAGACGCCTTTTATCAGGAACCGGATGCAGATAATTATATAAAAATCCGGGATACTTACGGCTGTCAGTGTGTAGAGATGGAAAGCTTTGCCTTATTTCACAATGCCAATGTATTGGGAAAGCAGGCGGCATGTATTCTGACGGTATCGGATTCTTTTGTGACAGAAGAAAAGGCCACGGCAAAGGAAAGGCAGTTATCCTTTGAAAAAATGATTATGCTTGGGCTGGAATCAGCGGTTAAGTAAAAAGGAGGAATTGTATATGCGGTATAAAAGAATATTTCTGATTGTATTGGATTCCCTTGGAATCGGTGCCATGCCCGATGCGGCGGAATACGGGGATGCGGGGACAAACACCTTTGTCCATATCTGGGAACGGATGCAGGGACTTAACATTCCCAATTTACGGAAACTTGGAATGGGAAATCTGTGCCGGGTTACAGAGGATGAAGAAACCCTGGGTTACCGGATGCGATTAAAGGAGGCCAGCACCGGAAAGGATACTATGACCGGCCATTGGGAAATGATGGGTATTTTAACGACAAAACCCTTCCGTACCTTTACAGATACCGGTTTTCCCGATGAATTAATAAAGGAACTGGAAGAAAAATGCGGAAGAAAAATAATAGGAAATAAGGCTGCCAGCGGAACGGAAATACTGGAAGAACTTGCGGAGCGGGAAATACAGAATGGAGAACTAATTGTGTATACGTCTGCAGATTCTGTATTGCAGATATGCGGGAATGAGGAAACCATGGGAGTGGAAACATTATACCAC
>CAZDRM010000336.1:0-1985 GCA_964507745.1 uncultured Lachnospiraceae bacterium
TCCATGTCTTTACGGAATCCACGTAGTGAATCATGCCGATGTCTATGTAGTCTGTACCAAGGTTTTGAAGCATCACTTCAAAAGAAGCTTTGACCTCGTCTATATCCCTTGTGGCTTTATACTGTCCGTCCTTCCATGTGGTGCAAAGGTGCGCCTGCAGTATGAACTCCGCCCTTTTCTGATTCATTGCCTTACCTACCCGTTTGTGCATATCGGGATTGGGACTGTATAAATCCATACAGTTGATGCCATGCTCAAATGCCAGTGCAAACATTTCCTCTGTAAAAGCCTCGTCCTTTTCGTTAAAGCCTTCACAGCCTAAACCGATTTCGCTGACCTGTAATCCCGTTTTTCCAAGCTTTCTGTAATTCATCGTCTTTATTCTCCTTACATCATCTATCAGTATCCATCTGTTGCTGGGGATAGTTAATATCCCCCACCATTACCGGAAAATCTCTCCTATAACCGTTATTGTAATTCATGCCGTAATCCCTCTGAGTATAGTTGCGCCAGTCGACTTTCCACTTCAAGACCTCATACAATTCTGCATTTGTCATATTTATATACGGGCCCACATAAAACAGCTGCACAAGGCCCAAAGTAAATAAAGCTAAAATCTCCCATCCGATAAATGACAGACCCAGAATAAATGTGTCAAATTTCTCCCCCGTCATCATCTGTCTGGACAAGTCAAATATCTCCCGCGTCTCCAGATCGGGCCTTTCAGCCAGAATATAGGGAATCATTGCATATTCATAGCTCTTAACAATGCCCGGAATCAGGAAAAGCAGACTCCAGAAAAACAGGTACAAATCCCTCAGGAATAAGGTCTTTACAATTTTTTTATAATAGCCGCATCCAAAGGCATATCCAACCAGGCCTATATCTCCGGCCTTCTTTTCTCCACGTGCAGCTTCAATAAAGTATTTTGTCGCTCCGAGCCTGATCGGATTAATCAAAAAAGCTCTCAGCGCCATACCAAACAGCATTGCCACCAATACAATAAACAGCACTACAATCATAAGGCCCAAAAACAACCCCCAGTTAGGTTCGCCTGCTGTTGAAACACCGCTTTGCGTACTATTCGAATATGAGCTGCCGCCCGCACTACCGCCGCGGCTGATTCCGTCTATAAAGCTTGCAATAAGCGACATCAGCACAAGCCCCCAATAGCTGCGATTTACGTCAGCCCTTGCCCTTTCTTTTAATTGACTTCTGGTCCACATAGTATACTCTCCCTTTCCCTCTTTTATAAATTGGTTATTCAACCCGTATCAACATTACATTATGCTCAATGTCAACTTTTCTTTGTTCTCATACTCTATTTTCTCTCATTATCTTCCGTCATCATATGTACTTCTATATTTTCATATCCGTTACCTAAGGAAAAGGCATCTGAAATCCCTTCCGTTATGTACAACTCCCCTTCATCGGTTATGAGAATCATATCAAATCCCCCATGCTCTCTCCAGTAAGCTTCCGCTTCCTCTCTTCCCATAACGAAAAGCGAGGTAGAAAGGGCATCGCAGAGCTTCCCTTTTTTTGCCACAATGGTCACGGAAGCAAGTCCGCTTTCAGCAGGGCATCCCGTAGCCGGGTCAATAATATGCCCGTACCGCTTTCCGTCTTCCCCTATAAAATAACGCTCATAGCTGCCGGAGGTCACAACTGCCGCATCGGAAATTTCAATGACTCCCAGATATCCTTCTGCATCAAAAGGGTTCCGAAGCCCCAGCCGCCATCTGCTGCCGTCGGGCTTTGTACCGATTACCTGTACATTTCCTCCAAGGTCCAAAAGCGCCGATGTGATGCCTGCTTCCTTTAAAATCTCTGTCAGCACATCGCCGGCATAGCCTTTTCCCACAGCGCCCAGATCCAGCTTCATTCCCTCTGGAACCGTCACTTCATTCCCTTCTATTTCAATGCGTTCATATCCCACATCCTGTAAAAGCCTCTGCAATTCATCTTCTTTTGGAATCCGGTTT
>CAZDRM010000337.1:0-1982 GCA_964507745.1 uncultured Lachnospiraceae bacterium
GTGGGGGGAGGCGATACCATACGCCTTTTACAGCCATGAGGCGGCGGTTTTCACAAATAGGAAAAGCAGTAATTGCTATTTTTCTGCTTTTCCTGTTGTGGAGCGCATGGGGGAATCTTGCAAAAATACAGGAATCAGAATATCTTGGCATCTATGATTTGGGAGCGCCCCTTGACAGAAAGGCTGCGGAGAATCTTCTGAATCAAGCAGTACTGATACAGGAAGAGGGCGTAAATGCCGAAGAGGAAGCGAATGGGGAATATCCACATGACGTTTTGTTTTTTACAGAAAAAAAGAATCAGTATGTGGAAAATTCCGCATGGTACCGGCGAACCCGGACTACGGCAGTTGAAATTTTAGGAGACAGTACTCTGCTGTTTCCCTTCGCTTATCCCTTGGAACCGGGAGATGTTCACGGATGCCTTCTGGGAGAGGAAAGCGCATGGGAACTCTTCGGGGGAGCGGAAGTCATAGGGGAAGAAATTGTTTATGAAGGAAGAACCTATGAAATCAGAGGAATTTTGCCGGAGAGAAATATTCTGGTTATAGAAAGCGGCGAAGAAGCCTGTTTTTCCTTTGCGGGCATCTGGGGAGAAACTCTTTTGCAAAAGGATAAAAGAATTGGGGAATTGCAGAATCTGGGCGGAATCTTTCTGACGGAAGTCCCATTACGGTTTTATGGGACTATTGTGAAAATGGAGATTGTTATAACGGCATTACTTTTGTATGGATTGGCGGGCTTTCTTATATGCCGGAGGTTTAGAGAGAAAAAAAGTGTAAAAAAAGCCGTGCTTTTAGCGGCGGTTCCCTGTGCTGTGGCGGGAATTGTCTTTGTCCTTTCCATAACGGCCTACAAAATGCCGGATAAACTCTCCGATATGTCCTGGTGGGGGAACTATTTTACGGAAGAAAAAAAAGCGTGGGATTCCTTTTTCGGAAGGGAGGAACTGTTTTTACAGGAGGATTATAAACAATATATTCTTCCCATATCAAATTGATAATATGTTTAGTAATCGTTAAGAATTCCTTAATTGTAAACCGATGTTAAATTCTTGCTTGATGTGTATAAAAAATAGTGCTAGACTGTAATCGACAATTTTTGCCATATTGTCAGAGAACCATCCGCAGGTTTTCCGAATGGCACAGCGGACATGATATAAAAATTTGACAATCGGAGATGGGACAAATGCAAAGCTACAAATTTTTACTTGATTTGGCAATTATATTATTATTTACCAAATTATTGGGCGTTACAACAACAAGGGTAAGGATGCCGCAGGTGGTTGGCGCATTGCTGGCAGGGCTTTTGTTGGGTCCGGCGGCCTTTGGAGTTCTGTCGGAAACAGATTTCTTGAAGACCGTGGCGGAACTGGGTGTAATCGTTCTGATGTTCAGTGCCGGACTGGAAACGGATATCAAGGAGTTAAAAAAGAGTGGAAAAGCAGCGCTGGTTATTGCAGTGTGCGGTGTACTTGTACCGATTGCAGGAGGATTTTTGACTGCCTGTTTCTTTAATAAGCCGGGAATGATACAGTCGGACGCATCATGCAATGTTATGCTGCAGAACATATTTATAGGAGTGATTCTGACTGCTACTTCCGTCAGCATTACAGTAGAGACGTTGAAAGAGCTTGGAAGATTGAAAACCCATTCAGGTAATGCAATTCTTGGAGCGGCAATCATTGATGATATTCTGGGAATCATTGCATTGACAATCATTACAAGTGTGGCAGACCCTTCGGTCCGCATCGCAATCGTTCTAGGAAAAATTGTTGCATTTTTCGTGTTTGCTGCTGTGGTCGGCTTTCTGTTTTATAAAATTTACAAATTCTGGATGGCAAAAGCGGATAAAATGCGCCACAGGCATGTAATTGCGGCCTTTGTTTTTTGCCTGCTTATGGCATATGTGTCGGAGCATCTGTTTGGCGTAGCGGATATTACCGGAGCATACATAGCCGGACTGATTATTTCTAATACAGGAA
>CAZDRM010000338.1:0-1977 GCA_964507745.1 uncultured Lachnospiraceae bacterium
TTCATAATGTCGGGGACAAAAGCCTTTGACTGCCACATTATTTAGAATGTTGTGCCATTTATTTTTGACTGGCTGTAGTAGAAGATTGGAAGGAAGAGGAAAGAGTTATGAATAAAAAATTTGAAAAACGATTAAAGTTTCCTGTGTCCCTGCTGATGGCAGGACTGCTGGTATCAATCAGCTTTTGTCTGACCGGCTGTAATTTCAGTGATGTTCCCGATAAATATACCAAGAAAGAAGCGCGGGATCAGGAGAAAGAAGCCAGAGAAATTTTTGCACAGTATCTGGAGGAAGAGCTGGGCGGCGGAAAAATTGAGAAAGTGTCTGCCTATGTAGCAGTTCCTCCTAATGACGTCGGGTTTTACCTGACGGATTTTGTGGATGGAAGTTTTGCCTATGAAGGGGAATCCTATGCCTTTGTGGTAAATACCCGGACAGAAGAAATATACACTTCCCTGCGGCTGCAGGAACTGAAAGAAACGGGAACGGAATATGTGCGGGATTATTTTCAAATATCCTGTGATGAAATAATAGAATCACATATGGATGTGACAGTGCGGGTCCCTGCCCTGAGTGAAGATAAGGAAAACCGATTTAAAGGTATGAGTATACCTTTGGCAGGCGTTGTCCCGATTCCGCCGGATGTTTCAGAAGACAGCATAAAAGCGATTTTGGAAGATGAAGCCTATACTGTAAACATGGATATCATTTATAAAGGAGAAGGAGAACTGGAACCTGACGGTTATGGGATAGAATCACTGCCGGGACTCAAAGCTTTAAATATTTATCATATGAAAAGCAAAGCAGAGGTTTCTGAAGAACTTGATGGGATTTATGACTATATGATGTCAGAAATTTTGAAAGAAAGCGTCAGGAAAGGTTCCCCCACGACCCGTTACACAAAGTGGGACCATCTTGAGGAAGGAAATTTTCATTTGTTTTTTGAAACCTATTGCAGGGAATGCACAAGCGGGAATGTAGTGGAGACCGAACTGGAAAAGGGCCGTGATATACAGCTTCTGGTGGATGATGATCGTGTGGAAGTAGACTGCAATAAGGATACCGGCTATTTTCTTTTTGCGGAAGGGCTTTCTGACCAGGAATCTAAAACGCGTATTGTCAGAGAGTATTTAAAGGGAGACGGAAATAAGCATCGGGATAAATTAAAGTGGCTTAGAGACGGGGAACGGTTTGTAGCGGGTAAGCAGAAACCGGAAATCTTTAACGGATGGTCTGTTTTTTATCCGGAGAATGGAACGAAGGAGTAGATAAAGGAATATCTATTTTGATTCTAATTGATATAAAAATTGCACGCAGCCTCTTATTATGTTAAAATTAACCAAAGATGACACGATACATCTAAAAATAATTGTAACTTTATACCTAATGTACCGCCGTTTCAATCAGAAGCATGGTTTTACCATGTAAATTTAAGTATTTTGCACTGTAAATTGAAATGCGGCGATGTTTCAGGAAGGGAGGCTCTTATGAACATTTACACCACAGACAAAATTAGAAATGTTGTTTTGCTGGGACACAGCGGATGCGGGAAAACAAGCCTTGTGGAAGCTATGGCATACCTTGCCAAAATGACAACACGCATGGGAAAAGTAACTGACGGTAATACAATAAGCGACTATGACAAAGAGGAAATAAAACGTCATATTTCCATCAATACCTCCGTTATTCCCATTATGTGGGAGGACACAAAGGTTAATATTTTAGATACTCCCGGCGCATTTGATTTTGTTGGGGAAGTTGAGGAAGCGGTATCAGCCTCCGATGCTGCCATCATCGTTATATCAGGCAAAAACGGCATTGAGGTGGGAACCAAAAAAGCATGGGAAATATGTGAAAAATATAACCTGCCACGCATGATATTCGTCACTAATATGGATAACGATAACGCAAGCTACAGGCAAGTTGTACAGGATTTACAAGATATGTATGGCAAATGCATAGCGCCGTTTCATCTTC
>CAZDRM010000339.1:0-1953 GCA_964507745.1 uncultured Lachnospiraceae bacterium
AAAACAGCTGATTCCGGTTCAGCCGATGGGGGTTCGATTCCTCTCGGGTACATCTTGAGAAGAAAAGAAAGGATTAGAAAAATGAGCGACAAGACGAATAAACCGACGGAAGGATTTTCAGGACTTCTTGAACGGATAAAAACAGATGAAAAAATGCAGTACGGGATTATCGGTGGCACTCTTGCCATTATTCTGATTATCATTATTATAGTTTGTGTATCCTGCTCCAAAAAGGATGAAAATCCGGAAGGAATTTCCGACAATACAGTTCCCATAGTTGAATCGGGCAATGCGGGTATACCACAGCCTGCCGTAACCGACGATGGCGGCCTGGTTCCTACCTCAGATGAAGCAGTAATGCAGTTGATTAATTCCTATTACGGAGCGCTGGCAACGGGAGATTCCGCTGCCGTTTCCGCACTGAAGTCCAATGTTACCGAGGAAGAGAAGATCAAGCTGGAAAAAAGAGCGGAATTACTGGAATCTATTGACAATATTCAGGTTTATACAAGACCGGGACCGGTTGACGGCGCCTATGTTGCTTTTGTTTACTATGAGCTGAAGTTTATCGATATTGAAACAAGGTCTCCGGGGCTTACCACTATTTATATCTGCAGCAATGAAGACGGCAGTTTATACATTAATAACGGAGAATGGGACGAAGCGACCACAGCTTATATCGAGCAGATTGCCAGCGAAGAGGCTATTGCGGATTATTTCAAATCGGTTCAGGTTGCATACAATGAGGCAGTCGGAAACGACGTAGCCCTGGCTCTTCGCATGGAGCAGCTTCCCCAGATTCTGGATGATGCGGTTCGTGAAAGACAGCAGGCCGCAGAACAGGCGGCAAATGAGGGTCAGCCGGCAGAGCAGGCTGCGGCTACGGCGGTTAATGAGACCGTTGTTGCCACCACAAAGGTTAATGTACGTGCTTCTGACAGTGAGAATGCCGACAGAATCGGACAGGTTGCATCCGGTACCACTTTGACCAGATATGAAACAAGGGAAAACGGCTGGAGCAAGGTTGATTACGATGGAAAGGAAGGATATATAAAATCTGAATTCCTTCAGGTTCAGAGTGCCAATGAACCTGCGCCTGACGCAAATACAACACCTGCACAGGAAGAGCCTGCACAGCCGGCCAGCACCGGCGGAAACGGCGGAAAAATAACTGCAACAAGCAGCGTCAGGGTTCGTTCTTCAGCAAATGATTCATCTACCGAAAATATTCTCGGAACATTGTATCCGGGAGATAGCTGCGAGTTGATTATGGAACAGGCGGACGGTTGGTGTAAAATCAAATATAACGGCAAAACCGCTTATGTTAAGACCGAATTTGTAGAAATCAATTAAAGAGCAAAATATGGAAGCTGTTGCGGACAGGAAAGCGTGTACAAACTTTTCCGTCTGCGACAGCTTTCTTTTATAAAATTAAGTAAGGAGGAACTATTATGGCAAAATTGAAAGTGGGTATTTTAGGAGCGGGAAGAATTGCCGCTGTTATGGCGGACACCATTTCCAGAATGAAGACGGCGGAGTGTTACGCCGTAGCGTCCAGAAGCACGGAAAAGGCGTTGGAGTTTGCGTCTCTCCATCATGTGACAAAGTCCTTTGGCAGTTATGAAGAAATGTTGAATGACAAGGATTTGGAACTGGTCTATATTGCGACGCCCCATCCTTTTCATTTTGAGCAGGCAAAAATGTGTATTGATGCGGGAAAGCCGGTTCTTGTAGAGAAACCCTTTTGCGTTAATGCAAAGGAGGCGGAGGAATTATTGGCCTATGCAAAGGAAAAGAAGGTATTTATTTCCGAGGCTATGTGGATCCGCTACATGCCTATGTATGATACAATTTTGAAGCTTTTAAAAAGCGGTGTTATCGGGGAACCCAGAATGATTACAGCCAATCTTGCCTATCCCATGCTTCATAAGGAACGGTTGTTAAAACCGGAAT
>CAZDRM010000340.1:0-1944 GCA_964507745.1 uncultured Lachnospiraceae bacterium
AAATCCGTGGAATCCTCTGCAATGAGAATGACTTCCGGAATCATGTTATGTAAACCAAGGTTCATCCTCTTTATAAAATTGACCGCGCAGGTATTGACACCTCTGTCAGAATTCCCCTGCCAGTAAATCATCCTGCTGATGGCATCCAGCCTCAATCCGTCAATATGAAATTCCTTCAGCCAATAGTAAGCGCAGGACTGAAGAAAGCTTGCCACCTCGCCCTTTGCATGGTTAAAATTATAAGTCCCCCATTCGCTTAGCGCCACATCATTGCTGGGAAATTCATACAAAGCCGTTCCGTCAAATTTTCCCAACCCGTAACTGTCTATGGCAAAATGTACCGGCACAAAATCCAATATGACGCCAATGTCATTCTGATGAAGCAGGTCAATCAGCCTCTTTAACTGCTCCGGCGTCCCATACCGGGAGGTAGGCGCATAAAATCCTGTATTCTGATAACCCCAGGAGCAGTCTGCGGGATGCTCGCTTAAGGGCAAAAATTCCACATATTGAAAATGATTCTCTTTTAAATAATCAATCAGGTCTTCCGCTATCTCATCATATTTCAAATAAGACAGGGATACATCTTCTCCCTCTTCCCGCTCCTTCTGCCTGAAGCTGCCGGGATAAAATTCATAAATATTCATGGGACGGTTATAATTCCTGTCCCTCTTCTCATTCATCCATTCTTCATCTTCAAATTCATAAGCATTCAAATCCACGATCACGGAAGCCCATTTAGGACGAAGCTCCATGGCAAAGCCGTAGGGATCGGAATGCTCCACTCTCGCTCCTGCCTTTGTGTAAACGACATATTTGTAATACATTCCCGGCTCTGCCCCTTCAATATAAGCCTGATAAACACCGGGAATTTCGCAGGGATACATATTGTATTCCTGCCAGTCTGAAAAATCCCCTTCCAGTTTTACATCCTGTGCATTGGGCGCATATACCCGGAACGTCACGCCCTTCCCTTCGGGATGTGCCCCGAAATAAGTATAGGCATCAAAAGCTTCCCCCTTAAAAAACTCTGCGCTGTTCATCATACCCTCCACTCCATCACTTATCAAAGCAGTGCATATGTTTTATCATAATAAGTCCTTTTATATTGATAGACACTCGTCTATTTCCATGTTACAATGCACAGAATCTTCTTTCAATCAACGATTATACGTCATTTTAATGTTTACTAGACTTTTCACACCAATTCGTCTATTATAATATCAGGCATAAATTATTACAATTTTATATCGAGAGACCATATTTGAAAGAGTACAGATACATAAAATATGTACCTCGGCTCATGGAGGCAAGAATGAAGAACGACAGACGTATACGGCGCACAAGAGCAGCCATTCAATCCGCATTTCTGAAGCTGATTTTTGAAAAAGATATTAACAAGATTACCATAAAAGAACTTTGTGAACGGGCAGATATCAACAAAAGCACCTTTTATCTGCATTATCAGGACATTTATGACCTAGAGGCACAGTTCAAGGAAGAGCTCTCCGAAAAGGTATGCCACATCATAATGGAATATGAAGTCAAGGAACTGATTCCGAAAGCCCCGGAAATCTGGCTGCGGATATTAAATCTACCTCTGGATGAAAGGATGACTCTCTCTTCCTTGAAGGATACCTCCTTAAAACACATCATTGAAGATATCGGTGCTTATGCTATCCATGCCATTCTGGATAAATTAGCTTCCACGCTTCCACAGCAGGACGAGGAACGGCTTTGGAAACATCATATTCTTACTACCTTTATTATCAGCGGTTTTCTGGGGGTTTTGCGCTCGTTTGATAAAGAGGAGTTAATTCAAAGAGAGGCTCTTGAAAAAATTGCAGAGGGATTGGAAAACGGAATACACTTAGGATAGGAGCTTTGTAGAATTTACCCGGCAGAGGGAAGAAACAGGGAGGGCCCGGGACAGGGATACTTTCT
>CAZDRM010000341.1:0-1931 GCA_964507745.1 uncultured Lachnospiraceae bacterium
CAGGTTCAGTAACATTTCATACTCCTATCCACACTCAAACGATTATACATAACTTAAGGGTATTTGTCAATAATCATGTTTCTTTTTCTGATTTTTTTTATCCACATTTTATATGACTTGTTTTTTCCATAGCCTTTCACTTATGTTAGAAATGCTTTTTAGGTTACATTTTTGTCCTGTTGTGATATACTCATGCTATATTAATTTTTAATTTTGGAGAATGCCCTATGACAAATTTTAAATCAGAACATTCCAAGGCGTTCCGCCTGTTTCTTCCTTTGGCGGCGCTGCTTATATACATTTTCCACAGCTTTATTCTTCGCAATCAGATTCACAATATTTTTTCCGGAGACATTATATGGGGAAAAACACAGATTGCCGCCATAGCCTTATCCATGGTTTTCGGCTTTTTCGTCTATCTGTGTATTTTGGCTGCATTCTATTTGCTTTATACCAAAAATCCGGCGTTTTTGAAGCTGACAAAGGAATTTCTCATTTATTTTATCCCTCTGATGCTTTTGCTGTTATGCACCTGGCCCGGAATCTTCAAAGGCGACGAATTTTATGTGCTGCAGGCTGTACGGGATTTAACTTTTTCTCCCGCCCAGACGGGAATTACCAGCCTCTTCTACATTGCATGCCTTAGGTTTTTTCCTTCTATGGCTTCTATTTCCTTTTTCCAGATTATCATAATCTGCTGTATTTATGCCTATATTTTTTCCATGCTCAAGTCAGTTTATCCCGGACGGAAACTGATTCTCTGCCGTCTGGTCTGCTTTTTCCTGCCTGTTTTGGACGGCAATCTCTTTACCCTTCGGGCTACTTTGGCAGGCTGGATTTTCCTTCTTATTATGTGCATATGCTTTTGCAGCTGGAAAAAACAGATTTTGACTACGAAACAACTCATTGTGGTTTCCCTGCTCTGCGGTCTGATTACCGCATGGAGAAGTGAATACATTTATCTGCTGTTGTTTATGCCTCTGGCTGTTAAATTAGTATATAAGAAGCATTTAAAACAGGTAATACTCTGTTTCCTTATCATACTGGTTTCTTTTCAAATATTTAATATTCCCAACAAAATCGCCTTAAATGGCAGTAACAAATATCCCATCTCCCTTGTTATCAATCCTCTGGGCAACATTTTTGCCCAGGATGAAATCCGTGGCGAAACCGCTTATGACGACATTATGACCATCAATGAATTAATTGATGTCCAGGCGCTGCGCATCCACCCTTCGGTGCGTAACATCAGCCAGTACTGGAATCTTCCCGATATACTTCCCAAGGAACAGTTAAACGAGTTTATGGCGGCATCCATGAGACTGATTTTTAACAACTTCGACCATTTTCTCTATTACCGGTGGCTGACCTTTATGCACACCAACGGTATGGTTCCCGATGAAATCAATCACCCTACCGCTCCTACCTCGGAAACAATTTATACCCTGATCTATTATGGGGAAGACTACAAAAACAACTATTACCTTATGCGGCCTGTTTTAGGCGGGAAAGTCAGAAATGCCGTCATTGATTTTCTTTCCTGCAGAAACTATAAGGAAGACCATATCAAAACGAATTTCCTCTATCCTGTTTTTTATAATTGTCTTCCCACTATTATCATTGCATTATTTCTCATGATATTCTGTCTCGTTAAAAAGAAACCTGTCCCCGCCTTCATTCTGTTCCTGACAGGTGCCCAAGTGGTTCTTATCTTTTTAACAGCCCCCGCCATGTTCTTCATGTACTACTATTGCTTCTATCTGACAGGCTACTTCCTATCTGCCGTCACGCTATTAGAACTATATACCAAAGAAAAACATCACATATCAATGCCCTAAAAATACCGACTTAAAAATTCTAAAACTTCCGACCACCAAAAAGCCGTCAGAAGAAGGCTATATAGGGTAATTTAAAAAACTTTCTGTTTTTTA
>CAZDRM010000342.1:0-1894 GCA_964507745.1 uncultured Lachnospiraceae bacterium
GGATATCCTTTGACCTTTCTGGCAATGTTGGCGGTTGCAATCAGTATCAGCGCCCTGACCACGCAGATTAAGAAGCAGGAGCAGATAAAACTGGAAATAGAGAAAGAAAAAATGCGGGGGAATCTGCTACGGGCGGTGTCTCATGATATCAGAACCCCTCTTACTTCCATAGTAGGTTCCGCATCGGCGGTTATTGACAATTATGATGTGCTGCCCGATGAGGAAAAGCTGGAGCTGACCAAGGATATTAAGGAAGAAGCCCAATGGCTGATACGCATCGTGGAAAATCTGCTGTCCGTCACGAGGATTAACGGAAGCAGTGCCAATATCAGCACCAATCTGGAGGTGGTGGAAGAGATTGCTGACAGCGCGGTACAGAAATTTCTAAAGCGTTTTCCTGATGTAAAAGTAAATGTTAATATTCCTGATGAGGTGCTGTTAGTGCCTATGGATGGGATTCTGATAGAGCAGGTTATTGTTAATCTGCTGGAAAATTCTGTGCTTCATGGAGAGACAGATGATATTACCGTTAATATTACCAATGATGAACAGGAGGTTTTCTTTGCTGTTGAAGATAATGGCAGGGGAATCAGACCGGATGTGCTGCCCCGCATGTTTGAAGGCGGGATGCATACCGGAGAAAGTGAAGGACCGGATACAAGGCGCAATATGGGCATCGGCCTTTCGGTCTGTTTCAGTATCGTGAAAGCCCACAAGGGCGATATGAAGGCGGAAAACAGAAAAGAAGGCGGAGCAAGAGTCATGTTTTCCCTTCCTATGAAAAAGGAGCAGAACTATGGAAATTAGAGACAGGATTCTGGTAATAGAAGATGATAAAAGCATTCGCAATTTCCTCCGTGCCGTGCTGGAAGCCAATCATTATGACGTAATGATGGCAAATACCGGTTCGGAGGCCTACAGCCTCATTACATCCCAGTGCCCGGATCTGGTCATACTGGATTTGGGACTGCCGGATATGGACGGCATGAAAATATTAGAGAATGTGCGGGAATGGTCCTCCATGCCCATTGTGGTGGTTTCCGCCAGAAGCCATGAAAAAGATAAGGTTGCAGCCCTTGATATGGGGGCGGACGATTATATTACAAAGCCCTTCGGCACATCGGAGCTCCTTGCCAGAATTCGCACGGCAATCAGACACACCAGAACCGCGGCGGCAACGCCGGGATTGGGACAAAGCGGGGTTTTTGTCTCCGGAAGCTTTATGATCGATTACGATAAACACCGGGTATTTGTAGAGGGAAAGGATGCCAACCTGACCCAGAATGAATTTAAAATCGTGGCGCTTCTCGGCAAATATGCGGGCAGGGTCATGACCTACGATTATATTATGAAGGAAATCTGGGGACCCAATATGAAAAACGACAACCAGATTTTAAGGGTCAATATGGCAAATATCCGCCGGAAAATAGAGAAAAACCCCGCTAGACCTAAGTATATTTTTACAGAGGCGGGAGTGGGATACAGGATGATAGAGGCGGACTAAATGAAAGAGAAATAACGAAGGGAAAAGAGAGGAAAAGAAGAAAAGAGAGGAAAGGAAGAAAAGAGAGGAAAGGAAAAAAACAGAGAGAACGGTAATGCGGACGATAAACTACTTTGGTAGTATTGACAGAGGCATAAGACTGTGGTAGTATAACTACATACTACTACAGTCTTATGTGCGTTATAGGAATAAAAACAGTGAAAAATAAAGTGGATTTTTTATGCTTTGTTTACGCCCCCGATTAAGTGAAAGGAATGATACAACTATGAATGTAAAACTTTTTGATTCAGAATTAAAAATAATGAGTGTTCTCTGGAAGGAAGGCGATTCTACGGCAAAGCACATTTCCGATGTTTTAAAGGAAGAAACGGGCTGGAATGTGAACACTAC
>CAZDRM010000343.1:0-1867 GCA_964507745.1 uncultured Lachnospiraceae bacterium
TCAACAGCTTCTTTAATCATGCTTTTATTTGCTTCCGGGTGTACTAAGAATGTGTATTTCTTTTCTCCCATACCAGCCATACTCTTTTCGGTAATGACCGGTTTTAAGATAACGTCATAATACTGGATTGCTGCCATTATGCATACACCTCCTCGAGTTTTGCAACGGAGTCCTTGGTAAGAACTACCTTCTTTGCTTTCATAACATCATATACATTGATGGTATTTGTCAGAGCTGTATCGATCTTGCTTAAGTTTCTTGCGCTCATAACAATATTTGCATCGTTATCGGCTAAAACTACCAGACCGTTTTCAACCTGTAAGTTATCCATAACAGTTTTGAAAGCTTTTGTTTTAATTTCATCAAATTTTAATTCATCAACAACGATTAAATTTCCGTCCTGCACCTTGCTTGTTAAAGCGGATTTTAATGCAGCGCGTCTTTCTTTCTTATTTAATCTGATTGTGTAATCTCTGGGTGTGGGAGCGAATACAACGCCGCCTCCTGTCCACTGGGGAGATCTTGTTGAACCCTGTCTTGCATGACCGGTTCCTTTCTGTCTCCAGGGTTTTCTTCCGCCGCCGGAAACTTCAGAACGTGTCTTTGCTTTCTGTGTTCCCTGACGTTTATTGGCAAGCTGTGCAACGACTGCCATGTGTACCAGATGTTCATTTACTTCAACACCGAATACCGCATCGTTTAAGTCCATTTTGCCGACTTCCTTGCCTTCCATATTATAAACAGATACGTTTGCCATCTGAATGGTCCTCCTTTCGTCCTAATTAAGCTTCAACCTTAACGGTTTCTTTGATTGTTACTAATGCTTTTTTAGGTCCCGGTACTGCACCTTTGATTAAAAGTAAGTTCTTCTCAGCATCAACTCTTACAACCTGAAGATTCTGGATTGTTACTTTCTTGCATCCCATATGTCCGGGCATTCCTTTTCCTTTGAATACCTTGGAAGGGGAAGAACATGCACCGTTGGAACCCTGATGACGATGGAATTTGGAACCGTGAGCCATAGGTCCTCTGTGCTGTCCGAATCTCTTGATTGCGCCCTGGAAGCCTTTACCTTTGGAAATTGCGCTTGCGTCAATCTTGTCGCCGGCTTCAAAGATGTCAGCTTTGATTTCTGCGCCGAGTGTATACTCGTCCGCATTTTCAAACTTAAATTCTCTCACATACCTCTTGGCGGAAACGCCAGCCTTGTCAAAGTGGCCCTTTAATGCTTTGTTTACGCCATGTCTGTGTACGATTTCTTTCTTTCCTGCTTTATCTTTGTTGACAATCTTTTCTTTCTTATCAACAAAGCCAACCTGTACTGCACTGTAACCGTCGTTTTCTACTGTCTTGATCTGGGTTACAACACAAGGTCCTGCCTGAAGAACGGTAACAGGAATTAATGTGCCGTCTTCATTGAAGATTTGAGTCATTCCGACTTTTGTTGCTAAAATAGCTTTCTTCATTTCGTTACCTCCTTGTTTCTACAGCGGAACGGGTCATTGGTTTCCCTCGCCGTTCATACTAGATCCAGGTACATATAAGTGGAACTTTTCGTTACTTCTATATAAACCTAATTTCAGGATCTAATCTGTTACTTTTCAAAATTATTTCATTTTGATACCGATGAAAACACCGGCAGGCATCTCCAGTCTCTGTAATGCATCCACTGTCTTCTGTGTGGGTGTGATTACGTCGATTAATCTCTTGTGGGTTCTCTGTTCGAACTGCTCACGGGAATCTTTGTACTTGTGAGTAGCTCTTAAGATGGTAACTACTTCCTTTTTAGTAGGAAGGGGCACCGGTCCGCTTACCTGAGATCCGTTCTTTTTGACTGTTTCGATGATTTTTTTGGCAGATGCATCAA
>CAZDRM010000344.1:0-1865 GCA_964507745.1 uncultured Lachnospiraceae bacterium
TCGTTCTGGACTCCTTTTGTAAATCCTCTAAGACCATATTTTTTTCTTTTTTTTCCGCAGGAAGAAATCCTTCAAAGCAAAAACGTCTTGTAGACAGTCCCGAAAGGGTCAGGGCAGTAATACATGCCGCCGCTCCCGGCAGGCTTGTAACAGGTATCCCTGCATCATGGCACATGGCCACCAGCACTTCTCCCGGATCAGATATGGCAGGAGTCCCCGCATCGGTAATCAATGCGATATCCTCTCCCTGTGCCAGCTTTTCAACTAACAGCTTTGCCTTATCCACCTTATTATATTCGTGATAGCTGGTCATGGGAGTCTTAATCTGAAAATGATTTAACAGCTTAATGCTGTTTCTCGTGTCCTCCGCAGCAATCAAATCCACCTGCTCCAGGGTTTCCCTGACTCTCGGTGTCATATCTCCCAGATTTCCGATAGGAGTGGCACATAAATACAATGTTCCGCTCATATTACCCTTTATCCTCAAATCCTGTTTTCAGCCTGTCATCATAGACAGCAGGCTTATAAATATCATAAATCTCATCCGTATAAGTCCCCGGCTCTTTGTATACGATCAGAGGACTTTCAATGGTAATCCGGGAATTCCCGCCTTTTTTTGCCTCAATCAAAACCATATTGGGCTCTTTATCCACAAAGGGATGCACCAGCTTCATTCTCTTAGGCTCTAAATCATTCCTTGTCAGGGTATTAAACAGCTCCACCAGCCGAAAGGGCCTGTGCACAAGGCAAAAAGTTCCTCCGGGCTTTAAAACCGCCGCCGCTTCCCTTGCCACATCCTCAAAGGCGCAGAGCACTTCATGTCTGGCAATGGTCTTTTGCTGATTCCCTCCTGTAAGCCCGTGCTCTCCTATCATATAGGGCGGATTGCAGGTAACTACATCAAAAACGCTTTTTCCAAAAAGGGCAGAGGCCTCTTTCAAGTCTCCCGTCACAATGTCTATCTTCTCTTCCAGCCCGTTTAACGCTACGCTGCGCCTTGCCATGTCCGCGCTTTCTTCCTGTATCTCAAGTCCCGTTAAATGAGAGCTTTCCGTCTTTGCCTCCAGCAAAATGGGAATGATCCCCGTTCCGGTTCCCAGATCCAGCACCCGGCTCCCCGGCTTTATCTTGGCAAATCCCGTTAAAAGAACCGCATCGATTCCAAAACAGAAGGTCTTTGGATTTTGAATGATCCGGTAACCCTTTCTACCCAGATCATCCAGCCGTTCCCCTTCCCGTATATCAATTGTCATCCAGCTTTGATTTTCCTTCCTGTTTCTCCAGCTTCTCCAATTCCTTCAGTTCCGCATCATTTACATCCACCTTATCCTTGCGGTGGCGGCGTTTAAACCGAAGCTGGTCCACATGGTATTCCATAATATCCTTTTCGTCCCCTGTGTCCACAACGACCTTAACAAGCTGCCTCAACACGTTGACGCTGTGAACCTCGCCCTTGTAACCGTCATCCGTGGTCACATAATCGCCTACGTTAGGAAGTCTTCTGTTTAAATCTTCATAGGTTTCCTCTTCATTTTTCAGACAGCACATCAATCTGCCGCAGACTCCTGAAATCTTGGTAGGATTTAAGGATAAGTTCTGCTCCTTGGCCATCTTAATGGAAACCGGCGCAAATTCCGAAAGGAAAGTATGACAGCAAAGCGCTCTTCCGCAAATGCCCATGCCTCCGAGAACCTTGGTCTCGTCCCTGACGCCAATCTGTCTAAGCTCAATCCTGGTCTTAAATACCGACGCCAAATCCTTTACCAGCTCCCTGAAATCAATCCTTCCGTCCGCAGTAAAATAAAAGAGTATCTTATTGTTATCAAAAGTATATTCCGTATCGATCAATTTCATTTCCAGATTAT
>CAZDRM010000345.1:0-1829 GCA_964507745.1 uncultured Lachnospiraceae bacterium
TGGGTTCTAGTTGATTTTTAGGGGATGTGAAAGGATTTTTATGAAGTATAGGATTAAGTTTTCTAAATGTGGTTCTATAATTTTTATTGGGCATCTGGATATGATGCGTTATTTTCAGAAGGCAATGCGGAGAGCGGAGATTCCTATTGCTTATTCTACGGGGTTTTCACCTCATCAGATTATGTCTTTTGCGGCGCCTTTAGGTGTAGGTTTGTACAGCAACGGGGAGTATCTGGATGTTGAGCTGACAGAAGAAATATCCACAGCTTACATGAAGGATAAATTGAACGGTACAATGGCGGAGGGAGTGGAGATTCTTTCTGTTAAGGCTCTGCCGGAGGATGCGGAGAACGCTATGGCAAGTGTGGCGGCGGCAGGGTATTTTGTGCAGGTCAGGAAAGGGCATGAGCCGGATTTTAGGTTTGGGGAAGGGTTTGAAGAGTTTATGGCGCAGACCTCTATTCCTTATGAAAAAGAAACGAAAAAGAGCAAGAAGGTTTTGGATTTGAAAGAGGGTATTTATGATTATGAAGTAAAAGAAGACGGAGTCTATCTTTTGGTAAATGCCAGCAGCAGCGGGAATATTAAGCCGGGAATGATTATGGAGGCTTATTATGAGTATCTGGGTAAAAAAACGGGAGAATTTGATTTTGTGGTTACCCGGGAAGAAACTTATACGAAAAATGATGGCGGACAATTTATATCGTTGGATGAAGTGGGAAGGGATATCTGATGCAGACGGTTATTTTCACGGATATAGAAGGAAAGAGAGGCTTTTTTTCCATTGATGAGGGAAGGCTTCATCTGGCGGCTTTTGACACTTCCGGAAACCGGGATATGGGACAGATATTTGTAGGAAAAATTACGAATATTCTGCCTAACTTAAAGGCGGCATTTGTGGAGTATAAAAAAGGTGTCAGGGGGTTTTTGCCCTTGACGGATAAACAGTTGGCAGAGTTTAGCTGTAACAGTCTTCTGCCAGTTCAGGTGGCGAAGGAAGCGGTAAAGACAAAGGATGCTGTGCTTTCCCTGGAGCTTTCGCTGACGGGGGGTTACTGCGTTGTGACAGATAAGCCGGGGGGAATTACTTTTTCTAAAAAGCTGCCGGCTTCTTTGAGGGAACAGCTTTTGGAAGTCTGTGCTCCTTATGTGACGGAACAGATGACTTGTATTGTGAGGACTAATGTGGCTTCTTTGGAAAGTGAAGATTATCATTTGCTTACGGATGAGATTGTTGCTATGGGGAAGGAACTGAAACGATTGAAGGAAACTGCGGACAGCAGAACAGCTTGTTCCAGACTTCATGAAGGAACTTCTTTTGTAAAAGCCCAGCTTTCCAAAATAAATTTTAAAGATGTTTTAAAGATTGTTACGGATTCCAGGGAAGAGTTTGACCAGATAAGTCAACTTCTTCCGGGGAAGCTTTCTGAGGGGGTGCAGTTTTATGAGGATGTTTCTTTTCCTTTGCAGGCATTGTATGGGATTAAAGGAAAGCTCCATGAGGCCGTAAGCCGGACTGTATGGTTGAAATCAGGGGGATATCTTGTTATTGAGCCTACTGAGGCTCTTACGGTTATTGATGTGAATTCCGGTAAAAATATTAAAAAAATCAGCAAGAAAGAGCTTTGTGCCCTTACCAACAAAGAGGCGGCGGAAGCGATTCCCTATATTTTGACTTCCCGCAATATTACAGGAATTGTTATTGTGGATTTTATCAGTACGGATTCTGAAAAAGAAGACGAAAAGCTGTTAAAGCTTCTTCGGGGCAAAATTGCCATAGACCATGTAAAAACCGATGTTGTGGACATTACACCTTTAGGGCTTGTGGA
>CAZDRM010000346.1:0-1824 GCA_964507745.1 uncultured Lachnospiraceae bacterium
ATGTGCATGTACCGGCTTACCCGTAAGGAAAAGTGGTTTATAAAATGTATTCTGCCCATGGCGGTAAGGGAAGAAAATATTTCAAAAGATATTTTAATTACAGCTAGGTGCAGTATAGACAATGCCCGGATCAAGTCTGTTATGCCTCAAAACGAGAAAACAGAAGCATTGCGAAGATATAAAAATCCTGTTCTGGTAATGGCTGCCCAGAAGGATTGCCTCTTTCCGGCAAGCGGCGTTCTTCGCAGGGCAAAAGCTGTATGGCCTCAGTGCAGGAGATACCTGTTAAAGGACAGAGGACATATTCATGAATTGACGGAAAAAGAAAAGAAGATGATTATTGCGGCGCTGCAATGAAGTTTTGACGATAAAAGGAGAGAAGTGAAATGGAACAGTACATAAAAAACGGAGGCGGCTGTATTGTGACACAGTCGGTTTTGCAGGGAAAGACCCCGTTAAGGTGGCTTTTCAGAGAAGAGCCTGTTAATCCTGTTGACAACGGATGGCGGGCAATGGGCAGGGATGATACCCAGGAATATATTGATGAGAGTTCCAATCATGCCATATGTGATATCAATACGCTGATCAATATAGAACCGACGGTTTTAAATGTATATGAGATGCCTGTGGGAACGGATTTGGAATTTGTAGAGGATGCCACAGGGAAATACTTTGTGGATACCAGAACGGGAAAGGAAATCAGGGAAAGGGTAAAATCCCCTATACAGATCGCCTTTGAGCAGAACCTGAAATTTATAAGTGAAGCCGTTCTGGAGACAGAACTGGTAAAAGAAGTTTTTGAGACAAACAGTAAGATCCGTCATTTTACTATGGAAAACTGCGGATTTCCCACGGGGAGAGTGATTGCAATAGATCCCTTGGCCTTTCTTCAAAGCCCTAAAAGCACCACTCTTTTAGAACCTCAGATTGCATCAGGAGACTATCCGGTTATTCTGGCAGTTATGGATTCGCCTATTGCAGGACGCCGGATTGTGGGCGCAAAGCTGGAAATTACTTCCGAAGCCGCAGTAAAGTATGAAACTGCCGAGGCATTAATGAATAAAGACGGGCAATGGAAGAAAACATATGCCGGCATTCCCGTTGATGCAGGGCTGGTTTGCTTTTGCGATGAAAGGGCAGCCCAAGGTTACTGGCGGTTTTTAGATAAATGGTATGGACAAAACCCGAATGGTAATGTGTATGATGACTATTTTGCTGAGCTCTTTGCCAAAAGCTATGAAAGGAACCCGAAATATCAGCGCCCGGAGGGGGATTTCCTGCTGTGGGAAAACCCGGAGGACGGTACACAGATTGCCATGTTTGCCAGCGGACTGGGGGACGGATTTTATTCTCCTTATTGGGGTGTGGATAAGGAAGGCAAAATATGTGAGTTAGTGGTCATCTTCATGAATCCGGAATTGTTTTAAAAAGAAGGACAGAAAGGCTAAACAATCGGGATAAAAATGACGATATACTATAGAAGACTATAAAAGTCTGAAGAAACGGATTTCACATTGCAACGATTCACGGAGGAATGAGTATGAGTAAGATTGAGAACAGTTATGGCGGTTACAGTTATTATGGCAGCCAGGCAGCACAAAAACAGCAGAAGAGCAAAAGTACCAAAAAGACGGAAACAACAGGAAAAAGCAATAAGGTAAGCCAGCCCAAGCTTTCCAAAAAGGCACAGGAGCTTTTGGAAAAGCTGCGGAAGACCTACAACAACATGGATTTTATGGTGGCTGACTATGACAGGGGAGAAGAAGCCAAAGACCTTCTTTCCAGAGGCACCAAGGAATTTTCCGTTCTCTTTTCCACAGAAGA
>CAZDRM010000347.1:0-1812 GCA_964507745.1 uncultured Lachnospiraceae bacterium
CCTATACCTGAGAGGCAGTGACCTAAACCAGAGGGGAAACCATTCCCCAAATGCCAATTCCATGGTATCAAACACCTTAGAGGTCTGAATTCGCGCCCATCCCTTGATCAACGCCACTTCATATACTGCCGATTCATGAGGAACCTTCCATTTTACATCAAATAAATCCAATGCCGGAAAAGGATAAATCAGCCATCCCGAAATCAATACATTTCTAATCATCCACGGAAGGAGAATGAAGATTCCGCTTGAGATAAATACCACAATTCTCTTCCACTCCCGTTTCTTTATCATCATAAATGCGGGATAAAGGGTCAAAATCCCCAGTATTCCCATGGAAGCCTTAATCGTAACCACATAGAGAATTCCCAGACCAGATAATCCGTAGTAAAATGTGTCAATCTCCTTCTGTTCTACCCCTTCGGCAAATAAAATCAGAGTCAAAAAGCCGAATATGCCGGCTGACAGGTCAGTTCCGATACAATTTAGAAGCTCTGCATTATAAAATACATAGGCGAGTATCGCCCCTTTTAATCCGGCCGACACATAGGCCCGGGTCTTTCCGGCCCTGCACAAGCCATGAATGGCATAAAGCCCAAAAAACACACAAAGGGCGGAATTTACCGTGTGCAGTGAAAAACCATAGATTCCTTTAAAGCTATACAAAGCCATTAAACCATAAATGGAATTATTGAAGCCCAGCCTTGTACTGATATTTCCCATACCCTTTACAATGCCATACTCCTCATAATACCGCAGCATCTGCGCCTGATAGAGATAATTGTCATACTGCTTAGGATAAAGGCTTGTCAGGAACATGACAAAAACAGTAAAGAGCAATAACAAAATCCACTCATACCATCTGACTTCTTTTAAAAAAGTCCTTACTCCTGCCGTAACACCTTTATAGAATAACAGTAGAATAATGACGGAAACTCCCAGTGCAATAAAAGCAAAAACATAGGTAACCGCAGTAAACAGACTGATAACCTGGGCATACACCGTTAATAAAATAAAGCCTGTTATTAAATAATGAAGGGGATTTATTTTTTTGTCCTTCCATTGGCACAAATAGGCCAGACCTTTGACTGCTCCCATTCCCAGACCAAATCCGGAAATGAGCATCATCAGATAACTGATTAAAATCCAAAGCATTCCTTAATAGTCTCCTGTTATAACGATACCCGCCAACTATCCATCGGCGGGTATCACCATTCTACTCTCTATTAATTCTTTACTTTAGTATTTTATCCAATCTATTTATTTAGATTCCACTTTTTTCTTAGGAAGAACCACCTTATCCAAATGCCAGATTTCATCTACATATTCCTGAATGGTTCTGTCAGATGTAAACTTGCCGCAGCTTGCCACATTTAAGATAGCGCTCTTTGCCCAGCCTTTTTCATCCCTGTAAGCTGCTTCCACACGTTTCTGCGCTTCTGCATATGCTTTGAAATCCTTTAAGATGAAGTAGGTATCCGCTTTTGCGGTACTCTGGGTATTTAACAGGGAATTATACAGGTCACGGAACAGTTCTGTATCCTGGCTGTAGGTACCGTTGATCAACTGCATCAATACCTTCCTGATATCCGCATCGTTATTGAAAATATCCATGGGGTTGTAACCGCCATAATTTTCATACCGGATAACTTCATCAGAAGAAAGACCGAAAATAAATGCATTTTCCTCTCCTACTTCTTCTACGATTTCAACATTGGCTCCGTCCATGGTTCCTAATGTCAGGGCGCCGTTTAACATAAACTTCATATTTCCTGTACCGGATGCCTCCTTGGAAGCTGTGGAAATCTGCTC
>CAZDRM010000348.1:0-1811 GCA_964507745.1 uncultured Lachnospiraceae bacterium
AGACATCGCCCTTTCACGGCGGTAACACGGGTTCGATTCCCGTCGGAGTCATTTAATATGATAGTGATTCATATGATTTAATATGGCGCAGTAGCCAAGTGGTAAGGCAATGGTCTGCAACACCAGTACGCACCGGTTCAAATCCGGTCTGCGCCTCTAGGAACCTCAGGAAAGATTGATTTTCTGAGGTCCTTTTTTATTTAAATTTGATAAAATGATTAATGAACATTAATGATTAACGATGATTGACCGATATATAAATTAACAGAGTGAAAGAAGAGGCAGGAAAAAGCTATGGAAAAAGAAGAAATTACACAGAGTGAATGGCAGATTATGGAAGTAATCTGGGCGGATGATGCGCCGTTGACATCCTTCGAGGTTTACAAAAGGATGCAGGGAAATGTGGATATGTCTAAACGGATGGTACGGGTGCTGATGAACCGCCTCAATCAGAAAGGGATTCTCGGATATACGGTAGATGAACAGGATTCAAGGGTTTATCATTATTATGCTTTAAAGTCAAATGCAGAATGTGTGAAAGAAAAGACCAGAAAGTTTGTAGAAAGCTATTTTAAGGGCAGTCAGAAAAATGCAATGGCGGCGTTGCTACAAAGTGCAAAACTTACGAAAGAGCAGCTTCGGGAATTGGAAGAAATCTTAGAGCAATGTAAAGAAAAGGATAACGACAAGGAATGACGATACAGGAATTTTGGAATAGTGGAATAAGTTTTCTCAATTTATGCGCTGTCTACTATGTTACACAGCTTCTAAAATGTGTTCAGATTTCTTTTCTTGTATTTATATTAGTGTTTCTTTTGCGGAAAACTTTGTTGAAAAACAGAGTATTTCTGAAAGGCATCCTGTGGAGTTTGTTTATTCCTGTTTTATTTGTGGGAAAGATAAAATTTTTCTATGAAAACGAGGTAGGCATCATATTGTTTTCATGGTGGACTGAAATTTGCAAAATCCACGTATGGATAAATTGGTTGTACTTATGTGTTGTGTTTATATATGCTGCCAGGCTGTTAAATAAAAAAAGAAAGCTGAAAAAATTGGTTTCGGGAATGGAAAAAAGAAGGGTGGAGGATACGTTTATCTATGTTACCCAAATGCCTGTCACACCGTCGGTCATAGGAGCATTCAGACCCAAAATCGTGATGCCCGAAATCATATTGAAAGAATATGACAAAACAGAACTGCAAACTATTCTGCTCCATGAAAAAACACATATCCGGTTAGGGCATTTACTGTTTTATTCTTTATGGGATGTATTGCGGGTGCTGTTATGGCTTAATCCGCTGCTAACCATAGGAACAGACTTGTTTCGGGAGGATATGGAGGAAGTTTGTGACCTTGTAACAATTCAAAAAAGCAAGGGAAAAGCATATGATTACGGACAACTGCTATTAAAGAGCATGAAGATACTGCAGACTGAAAGTGAAGGCTTTAATATGTTTCCTGCCTTTGCAGATGATAAAGAATATCAAAATATCCGTCGGAGAATGACAAAAATTGTCTGGTACAGACCATATAAGGGGATTGTGGCAGTCAGTGGGACGGTCATTGCAATATTGTGTATCATAATGGCTGTTGTATGGATAAAAGATAATTCCTATGGCAGGTATAATGAAAATGACGTTATGTTTACGTATGGTTACGATGGTAAAGAGGTTACTTTTTTTGATATTAGTGATATCTTACACCAAATCATTTCTTATGATGACAGTTACGTTTATGTGGAAAGAGAAGCCTTTGAGAATTACCTGCAGGAAAATAATGCGGCGGGGGACATTTTTATTGTTTTTGGAGGT
>CAZDRM010000349.1:0-1805 GCA_964507745.1 uncultured Lachnospiraceae bacterium
ATGAAATGCAGAAGGGAGAAAGCGAAATGAAGAAAATGATATACGCAGTAAAAAGCGGAAGAAAAACCGGAATTTTTAATGAATGGCTGAAATGCTCTGAGCAGACAAACAAGTATCCGAATTCAAAATTTCGCCGTTTTGTATACCGGAGCGAGCTTGAGGAGGAGCCGGAAGATGTCCCCGGCAGCCTGCGGTATGCAATAAAAGAAGCGGAAGAATATCTGGAGGATTTGGTGTATCTGGGTGAGAGCGCCGACTATTTGGAGGATGTGAGTTGGGAAAAATACGGTTTTTTGCCCTTCGGTGATGAGTCTGAAGCAGATAATCCGGAGCTCTTTTCTGATATGGGAGAGGAGGAAGAAGAGGATACCGGGGATGTTGATGAAGAATTTGACAAATGGATAAACTCCAGCAGGGAAAAAAATACCGGACAGACAGAATACTGGGCGATAGCAGAAGATATGAAAAAATGTGTCGATACCATCCGCTCGAGACAGAGCGACAGTGCAATGATTACAGCAGCATCCAAGCTGAAGAGACATCTGAAAAAATGTCTCTCCGATGTAAATTTAAGTGAATTGACAGCTGACTATAAAGACTTGGAAGAGGAGAATGCTATTGGGTATAATCCGTCTGCCGTGGCCAGGTTCGTTACCAGGATGGCTAACCGTTATCCGAAGCCCGAAGTCATTGAAACGGAAGAAGCGGAGATGGAAGTAGAGGACGAAGTTTCCATGCAGCAGCTTTTGATGCAGGCCGGAGCCATAGAATACGAACTGAAGGGGAGGGTTTTTGGACAGGATGCGGCCATTGAGAAGCTGAGGGCGGCATATTTTGACAGGGAATTGACGATCCGGCTGCAGCCAGATAAGGGAGGACCCAGAAACGCATACTTTTTAGCGGGACCTCCTGGAGTGGGAAAGACTTTTATGGCTAAGTTGTTTGCTAAGAAGTTAGGATTTCCTTTTAAACAGTTTGATATGGCAGGATATTCCGGTAAATACGCAGAAGGAGAACTTATAGGTTATGCCCGTCAGTATAAAGATACTGAGTCCGGCGGCGTGCTTACAGAGTATGTGGATGAACATCCACGATGTGTTCTTTTGTTTGATGAGATAGAAAAAGCAGGCAGTGGCGTCATACGGATTTTTTTGCAGATTTTGGAGGAAGGAGTCTGCAGGGATAGATTTCATGAGAAGAATGTATCGTTTAAAGACACTGTTATTTTCTTTACAACAAATGCAGGCAGGCAGCTTTACAGGGATGCACAGGATGAAAATCTTACACTGCTTCCGGATAAGGTAGTAATCGATGCGCTGGAGAAGGATAAAAATCAGGAAACCAGACAGCCTTATTTCCCTCCGGAAATCCTTTCGAGAATGTCTTCATATACAGTTCTGATGTTTAATCATTTAAAGGCGGATGCAATTCTTGGACTGGTGGAGAAGGATATAAATAATCGGTTGAAAATAATAGAAAAGAAATTCGGCTATGACTTAAGGCAGGGAAAAGAATATCTGGCCAGGACCATATTATATTCCATGGGCGGAAGCGCAGATGCCAGGAATGCTTCCAAAATAGCAGGCAAGTTCATTAATAAGGAAATGTATGAGCTTTTGAAACTGTTAGAAGAAAAGCAGGGGCTGGATGAAAGCGGCATGGTCAGAAGAATCAAATGGAAATGTGATTTTGAAGATACCACAGAGGAAATCAGAGACTTCTATTTCGGGGAAAGGGACTGCGTAATTCCTGTCTTTGGAACAGTAAAATACGAGTCGGTCAGCAGGATAAAAAATAATAATGTA
>CAZDRM010000350.1:0-1802 GCA_964507745.1 uncultured Lachnospiraceae bacterium
GCAAAGTGGAAGGATAATAATGTTTTAAAAGCGGGGGATATTTCCCTGTCTCTGACGGAAAGCATCTTGACGGGACCCGATTTAAGCCTTACTCTGTCTAAAAGGGAATGCAGTCTTTTTGAGGTTTTCCTGTCAAATCCGGGACAGACCCTGCCCAGGACAATCCTGCTTTCCAAGGTATGGGGGCCTGACGGGGATGTGGAGGACGGAAATCTGGATAATTATATTTTCTTTGTGAGAAGAAGATTAAAATCTGTTGGCAGTAAGCTTACCCTGACCACCATCAGGGGCGTGGGCTACCGCCTTGAGGTATAGAGGTTACTTCTATGATTAAAAAAGTTCATTTACGACTTACTTTATTATGTACTGCTGTTACCGGTGCCATTGTGATTGTCATGACACTTTTATATCTTTATGTCTCGGAAAGCAATATGCGCGAAAACCACTATTATGCTTTTCAAAACGACGTGAGCAATATCGTAAACGGGCTCCAAAATCAGTCCGTACTTTCCACTTACTATCTGGCCTCTTTAGAAGCCGGAGGACGGTATCTGGTCTTTATCGAGGATAACGGCTCCCCTCTTTTATATGGAAATATTGTGGAAAATGAGGAAAGAATGATACTTCTTGATCAGGTAAAAGCATATTATGAAGCAACTTTTGAAGCTGCTTCCGCTCAACCGGCCGGCACTTTATCCTCTTATCATTTTGAATTTATCTACACTTTACCGCAAAACGATTTTTCCTTAGGACGGGACTTTTACGCCTGTGTCGCTTATATCCCCTCGGGAAACGGCGGCTTAACCGCATACATCATTGCTCCCGTTTCCTCCTTTTATAAACAGATTTCCGGACAAAGGCTTTTGTTTGCCTTTATTAATCTGCTGGCATTGGTTGTTCTTTACCTGTTTTTTTACTTTTTTACAAATCAACTATTGAAGCCTGTGGTGGAAAGCCAGGAAAAGCAGAATTCCTTTATTGCTTCCGCCTCCCATGAGCTGCGGACGCCTCTCTCCGTTATTCTGTCCTGTGCAGCACTGATTCCGGACAGTCATAAAGAAAAACAGGAACAGTTTTGCAATACCATCAGGCAGGAAGGCGGCGTTATGAAGCGTCTGTTGACGGAAATGCTGTCTCTTGCAGATTTTGACAGCCGGAAAATAGAGCTCCATAAAGAAGCCCATGAATTGGATACCTTGATTTTAAACTGCGTGGAAACCTTTGAACCTATGGCAAGGGAAAAGAATATCCGGCTGACGTCCATGCTTCCCGATGACTCCCTTCCCCACTGCATTTGTGACAAGCATAAAATAGAACAGCTTCTTTCCATCCTTGTCCACAATGCCATCAGCTATACAAATGAAGGCGGAAGCATTCAGGTCAGCCTGAAATACATGAAAAAACATTTTATCATTTCCGTAGCCGATACGGGAATCGGTATTTCCGATGAGGATAAGAAGCGGATTTTTGAAAGATTCTATAGGGCGGATGCCTCCCACAATGCCAAAGAACATTTCGGTCTGGGACTGTCTATCGCACAAACCATTGTTAGACAGCACAGGGGAAAGCTTCGGGTAACGGATACGGAAGGCGGAGGAAGTACGTTTATTGTGGAACTTGGGTAGAAGGCATCTGGGAGATTTTCCACAGTGTCGTTCTAGAAAAAAGCTTATATTTATTTCACGGGCACGTTTGCACTCGGGCAAAAGCGTAACGGACACATAAATCTGCAAAATACGCAGATTAAGTGCCGACGCTTTTGCAACGGCCCTTTCAATAAACATAACTTTTTTCTAGAACGA
>CAZDRM010000351.1:0-1800 GCA_964507745.1 uncultured Lachnospiraceae bacterium
CACATCATTCCGTTGATTTTCATTGTTTTTTCCATGTTGTTTACCTCTTTTCTTTGATTTATTGTTTGATTTTTTTTAGCATTTTCCTGTTTTTCTTCCTGTTGCTCTACTTGATTTGCATTTCCTTCTTTTAGGTTTACTTCCGGCTTTCCTGTTTTAGCGACCCTTTTCTTATCCCGTTTTGTACTCCTCAGATCAAACAGATTTAATCGCAGTGCATTGGTTACCACGCAAAAACTGGATAAGCTCATTGCCGCAGCCCCAAACATAGGATTTAATTTCAGACCGAACAAAGGATACCAGATGCCCGCTGCCAAAGGTATACCGATAATATTGTAAATAAATGCCCAAAACAGGTTCTCGTGGATATTTTTGAGGGATGCCCTGCTCAAACGAATGGCCGCAGGAACATCCATCAGACTGCTTTTCATCAAGACAATATCTGCCGCTTCAATGGCAACATCGGTTCCTGCTCCGATGGCAATTCCGATATCAGCCCTTGTCAGTGCCGGCGCATCATTTATACCGTCGCCCACCATAGCAATTTTTCTGGATTTTTCCTTTTTTCCACTCTCAGAAATTTCTTTTTCAGACAACTGCCTGATAACGGCTTCCTTTCCATCCGGCAGCACGCCCGCTATTACCTCGTCCACACCGGCCTGCTCTCCAATAGCCTGTGCCGTCCGCTCATTATCTCCTGTCAGCATGACTACACGGATGCCCATATTTTTAAGCTGGTTTATAGCCTCCCGGCTGTCCTCCTTCATGGTATCGGCAACAGCAATAATCCCCTGCAGTTTCTCGTCCTCGGCAAAGAATAAGGGTGTCTTTCCCTGTTCCGAAAGGGTCTCTGCCTGCTTTTCCATTTCTTCTGAGACTTCCGCTTTTGTTTTGATAAAGTTTAAGTTGCCTCCCGCTAACTCTTTCCCCTTTAATGTGCCTGTAAGTCCGTTTCCGGGAATTGCGCTAAAGTTATCTGCCCCTTCTTCTTTTAATCCCTTTTCATCTCCATAAGCAATGATCGCTCTTGCCAGAGGATGCTCGCTTTTACTTTCCAGGACATAGGCAAGCCGCATTAGTTTCTCTTTTGCACCTTCTTCAGTCTCCAAAACAGGCAGAATATCTGTTACCTCCGGCTGACCGCTTGTAATAGTTCCTGTTTTATCCAATGCAATCACTTCTATTTTTCCGGTCTCTTCCAATGAAACCGCATTTTTAAAGAGAATACCGTGCTTTGCACCCATACCGTTGCCTACCATAATCGCTACAGGCGTAGCCAGCCCTAATGCACAGGGACAGCTGATGACCAAAACGGAAATTCCCCTTGCCAGGGCAAAACCGATTCCCTCTCCCGCCAGAAGCCAGACAATGGTTGTGACAAAAGCAATGCCTATAACCACCGGCACGAATACCCCCGACACCTTATCCGCGACCTTGGCAATAGGCGCTTTGGTCGCTGCCGCATCGCTTACCATCTGGATAATCTGTGACAGAGTAGTATCTTCTCCTACCCTTGAGGCCTCACAGCGAATAAATCCCGACTGGTTTATGGTGGCCGCGGAGACAAAATCGCCTTCTCCTTTATCCACAGGGATACTCTCCCCTGTTAATGCTGATTCATCTACAGCGCTGTTTCCCTCTATTATAACGCCATCCACAGGAATGCTTTCTCCCGGACGTACTACAAAGATATCTCCTTTTACAACCCGGTCCACGGGAATGGTAATCTCTTCTTTATCTCTGACCACAACTGCCGTCTTGGGTGCTAAATCCATCAGGCTTTTTAAGGCATTGGTAGTC
>CAZDRM010000352.1:0-1797 GCA_964507745.1 uncultured Lachnospiraceae bacterium
TATGAGGATTATAAGGATACGTATATGGCGAGAAAGGATATGGGCGGCGGCGTTGTGACCAATCAGCTGGTCCATGAAATGGATTATCTATACTATTTGTTTGGAAAACCACTGACAGTATATGCTATAGGCGGAACCTTAGGAAATCTGGGAATTGATGTAGAGGATAACTGCGACGCCCTGTTTCTTATGGAAGGAAAAGGGGACAGCAAAGTTTCCGTCAATGTCCATGCGGACTTTTACCAGAGTCCTCCCAGCCGTTTTGTAAAGGTTGTGGGAGAAAAGGGCTTTATAGAGGCGGACTTGATCAATGCCATAGTGACAAAGACGGTTTTAGATGTAACGGAGAAGGCAGCATTTCCCCAATTTGTGAGAAATGATATGTTTATAGAGGAGTTAAAGCTGTTTCTCGCCTGCATAAAAGAGGACGGGGAAGAGGGGATTACCCTGGAGGACGGCATTGTCAGCCTGAAAATGGCAATGGCTGTAAAGGAATCCATGAATACGGGAGGCGTGATAAATGTCAATATTTGAACAGTTTAAAATAACAGGAAAGGTAATCGTCATCACAGGCGGAGCGGGATTGATTGGAAGACGGCATACGGAGGCGGTTTTAGAGGGAGAGGGCATTCCGGTCCTTCTGGATATTTTTAAAGAGCCTCTGGAAAAGGTTAAGGAAGAGTTTTTGAGCCGTTATCCCGGGGCAAAGATAGAGACCTATGTTGCGGATATTACGGACAGGAAGTGTTTAGAGAGCATCAGGGACGAGCTGCTTTCCAAATACGGGCATATTGACGGACTGATTAACAATGCGGCAAACAATCCCAAGGTGGAGGGCGGTTCCAAGAATCTGGGGGCCATGCGTTTTCACAATCTGCCTTTGTCCATCTGGGAGGATGATATGAAGGTAGGGCTTACGGGAGCCTTTCTGTGCTGCCAGGTATTCGGCTACGAAATGGAGAAGCAACAGTCGGGCGTTATCATTAATATTTCTTCGGATTACGGCGTGATTTCTCCCAATCAGAATATTTACAAGAAAGAAGGAGTTTCCGAAGAGGAGCAGACGGTAAAGCCGGTTTCCTATTCGGTGGTAAAACACGGCATTATGGGGCTGACCAAATATCTTGCCACCTATTGGGCAAAAAGCGGTATCAGGGTCAATACGCTGTGTCCCGCAAGTCTCTCCAACGGGCAGGATGAGGAATTTGTGAAGAAAATCAGCGAGCTGATTCCCATGGGCAGAATGTCCAGACCCGACGAATATCCGGCTACGGTGCTTTACATGCTTTCGGACGCCAGCTCCTATATGACGGGGGCAACGGTTATTCTGGACGGTGGAAGAACAATCTGGTAAAATATGGATTATGCAGATGGTTGAAAACTCTTGGATCGGGACTTGAAAAACCCGGGCCGGGAATAAAAGGAGAAGAGCAATGAAAAAGATTATTGTGACAGGATGTAACGGACAGCTCGGCAGAGCGGTAAACGAATTGTATGCAGGAAGCAATGAATATGAACTGGTCAATACCGATGTGGCGGAGCTGGATATTACGGATATAGATGCAGTGTTAGGGCTTGCAAGGGAAGTAAAGCCTTATGCCATCATTAACTGTGCGGCTCATACGGGTGTGGATGCCTGTGAGACTCAGGTGGATCTGGCGTATAAGATCAATGCTATCGATCCCAGAAATTTAAGTATTGCGGCTACGGAAACCGGGGCAAAAATGGTTCAGATTTCCACGGACTATGTTCTGGACGGAAAGAGGACAAGACCCTATATCGAATTTGATCCTACAG
>CAZDRM010000353.1:0-1792 GCA_964507745.1 uncultured Lachnospiraceae bacterium
TAACCGCTTTTCCCATGCCCGTTTCCCTGCTGATTTCATCCATTGATTTTTCTTCCAAATACAGTTTTCGAAAAAGCGCTCTGTCCTTTTCATTCAGACAGGAAAGCAGCCGTTCTAATTCTTCTGATAGGGTTCCGTCAATCAACCGCTTCAGTTCCAAATCCTCTTTGGGAATCACTATTTCCTCAATCTCCGTATACTGGATTTTCCGGCTTCTTTTTCTCAGATAATCAATGGACTTATACTTTGCAATCGCGGCAGCCCAGTTTTTAAAGGTATTTCTGCTTTCATCAAAGGAGTCTATATGATTCCAGATGCCTAAAAGCACATCATTTAAACATTCTTCCTGTTCTCCCGGCATTAAATAGAGAGTTTTCCTGATTACAGCCTTCAACAGACCTCCGTATGTTTCTATGACATAAACCAGTGCATCTTCGTTTTGCAATTGTAATTGCTGAATATAATTGTGTTCTCCTATTCTCATATGTTACCCTGCCTTTTTGTAAACCTTTATGACTCCCATGGGTGGTTCCTTTATGTCTACATCTGTTATTACGAAGGGATTACGGATTTTCTATCAGATTTTTTGTAAAACTTGAATTGATTCAAAATGGCAGATATGGTTATGATTCCCCCATCTGACCGCTTTTCTTTCATCAGCGGGGAAATCACAATATCAGAAACAAAAATATTCAAAAGATAATCGTCTTTTTCAGTCATCAGTCAATATCAGTTATTTCTTTAATCTGCCTGATTATCTCTGCAATTACCCTGCAGACATCTCCCTGAAACATCTCATCAAACAATTTTTCCAGATTTTCCTCAAAATACTCAGGCAAAATCTTACATTGCTCCTTACAAAGCTGTACCAGCCTCTTCTCTCCCGGATGCGTCATTTCATTGACAGCAAAAATAATATCAAAATAACTTGCCAGAAACTCTGTGACCCTATGCTGGATGCTGTTATAATCTCCCCGCAGATAAGCCTTTTTTATCTGCATATCATAAGAGGGCAGACAACCGCTTAATAAATTCATATTATTGGTAATGATATTCCTCTTTAAATCTTCAGGGTAAGGAATCCGAAACCGTTCCTTCGCTGCCAAAAGCCTTCCTTTTTCATCATATACAATCTTGCAGGTCAACAAATTATGCCACATACAGGTGGTATACCCGTTACAGGCATTTCCCCCTATGACAACATATTCGATTCCTTTTATAAAATCGTCCAGACTTCTATAGATAATATCAATGTCAATGCCGTCATTTAAAACACAGTTATCTTCCGCTTCCCAATAATGATTTTCTATTTCCATTTTACAACAATATTTTTCCAAAATCTCTTTCCTTATTTTACCGGACACTTCTTCCTTCACATACACATAGACGTCATAATCGGATTTTTCATCGCCCTTTCCCGTTGCTCTTGAGCCGCCTAAAGCAATGGCCTCAACCTGATTTAATTCTGATAATTCTGCAAACAATTCTTCGATACTCACACGCTTTCTCCTTTATTCTTTTCATTTATGTATTTTCGATTATCTATATAAATATTATTTATCACATTATCCCCAATATTGGTTTACATAATCTTCCGCATCATCCTGGGACAGATTTAATTTTAAGATAATTCTGCTTTGCGTATCTTCTTTCGATACACCCAATTCCTTGCAGATTTCTATCAGGACTTTTATGCTTTCTTTTACACCTTCTTTTATTCCTTCACTTCTTCCCTCCTTTATTCCTTCACTTTTCCCCTTCGCAATCCCAATTTCCTCCTGCTCCATCATCA
>CAZDRM010000354.1:0-1788 GCA_964507745.1 uncultured Lachnospiraceae bacterium
ATACATTCTTCCCTGTTTCCCGCATCAATCCTTTCATATTGATAATCGGGATAAGTCTTAATAAAGTTGTTGATATGGTTTCTCTTTCCGTGAAGCTTTTTCCCGCTTAAGGAAATAAGCTTTTCGGATTCATAGATATAATCCGCCCAGTCCCTGTCGTAGTCAATCTGAAATTTATCAGGGTACATTTGTGTAAGCAGTTCAAACTGCTCCGGCGTTACCGAATGCATGGAAAATGGCTGTTTCTTTTCTTCAAAGTATTGCAACAGCTTGTCCACCGTTTTTTGAACCTGATTCTTCCCTATGGGAAAGCTGACCGAAAGCTTCTCTTCTCCCGACTTAAATACCAGATTTCCTTCTATTACGCAATATTTTGTCCCATAAAAGGGCGACCACAAAAGGTTATTGGTAAAGGAGTGCTCGCAGCTTCTGGATTGTTCTTTTTCATAAAAGTCCTGAAACAGCTCCCGTTCCGCCTCCGTGATTTCCTTCCATTCAAAATCTGACATGTCTCTACGTTCCTTCCTCTGTAAAACGGCATATTACCTATCTGACGCCCGGTATTCGTCCGCCTTTTCCTTCCGTCGTCCGAACTCCTCCAAGGCTGTCTTCTTATTGGCAGCCTGCGTTTCCCGCATCTTCTAACACATCAAAAGCATCTCCCTTTGCCCATGGGCTTCCCACATCGCATCTGCCGTGATGATATGCTTTTGCGCTTTTTCCTGCCTTTACTTCATCGGATACCGCCACATTCAGCCTGCTGATTTCGGAATTTCCGAATTTTTCCAGAATGGCCAGCATGTTTTCAATATCCTCATCGCTGACCTCCTCCTGTTTCTTTTTCTCTTCCTCTTCCGCAGCAAGCAAATCCATAATAAAAACCGGTTCCCGGTTATTGCCTTCGATACCGCTCATATAAATCTCCTCCGAATATATTCTGCACTTTTTCGCAATTTATATCTATCCTGTCAATTTGTTTCTGTTTTATTCTATTGCTTTTTTCCCGTTATCGCAATATCTAAAAGGAGAGAAATCTTTTTTTATTTTATTATTTTTAAAATAAACAGTATAAAACAGTTGACAACTGTTAAATACTGTTATACACTGTTTATTAGATAGGAGGAATACAAATGAAATTAATGATTAACAACTCGTCTATGCAGCCCATATACGAGCAAATCGTAGAACAGATAAAGAAGGCTGTCATTACAGGCGAATTAAAAGAAGAGGAAATCCTTCCTTCTGTCCGAACGCTTTCCAAGGATCTGAAAATCAGCGCATTGACGGCTAAAAAAGCCTATGACTGTCTGGAGGAAGAGGGCTTTATCATTACTGTGCACGGTAAAGGAAGCTTTGTTGCTCCGGCAAACCGCGAGCTGATTCTGGAAGAGCACCGCAAACAGGTGGAAGCCGATTTGGAAAAGGCCATTCAAAAAGGCAGAAGCTGCGGCATGACAAGTCAGGAACTAAAAGAGACCTTTGATATGATACTGGAGGAAACATTATGATTTTAGAAATGAAGAATGTTTTAAAACAATATAATAATTTTAAGCTGGACTGTTCCCTGAATCTGGAACCGGGATGCGTTACCGGGCTTATCGGGCAAAACGGGGCAGGAAAAAGCACCACCTTTAAATCCATTCTGGACCTGGTGCACATTGACGGCGGGGAAATCAACGTATTCGGCAAGCCTCATACCGCTTTGGACAGCAAAGACAAACAGGACATTTCCATCGTCCTTGCGGACAGCGGCTTTTCCGGCTATCTTACCATCAATAAGATTATTCC
>CAZDRM010000355.1:0-1786 GCA_964507745.1 uncultured Lachnospiraceae bacterium
CGCCCTCTCATCAGGTTATCCATGGCTTTCTGAATCCGGATTTCCGTTCTGGTATCTACAGAAGAAGTGGCTTCGTCCAGAATCATAATTCTATTGTCCGCCAAAATAGCGCGGGCAATGGTCAAAAGCTGCTTCTGCCCCTGGGAAACATTGCTGGCATCTTCATTTAGTTCCATGTCATAGCCGCCGGGCAGGGTCTGAATAAAATGATGGGCATGGGCCGCCTTTGCCGCCGCAATAACTTCCTCATCCGTAGCGTCCAGCCTGCCGTATCTGATATTCTCCATAATACTTCCCTTAAACAGCCACGTATCCTGAAGCACCATTCCGAAAGCGTCCCTTAACTCCCTGCGGTTAAAATCCTTAATGTTATGCCCGTCAATTTTGATAGCTCCGCCATTTACGTCATAAAAACGCATTAACAGCTTAACCATAGTTGTTTTTCCCGCTCCGGTAGGACCTACAATGGCTATTTTTTGTCCCGGTTCAATATCGGCGCTGAAATCGTGAATGATGATCTGATCCTCTTTATAGCCGAATTTTACATGGTCAAAGGTAACCGCCCCTTGTAAATCCGCTGTACTTGCAGGATTCTCCACAAGCTGGTCTTCCTCTTCCTCGTTCAAGAACTCAAATACTCTTTCCGCAGCAGCAGCCATGGACTGAACCTGGTTTGCCACCTGGGCAATCTGCTGAATGGGCTGGGTAAAGTTTCTTACATACTGGATAAAGGCCTGAATATCCCCGATGGTAATAACACCTTTAATGGCAAGAAGTCCACCGCATAATGCCACGCCGGCATACCCCAGATTTCCTACAAACATCATAATAGGATGCATCATTCCGGATAAGAACTGGGACTTCCATGCCGAATCATAAAGTATATTGTTTGTTTCATTAAATTCATTGATAATATCTTCTTCTTTGTTATATGCCTTGATAACCAGATGTCCGGAAAAATTTTCTTCCACCTGTCCGTTAATATGTCCCAGATATTCCTGCTGTGAACGGAAAAATTTCTGGGATTTTTTCATAACAATTCCGATTAAGGTTACGGAAATGGGAAGAATGACCAATGCAATCAGGGTCATCAGGGGAGAGATGGAAAGCATCATGACCAATACTCCCACCATAGTGGCAACAGAGGTTATGATCTGTGTAATGCTCTGGTTCAATCCCATTCCCAGAGTATCCACATCATTGGTAATTCTGGAAAGAACCTCTCCATATGTCCTGCTTTCAAAATACTTCATAGGCATACGGTTGATTTTTTCGGAAATCTCTTTTCTCATGCGGTAGCAGATCTTCTGGGTAATCCCGCTCATAATATAGCCCTGAAGGAAACTGAACAATGAGCTGATTACATAGAGGCTTAAGGTAGCTAACAGAATTTTCCCTATGAGGTCAAAGTCGATTCCGCCGGTTTTTGTGATTTTGCCCATCAATCCTTCGGAAAGCGCAGTGGTTGCCCTTCCTAATATTTTTGGTCCCGCCACATTAAACACAGTAGAAATGACTGCAAAAACCATTACACAGAAAACAGCAATTTTGAAGCTTCCCATATATGCAAAAAGCTTTTTTATGGAGCCCTTTAAATCCCTGGGCTTTTCTCCCGGCATCATACCCGGTCCCCCGCCCATAGGGCCATGTCTTCTGGGTGGTCTTTTTACTGTTGTTTCGCCGCTCATCCTTACACCTCCTCTTCTTCCAGTCCCAGCTCTTTTGCGGAAAGCTGTGACCTTGCAATCTGCTCATATACTTCACAATTTTTAAGCAATTCTTCATG
>CAZDRM010000356.1:0-1777 GCA_964507745.1 uncultured Lachnospiraceae bacterium
AAGGATTTGTCTATTTTGAGCGTATCAATAGGAAGCCCCTTCAAATAAGATAAGGAAGAATATCCCGTTCCGAAATCATCCAGAGAAATTTTAATGCCGTATTCCTTCAACAGGTGGAGCTTTGCAACGACCTGGTCAAAATCATCAATTAAAATACTTTCCGTAATTTCTAATTCAATATCCTTGGGATTAACTCTGTATTTTTCCAGAATTTCCAAAAGATTGCTGACAAAGTCAGGTCTTTTATACTGTATGGAGGAAATATTTAAGGACAACACCATATCGCAGTTATAGCTTTCCCTCCATGTTGCATATTTGCGTATGCCTTCTTCAAGTACCCATGCTCCTATGGGAACAATCATCCCGTTCTTTTCCGCAATGGGAATAAATACGCCGGGGCTGATCATTTTTCCCGAATCATCCTTCCAGCGGATCAATGCCTCCACGCCCCGCAGCTTCCGGGATTTGGAATCAAACTGAGGCTGATAATACAACAAAAACCTGTTCATATTAACAGCTTCTTTTAATTTGTTTTCAATATTAAAATTATCAATAAAATCCTGAAAAATCGGTGTTTCAAAATACTTTATACTGTTAGGTCCGTGTTCCTTGGCACGAAACATTACAATTTCCGAACAGTTGATCAACTCCAGGCTGTTTTCTGCCGCTTCCGGAAATTCGGCCACTCCTGCACATACGGAAACGGACACCTCGTGTCCACCCAACAGATAGAAAGGCTCATTTACCCTTTGCACAATTCTGTCAAAAAGCTTTTCTATGCTATGGCTTTCTACAGGATTTTTTACTGCCATATAATAGGTGTCATCCGTCACATGGGAAACAATTGTCCTGTCATCCATAAACTCCTTTAAAAATAAACCAAATGTCTGAATCAGTTCATCTCCCGCAACCAGACCCAGTCCGTCATTTATCTTTCTGAAGTTATCAATATCCACACACATAACTGCAACAATTTCCCCGTTATCCTGAGCGTCTCTGAGCCATTCACTCAATATACGGACAAAATAATTTCTGTTATAGAGGCCGGTCAGCACATCATAATATGCCATATAACGCAATTCTTCATTCTGTTTTTTAAACTTGGTAATATCTCTGATACGCAGTACCTTTTCCGCAGGCACGCCATTCTCATACTGAATCGTACATTCAAATTCAAGCCATTTTTTTAATGAAGGAATATGACATTCCATTCCCTTGGTCTCTATACCGGATTTTTCCAGAAAAAGAATCTGTCTCAATTCATTTACATCCTGATCCTCTATAAAATCCAACAGCCTGCCTATATCTCCCGGCGATTCCACCTGAAAATCAAAAAAGCCTTTCCAGTTTCCCAATGCATCAATCTTATTCTTTTGGAAATCAATATAAAGAAATGCATTTTGGGAAGTAGAACAAACCAACTGATACATTTTCTCCTTATTGTTCAATTGCTGATTTAATGCACGAACCATATCAAGTTGAAATTGCAAATCATCCATATGTTTGCCCTTCCCTTCCCTGCTTAAATGCAAATTTGTCCCTCGCCGCATAAAGCGCGGTAAATATGACTATTTTTTAGAAATGAATCCCTGTGCCTTTAATAATTCTGCGCATAAAACGGCACCGCCCGCAGCGCCCCTTACGGTATTATGGGACAATCCTACGAACTTATAATCATAAATAGTATCTTCCCTTAAACGTCCGATAGAGATTCCCATGCCCTTTTCATAATCCACATCAGCCTTTACCTGAGGTCTGTTATCCTCTTCCATATACT
>CAZDRM010000357.1:0-1775 GCA_964507745.1 uncultured Lachnospiraceae bacterium
CATTTCTGTCCGCCAGTCCGAAATTGGAATATAGATGGACAATAACCACCTTTTCCTCTCCTGTAGGAAGGGCTGCAAAAAGTGCATCCTCGTCTTTTTTCCCTTTGTACACAACAATTCCGGCAACCTGGCTCTCTTTTTCAATCTCGTCGGAGATTCGCTGTAAAAGAGTCAGCCTTTTGAAAATGGTTTCCCCAAAGGTTTTTCCTCCCGTTATGGTTCGGATTTCCCTGCCGGGCATCCTGCTGTCATCATAAACTACATAAATCCGTTTCATGCTTTCTTTTTACTCCTGCTTTTTATTATGAACATTGCGGCAATTCCAATGACGGTAAATACAAACATTAATATAATGCCGTAAATGGTGTAAGGCTTTAACAGCTCACTGCTGCCGATTCCGAATATTGCCTCTATATAGGCTGTAAAATCTCCCACTCCGAATGGAATAGCCAGATAGGCCGCCAAAAGCTTAATGGTTCCGACTTCAAACAGCCAACCCACAAAGGAAGACAACAGAATCAGAGCAAATCTTCCTCTGATCAGATTCTGGGTAAAGTCGTACCAGACTTTGACAACATCCAGTCCCTTTAATGTCGCCATGGCCCTTACCGAAGACTTTTGCCTGATAATATATCTGTTTAAATACCGGAAGGTAGGCAGAATGGACACATAGCATATGACAATCAACGCCATAACGCCTATAAACAGCAGCGTAATAAAGGATAATTTCCCAAATACAAAGATATCCAGGGGCAGAAGGATTATGCACAAGGCCAGCGTGTCAAAAAAACGATCCACCAGAATGCTTAACACGCCCACCTGCCAGTGCTTCGTTTCCCTGCTGATACAGAAAATCCGGTACAGCTCCCCTAATTTCAGCGGAATGATTAAATTAACAAGGGTAGTCTTTAAATATAACAGTACAAATCTGCCAAATCCGATTTTATGCTCCATTAAAACCAGATAGAGCCTTAACATCTTGGCTGCATGTACCAATATAAAGCCTGCCAGAAACAAGGGTATCAGCCACCACATGGACTAGTCCTCCAGCTTCGTAATCTGTTCACAGGTATAAGCCTCGTGAACCTTTTCCCTAAACTCTGTATGAATATATTCGTTATCTACCAAATAGGTAAATGCCATTTTCAACACATTCAGGGCCTGGTTAACCATCTTCACATTGGATACCTGGTCCTCCTCTCTCCATGAAACAGGATAGAAAATAATGTCATGGTTATAATAATGGGATGCTAAGATCATCACATAGTTAAACATCAGATTATCCGGGAATTTATCAAAAAACCCGTCCTCAAGCATGGAGGTCTTATACAGATTCAGACCGGAACCCAAGTCAAAAATCCTCTGCTTCGTCACAAAGGCAAAAATAAAATCATAAACAATGTTTCCGAAGGTACGGAACTTAGAATAACCCTGAAGCTTTGAGCCTCTCATAAATCTGGCTCCCAGCACGCAGTCATGCTTTGCATAAATCCCTTTGGCAAGCATGGGAAGGAAATCCTTAATATTCCCCTGATCATCCCCGTGAAGCATGCAGACATAGTCATAACCCTGGTCCACAGCATAGTGGAATGCCATTTTCTGGGAACCGCCCAGCCCGTAATTTTCTGTATTGCGCATCAGCTTAACAGGCTTTTCCGGATGCTCTGCAATAAAATTGAGCACAGCCTCCTCCGTTTTATCGGTACTGCGGTTATTTACCACAAGCACCTCCTCAAAATATGCTAAAACGCTGCTGTCCAGCTGATTCAATACTC
>CAZDRM010000358.1:0-1750 GCA_964507745.1 uncultured Lachnospiraceae bacterium
CCAAAGATAAAGGTTCTGGGATAAAATTCCATCTCAGGATGTTCTTTGATTTCATTATATAAGTACATTACATGAAGAATGTTCAACAGCTGGCGTTTGTACTCATGAAGTCTCTTAACCTGTACGTCAAAAATGGAGCGAGGATCGATCTCTACACCATTATGCTCTAAAATGTAACCGGCAAGACGTACTTTGTTCTGGTATTTGATATTCATAAACTCCTGCTGAGCCTTCTCGTCCTCTGCAAAAACTTCCAGCTTCTTAATCTTAGGCAGGTCTGTAATCCAGTCCGCACCTACATGGGCTGTTACCCAATCCGCCAGAAGAGGATTGCCGTGTAAAAGGAAACGCCTCTGGGTAATACCGTTTGTCTTATTGTTGAATTTCTCAGGCATTAATTCGTAGAAATCCTTTAATTCCTGATTCTTTAAAATCTCTGTATGCAATCTTGCAACACCGTTTACGGAATAGCCAGCTGCAATTGCCAGATGGGCCATTTTAACCTGACCGTCATAGATAATTGCCATTTTACGCACTTTTTCCTGATTGCCGGGATAGCTGGCCTCAATTTTGTGAACAAAACGGCGGTTGATTTCCTCAACAATCTGGTAAATACGGGGAAGCAGACGGCTGAACAGCTCAATAGGCCATTTTTCCAGAGCTTCCGACATAATGGTGTGGTTGGTATAAGCACAGGTCTTGGTCGTTACTTCCCATGCCTCATCCCATGTCAGATAATATTCATCAACCAGAATTCTCATTAATTCAGCTACTGCTACAGTAGGATGGGTATCATTTAACTGGAATGTTACCTTTTCATGGAATTTACGGATATCATCATGATTCCTCATATATTTTGCTACCGCTTCCTGTACTGATGCGGAAACAAAGAAATACTGCTGTTTCAGACGGAGCTCTTTACCGGAATAGTGATTGTCATTGGGATAAAGAACTTCAACGATATTTCTTGCAAGGTTTTCCTGCTCAACAGCCTGACGGTAATCTCCCTTATCAAAGGAATCCAGACTGAAACACTCCACAGGCTGTGCATCCCAGATACGAAGTGTATTCACAATTCCGTTGCCATAACCTACAATAGGCAGATCATAAGGAATTGCCGTTACTGACTGATAACCTTCCTGTGAAAAGACATTTCTGCCGTTTTCATCCTGATGAACTGTTACATAACCGCCAAATTTAACTTCTTTTGCGTACTCGGGACGACGCAGCTCAAAAGGATTTCCATCCGCCAGCCAGTTATCCGGCACCTCTATCTGGAATCCATCCTTGATCTCCTGTTTAAACATACCGTATCTGTAACGGATTCCGCATCCGTAAGACGCATATCCCAATGTGGCAAGAGAATCCAGAAAACATGCGGCAAGTCTTCCCAGACCACCGTTTCCCAATGCAGCATCCGGCTCCTGATCCTCAATGGCATTAATATCCAGTCCCAGTTCTTCCAATACTTCCTTCACAGCGGTATATGCCTGAAGGTTAATCATATTGTTACCTAAAGCGCGGCCCATTAAAAACTCCATTGACATATAGTAAACGGTTTTGGGGTCATCTTTTTCATACTGCTTTTGTGTCTCTAACCAATTATCTACAATTGCATCCTTGATTGCATAGGAAACAGCCTGAAATATCTGTTGGCTGGTCGCCTCTTCAAGGGTTTTTCTGTAAAGAGTCTTTACATTATAAAGAACGCTTCTTTTAAATAACTCTTTATCAAAAGTTGATAATACTG
>CAZDRM010000359.1:0-1733 GCA_964507745.1 uncultured Lachnospiraceae bacterium
CGTCTATAATCAGATCAAGAATGTCTATACCATTGTCATATTCGACAAAAGTCCCTTTGAATTCCAAGAGTTTCCAGGTACATATATTCATCGGTTTGAGCAGAAATCAGATTCCGGTCTTCAGATGGAACTGCTGCAGAAATATATCTTTATTCCCCTTGACATATTTCGGAAAAGCGTGCACAATAATTCTATTAATAGTAAACTTGAAGCGTGGCTTGCATTTTTATCTATGGATGCCCCTTCGGTCATACTGGAACTGATAGACAAATACCCTGAGTTTGGGGAGATGTATGGGCAGATTTACGAAATTTGCCGGAATGTGGAGGATGTTATGGGATTATTTTCAAAGGAACTGCTGGAGATGGACAGGAATACGACCCGGTATATGATAGATGAGATGCAGGAGGAGATAAACCGGAAGAAGATGGAACTGGGAGAAAAAGAGGAACTTTATCAAAGTGCATTGAAAAAAATTGAAGAATTGGAAAAGAAATTGAACAATCAATAAATTTTTATGGTAGGATATGTTTGTGCAGAAAAAATTTTGTAAGGCAGGGAAGATATGACACCGAATGAAATTTTAAATATGAAAAAATACATACAAAAAAACCTGTGTCCTGTCATAATAGAATTGATTTTTATCATATCCTGCTTTATTGTTCCCCAAGATTATCATATATACACGAATTTTCTGTTTTATCTGGCATTAGCCGTCTATTTTATATTGCAAAAAGAGTTTTCCTTTTCAGAGTGGAAAAAGAATATACTGGGAGGTAGGAAGTTCTGGATTCCTGTATTTATAACTGCAGCGGGTTTTATAGGGGCATTTGTCGTAACGACGCTTCTGGAAAGTGCATTTCCCGGATTGGATGACGGTATGATAAATTTAAGAAGTGATACATGGTTTAAGTTATTAATTTTTGCTCTTTCTACAATTATTTTACCTCCTGTTGCGGAAGAATTATTTTATAGAAAAAATCTGATTGCATTGGGAAGTAAGAAAATAGTGATTATGACAACATTTACAGGCATGTTTCTGTTTGCGTTGGAGCATGCCTTGACCATATGGGGGATTTTGCTTGTGATGGTTTGGGCAGTGCCCTTAAGCATATCTTATATTAAGACCCAAAATGTATATATTCCCATGACGGCACATTTTATCGTGAATCTGATAGGAAACGGAACGAGTGTTATTTTAATAGCGACGGCCCTTTTAAAATAGAAACAATCAGTATGTGAAGCCTTGTATTTACTGGAATGCAACCGAAACTTTACATTTAGAAAGACAAAAGTGATAGATATTTTTTCCTGAAAAATGTAGTATAAGCTGACAAATAAGACATAAGGAGGAAAATATCATGACGTTGGGAGACAAATTATCAAAGCTGCGGAAGCAGAACAATTATACACAGGAACAGCTTGCCGATATTCTGGGAGTATCGAGGCAGGCAATCAGCAAGTGGGAGTCGAACGCATCTTATCCTGAGACGGAAAAGTTGATTCAGTTAAGTGATATGTACCATTGTTCCTTGGATTATCTGTTAAGGGATGAAATGGAATCCGATCATTACGATCAAAGTGAAAGAAGCGTTAATCTGGAAAAGCATTTCTATTATGAAAAAACCAGCGAGAAGAAAATAAAAGGCATACCCTTGTGGCATGTTAATATCGGATTGGGGAGGACGGCAAAGGGAATTATTGCAGTTGGCTTGAGAGCAAAAGGCGTTGTT
>CAZDRM010000360.1:0-1726 GCA_964507745.1 uncultured Lachnospiraceae bacterium
GTAATTATATGAAGACCTGTTTAAAAACGGCGGAAAAGAACCGGATGTGTGTCAGGGTTATCGGAGATAAGACAGGGCTTGATGAGGATATCAGGAAGCGGATTGACGAACTGGAAAAGGCTACGGTTAACAATGACGGGCTGCATTTCCAGATTGCCTTGAATTACGGAAGCAGGGATGAAATCATTCGGGCGGTCAACCGGATCATGGAGGAGACGAAAAGCGGGAAGCTTGAGCCGGGGCAGATGAATGAAGAGGTATTTTCCTCTTATCTGGATACAAAGGGGATTCCCGAGCCGGATCTTTTAATCCGTACCAGCGGCGAACAGCGCCTTTCCAATTTCCTTTTATGGCAGCTTGCCTATACGGAATTTTATATTACGGACATTCACTGGCCTGCATTCACAAAGGAAGAACTGATAAAGGCCATTGAAGCATATAATAAGAGAGAACGCAGATACGGTCTGATAAAGGAGGAATAATATGTTTAGAACAAGATTATTAAGCGCTATTGTTCTGGTCATTATTATCGCCCTTGTTCTGGTTGCAGGCGGACCGGTTTTGTTTTTGTTTACCCTTCTTGTGGCTTTGAAGGCTTTCTTTGAAATGACAAATGCTACCAGGGTGCGGGGAGAGAATGAAAAGATAAATCTTCTGGAAATATTCGGCGCCATGGGTGTGCTGGGATATTATGGGGTGCGTTATTTTGCCAACACGGAAACATATATTATGTTAACCATTACTTTAACGATTGTGGCAATTCTTTTTGTTTATGTATTTTCTTTTCCCAAATATCATGCCAATCAGATAATGGCAGCAATATTTTCGTTTATTTATGCGCCCATTATGCTTGCCTATCTTTATCTTACCAGGAATTTGGAAAAGGGAATTTATATTGTATGGCTGATTTTTATCAGTTCATGGATTTGTGATACGTGCGCTTATGCGGTGGGTATGCTTTTCGGAAAGCATAAACTGGCGCCGGTATTAAGCCCTAAGAAATCCATAGAAGGCGCAATAGGCGGAGTTGCAGGCGCAGCCCTGGTGGGACTGATTTACGCCGTTGTTTTACAAAATACCGGCATCAGCCAAAGCAATCTTTTGTGGGTGTTCCCGGTTATCAGCGCGGTGGGCGCAGTTATCAGTCAGGTAGGGGATTTGGCGGCATCCGCCATAAAAAGAAATTTCGGCATCAAGGATTACGGGAAGCTGATTCCCGGTCACGGGGGAATTATGGACCGCTTTGACAGCGTGGTCTTTACAGCTCCCATGATATATTATCTGGCAGTGCTTCTCTTATGATTAAGGATAAAATGGAGATATAGATATGAAAAATCTGGTCATTCTGGGCTCTACCGGTTCTATCGGAACCCAGGCTCTGGAAATTGTAGATGCATATTCTGACAGGTTAAAGGTTACGGCTTTAGCGGCAGGAAGCAATGTGGACAAAATGGAGGAGCAGGTAAGAAAATACCTTCCCGGCTTTGTCGTTATGTATGAGGAACAGGCGGCAAAGGATCTGGCAGTAAGAGTTGCCGATCTGCCCGTAACCGTATTGGCGGGAATGGAAGGAATGCTGCAGATCGTATCCCTTCCCGAAGCGGATGTGGTTTTAACAGCGGTGGTGGGAATGATCGGCATTAAGCCCACCATAGAGGCAATTAAGGCAGGAAAGGATATTGCCCTTGCCAATAAGGAAACCCTGGTAACGGCAGGACATATTATT
>CAZDRM010000361.1:0-1713 GCA_964507745.1 uncultured Lachnospiraceae bacterium
CATTACGTAGCAGGTCAATAGTTTCTTTAAGCTCACCCGCTCTTGAAGTTGGACATCGAACAATACCTTTATTAGTATGAAGTATTAAAGCATCACTTTCTTTAAATGTATCAGAAAACGGAAAATCAAGAGATATATGCCATTCTGTGCTTTTGTTGAGTACTTCTGTTTCGAGTGCAGTAAGTGAAAACCGTTCTATTGGTGGATAAATGCTATCACCATTTATCCATTCAGCATTATAAATTGTAAACGGAATGTTATCGCTTTTCAAGTCAAATGAAATCCTAACTTTATTATCATCATTTGAAAGATGTCGAAATTGCATCTCGAGTTTTTCAGATAAAGTTTTTAAACTATCTGATCCCGTATATGTAACGATATTGACACCACTAACAGAGAAACATGAAAGTAAAAGAATTGCAACAAAGAAATATATCTTATAGGTGGCATTTGCAACGTTTTTGGCATAATGAACAAAAAAGTGGGCATGCGTTTTGCCCATTATATATCCCGACTTAATATAACTATAGATTTTTGTCGCTTCACCTCTTCGGCTCTGGGCATCATCACCACATAATTCTGGAGATATTTTTATAGCAATTGCCATCTTTTCTTTGTTTTAGTTTACAAATTTACAACATTTTAGCAAATAAAACAAGAGAAAGGCTGATTTAAGTCCGACAATGCCGAGAATTACTTATTCCGCTAATCTGAAACCTATAAAAGGAGCTCGGAATGTTGGATCACTTACAAAGCGACATGCCGGTTTATTGTATGTCTTAAGTTCGGCCCAGCTTCCTCCTCGGAATACCTTACCAATATTTGATGATTTCGCGCCTTTTGGATTTATCTGTGCCTTGTCTGAATAATGTCCAAACCAGTCTTCTGTCCATTCACAAACATTACCAGCCAAATCAAATATGCCGAGTTCATTTGATCCTAATAATCCAACGGGATGAGAACATTTTTCAGAATTATTAAAATGCCATGCAGTTTTATCAATCTCATTACCTCCTATAAAAAGATAATTTTCAGACATATTTCCCCCTCTGGCAGCGAATTCCCATTCAGCTTCTGTTGGAAGACGGTAGTGCTTTCCTGTAAGTTTATTAAGCTTCTTGATGAACTGCTGGACATCATGCCACGAAACATTCTCTACTGGTAAATTTTCTCCCTTGAAAGTACTTGGATTATTTCCCATAACAGTTTCCCACAAAACTTGTGTCACTTCATATTTTCCAATCTTGTAGCTTTGAAGTGTGACGTCATGTTTAGGAGTCTCATAGGCATGTTCAGTCTCGTCAGCATCAAATCCCATTGTAAATGTTCCTCCTTCTACGAAGACCATCTCAATCTCAGGAATATCATTTTTTGATGCAGATACAATAAGGCTTTGCATCAAACATACAATAATAAAAATGAGTTTTCTCATGCCTATTTCCTATAATCGGTTTCGAGAAAGTCAAACGATTCTGACTTTGGTTTTAACTCCTTAGACTCAATCCTTACACCTTCCGATAATCCGGCGGCGGAAAGTGCTCCCATCGGATTATCAATCATGGCACGACGGGCTCGTAGAATATCCTTGCGGTTCTGTTTCTCATATTTTTCACATCCATAAACATTCCTGATTTTTTTAGCAGTTTGCTCAATACCGTCAGCAAAGAATCCTATCCCATCTCCAGTCGTGGCTTCAAGAATCAAACCCGGAAG
>CAZDRM010000362.1:0-1704 GCA_964507745.1 uncultured Lachnospiraceae bacterium
CCACAAAAATATTCAACCATAAAATAATGCCCGAAGAGAAAATCATTCCCGGCACGCCCAAAGAAATATGATTGTCAAAATCATTTGCTCCCATAAACAAATAATAGGTAATGACAATACAATAGGTACACAATGCCGCCACCTTTACCACCTTGTAGGTGTGCTCATTGAAAAACTTCTGCATCTTATCAAAACCGTAAGCGCTTACATATAAAATCATGCCCGCGCCTACCATGGCGCCTCCCGAAAAGCCGCCGCCCGGAGATAAATGTCCGTTTAAAATCACATAAATCCCAAAGATAAATACAATGGGCACTAAAACAAAAGCAACCTTTTGCAGAATCACATCATTTTTCGGTTCAAAACGGCGGTCATTCAAGGTCTGGTCCGCCCTTATTTTCTCCTCTTCCTTCATCAAAAGAATCATGACGCAGGTCGTAGCGATAAAAAGGACGCAGGTCTCCCCGAAGGTATCAAAGGCACGGTAATTCAAAATCATTCCCGTAACAATATTCACAGCCCCCGTATCCTGAATGCCGTTTTCAATATAGACTCTGGAAACCTCATTATTAACCGGCCGGTCCACCGTTCCCGCCGTGGGCAGCTCTGCCACCATATAGAGCATAATAGCGGCAAGGGCCACGCTGAAAACGATGGAAAGAATATTGTAAAGCCTTTTGAAACGCCGCAGCCATCTGTTGGAAGCCGTATTATAGACTTTTTCCAGAGTTTCCTGCTCTTCTAAAAGGATTTCATTGACAGTGCGTCCGTCCTGAAAAGGCACTCCCGGCTGTATTTCCACTTCATCCAGATAAGGGTCTTTCTCCCCTTTCATCCAGCGAAAAAAACGAAAGGCTCTTGTCTTTTTGTAGTCCGCATCATTTTTGAGTCTGCTCATCTTTATCCCCCTTTCTGATTGCTTCAATCTTCTTTAAGGTAATAAAGAATAAGATACTGGTAACTCCCGCGCCTACCGCCGCCTCGGTAATTGCCAGATCGGGAGACTCTAAAAGAATCCAGATAATGGACATGATCAGGCTGTAAGACATATATACCAGAACCGCATTTAACAGACTTTTTGTAAAGCTTACTGCCAAAGCGCAGACAACCAGAAAAAACAGCAGCATATACATGAAATATTCCATTATCTTTCCACCTTTCCGTACTTGTCTTCCCCCTCATGGGTAGCAACCTCTAATTTTGCAATCAAATGGGAGGATACCGGCGAAGAACACCACAAAAACACCACAATAAGTAAAAGCTTCAGGGTAGTCAGATTCAATCCGTTTAAAATCATAAGTCCTGTAAGGGATAAGCCGATACCGAAGGTGTCTCCCGTGGCTGCCGCATGCATTCTGTTCAAAATATAATCCAGTTTATAAACACTGATGATTTCCACCACAAAGAGCAGCATGCCCGCCAGCAAAAACAGCGTTCCTAAAATAAAGCGAATCCACAATAAAATTTCCATTCTATCTGTCCTCCCCTTCTTCCACCACATCTGGTTCTATTTCTAATTTCTCTCTATATTTTGCTTCTTCAAATGCTTCCTTTAATTCCTCTTCCAACAATTCTTCTGCAAATTCCTTCTCTTCTGCTGCTTCCCCCACTTCTTCTTCTTTTTTGACTCCCATAATAACCTTGGACAGTACGATGACCGCAAGAAAACTGATCATGGCATAGATAATGCAGATATCCACCAGA
>CAZDRM010000363.1:0-1704 GCA_964507745.1 uncultured Lachnospiraceae bacterium
ACCCTGTGGTTAATATCCTGAATGGGAAACATGACCCTGTTCCAGAATTTATCGCTCATACCATACTTTTCATGGTAGGTGGCAAGTCCCGCATCCCTGATTTCCCCGTCGCTATAGCCTTTGCTTTTCAGATACAGAGTCAGGTCATTACTCTTTACATTGGCAAAACCCAGTCCGAACTTCTTCATGGTTTCTTCGGAAAGCTGCCTGCCCTGAAAGTATTTAAGTCCCGTTTCTCCCTGAGGCGCTCTGAGCTGATAAAAAAAGTAGGTGGCGGCATCCTTGTTTAAAGCAAGCAGCTTTGCCCTCCTGCTTACCTGTCGTCTCGTATTCTCGTCATATTCCGCTTCCGGGAGATTAACTCCCGCCCGCTCGGCAAGCTGCTTCAATGCCTCCGGGAAAGTGAAATTCTCATATTCCATAACAAAGGTAAAGACATTGCCCCCGGCTCCACATCCAAAGCATTTATAAATCTGTTTGTTGCGGCTGACCATAAAGGACCCTGTCTTCTCATTATGAAAGGGACATAATCCTACGTAGTTGCTGCCTTTTTTCTTGATTCGGACATATCCCGAAATCACGTCTACTATATCGTTTTTCTGTCTGACTTCTTCTATTAATTCTTCCGGATAATACATTCTTTCTCCATCAGCCGTGCCATGTCTTGGGAATAAACAATTCCTCATACTTGGCAATGGCAAATCTATCTGTCATGGCACCCACATAATCGCATACAATCTGTTCCTTGGGGGTACCGTCCCGATCCATTAAATCCAAAGTATCCCTGGGTATCTTGTCTAAATGTTTCAGATAATAGTTGTACAGGGATTCCATCAGCATTTCCGCCTTGCCCTCTTCGCTTTTGGCAATGGGATTCTGATATACATTTTCAAACATAAAGCTCCGCATTTCCTGCATGGCTTTCGCAACCGGACCCGACATGGAAATATCGTTTTTCCCCTGGCTGTTCGTGACAATATCATGAATAAAGCTGTCCAGCCGTTCCGACAAAGTATAACCGATAACGGCTCCTATGCTCTTTGGCACATCCTCATCCTTTAAAATATTCCCTCTGATGGCATCATCCATATCGTGATGGATATAAGCAATCTTATCGGAAAGTCTCACAATCTTCCCCTCTAAGGTGGAAGGTGTACTTGAAGTCTGGTGATTTCTAATGCCGTCCTTGACCTCATAAGTAAGATTCAGTCCCTGTCCCCGCTTTTCCAGCACCTCTACGGTACGCACACTTTGCGCGCTGTGCTCAAAGCCTAGTGGACAAACCCTGTTTAAGGCCCGCTCCCCTGCATGTCCGAAGGGTGTATGTCCCAAATCATGCCCTAATGCGATTGCTTCTACCAAATCCTCATTTAGCTGCAATGCCTTGGCTATGGTTCTGGCATTCTGGGAAACCTCCAGAGTATGGGTCAGCCTCGTCCGGTAATGGTCGCCGTCCGGCGTCAGGAAAACCTGGGTCTTGTCCTTTAAACGCCTGAAGGACTTACTGTGGAGAATCCTGTCCCTGTCCCTCTGAAATACGGGACGGATGTCACACTGTTCCTCATCCCTGGCACGCCCCCTGCTGTTTTTACTCAGGCAGGCATAGGGGCTTAAGTATTCACTTTCCCACTTTTCAAGATTTTCTCTGATGGTCATGCTTCATTCTTCCTTTTTGGACCCTGTAGGACAAAAAATTCCGATTTC
>CAZDRM010000364.1:0-1701 GCA_964507745.1 uncultured Lachnospiraceae bacterium
GTTTACATAACATGATTCCGGAAGTCATTCTCATTGCAGAGGATTCCACGGATTTTCTGAAGGTAACGGCGCCTGTTACCTATCAGGGGCTGGGCTTCGACTACAAATGGGATATGGGATTCATGAACGACACCCTGGAGTATTTTAAGCTGGAGCCTGTCCATCGGCCTGCTCATTATCATAAGCTGAGCTTTTCCATGCAGTATTTTTATCAGGAATTGTTTTTACTGGCTCTTTCCCATGATGAGGTAGTCCACGGTAAGGCTACCATTATACAGAAAATGTGGGGACAGTATGAGGATAAATGCCGCCAGATTAAGGCTTTTTACGCCTACTTCTATACCCATCCGGGCAAGAAGCTGAATTTTATGGGCAATGAAATCGGACAGTTCCGGGAATGGGATGAAGAACGGGAGCAGGATTGGGATTTGATTAAATATCCTTTCCATGATGCTTTCCATCATTATTACATGAAGTTATGTAAACTATACACAGAGGAGAAAGCCCTTTATGACGGGGAATATAACCGGGAGTGCTTTGAATGGCTGGAGGTTCATGCGGAGCAGTTTTCCACCTATGTCTATGCCAGAAAGGGCGGCGGGGAAGTCATTATTACTGCGCTGAATCTGTCAGACCAGTTTTGGAAGGACTTTACCTTCGGCATCTGGAAAGGGGTAAAGCTTACGGAACTGATTAACAGTGACTGGGAATGCTACGGAGGGCATACCAAGCCCGAGGATGACAACTGCCATGTGTACCCGGAAGAATATAACGGAAAGGAAGCAAGGGCTGTAGTGGATTTAGCGCCTTTCAGCGCAAGAATCTTCAAGGTAAGCTGGGAATAGAAAAAGAAATTGAAAATCAGAGCAGAGGCGGTTATATTGAAGTAAAGGAAAAATCAGAACATAAGGGGATTGAAATTATGTCAGACACAATATTTTTTCATTTGCAATTGAAACGTTCCAGAACGCCTCATGAAGTTTTTGATAAAATGACCAAAAAGATAAAGAAAAAAGGTCCCACGAAAAATTGGACATATGATATAAAGGGGGATTGCCTGCTGATAGATTTTCATGATGATGTCAGTGAAAACTTTTGCGTGGATTTTCAGGATAAAACAGCAGATGGTTTTTGCAAAGTGGGATTTCAGCTGGGCGGAGAAGGCTATGATGAGAAGGAAAGTGAATTTGTGGCGCTGATGGATATGATTTATGCGGCAAGGACTTCTTTTTCTCATATGGAAATCAGCGATGATTTTGGTCTGGCATCTGCTTATATGGAGGGAAAACGTTTTAAGATAAAGCTGCGTGAACTGACAGAAAATGAAACGGAAAAGGCAAAGCAACTGTATCAGATGGGTTATACGAAATATACGGATTTCATTATGGCTGTATGCTATATGGATTTGGAAATTCCTTTCGGAGAACGCTACCAGTGGCACGTGAATACGAATCTGTCTTTTTACCGGGAGCATTTAAGCGGGGGAAGCCGTGAACCTTTTTTTGCCACCTATCTTTATGAACTGGCGGAATATCAGGACAGGGGAAGAACCTGTGAATTGCCGGATTTTGACGGAGATCCCTGTGGATTGACCTTTTCGAGGTGGGCATTTACGGCGGGTGTAGAATATTTGTTTTATATTGACTTGGACTTTAATCCCATGGCGGGAGAAAAGTATTCTCAGGTACGTCGGCTGTATGT
>CAZDRM010000365.1:0-1694 GCA_964507745.1 uncultured Lachnospiraceae bacterium
TCTGGTGGTGGGAGACCGGATTTATACGGACATTGCCTGTGGGGAAAATGCAGGAGTGGAAACCTGTCTTGTATTTACGGGAGAGGCAAAAGCGGAAGATGTGCCTGAAGCTTCCAACAGGATTGATTTCTGCTTTGAGACAGTCAAAGAACTTTACGAAGAGCTCACGAAAATGTAGGAGCAGAAGATTAGCGAAAATAAAGTTATAAAAGATTAGCTAAAATAAAGTGGTAGAAGACCAGCAAAAATAAAGTAACAGAAGATATGCAAAAATAAAACAACATAATAATTCAGACAGACAGAAAGGATTATACATGGAACAAAAGAGGATTACATGGATTGACGGATTAAGAGGGGCGGCCAGCCTTTTCATTGTCTTTCATCATTTTATTATGGGTTATTACCCTGCCGCATTCAAAGGAGCGGAAGGAGTGCCTCATATGAAAGAGGGCGTGGAAGCGGCGTTTTCCCAATCCCTGCCGGGATTTTTTGTTACGGGGGATTTGTGGGTTTCCGTATTTTGTTTAGTCAGCGGGTTTGTTATTGCTTATCAGGTATTCCATATGAAGGATGAAAAGCAGTTTTCGAAGTCTTTGTTAAAAAGATATCCCAGACTGATGCTTCCGGTTTTTGCGCTGTCGGCCATTGTTTATATTATGCTGCACCTGAATCTGTTTTATAACGTTCCGGCATCCCTGTTATCCGGCTCGGAATGGCTGGCGGAATTTTATCGGAATAAAACAACCCTTTACGACCTGTTTTTCTCCGGTATTGTGGATATATGGATTGTGGGAATGTCTACCTTGTACTCCAATGCGTTCTGGATGCTGGCGGATCTGTTTGCGGGATCATTTATGGCATACATTCTGGCAGCCATGGGCAGAGGCATGAATAAGCGGATGCTCTATGTTTACATAGGGGCTGCGCTTTTGTATCTTTCCACAAACAGCCGCCTGGCGGATTTTGCTCTGGGCGTATTGGCTGCATACATTGTGGAGCAGTTTGGAGAGCGCATAAAAAGCCGGAAAAAAGTCTGCATCTGTGCGGGAATCCTTATGCTGGCTGTGGCAGTGGTTTTGGGGGCTTATCCTGTGGGTCATGAACCGGATAATGCCTACCGAATTTTAAATCATCTGCCTGACCGCTTAAATCCCTTTTATTTTTATCATATGCTGGCTGCGGCTCTGCTCATAATGAGTATCTGGCTGTTAAAGCCTTTGGGAAAAGTTCTTTCCCTGAAACCGGTTCTGTTTCTGGGGCAAATTTCTTATTCCCTGTATCTGGTGCATATACCGGTAATTTATTCCCTTACCGCATGGCTTCTGGTAAAGTTCATGGCAAAAACGGGGCGTTATAATCTTTCCGCGGGGCTGTCATTTATCATATCCCTGCCTGTTATGATACTTTTTGCATGGCTGTTTAACAGGTTTATTGAAAGGAATTGCACGAAGCTGATTAATAGAATTGCAGATAAACTGGCAGAAGAGGAAGAGGGAAAATAAATATATAAAATAACCGGCCCGAAAGTGCATAAACTATTAGTACTAAAATAAAAGGATGGTTTATGCAAATGGAAGAAAATCGTACGTATGACCTGAAAAAATGGGAAATAGCAGAGGCGATTTTTGTGGCGTGTCTCGGAACCCTCTGGCACTTTGTCTATGAATGGTCGGGAAAGAATTTCCTGCTGGGAC
>CAZDRM010000366.1:0-1677 GCA_964507745.1 uncultured Lachnospiraceae bacterium
CGTTTCCTCCTGTTATTATTCTCTTAGCGAGATACAATACAGGCTAATCATATCATAATGATATTTTTTTGACAATAATATTGTTTTGGCTCTTCAAAGCTGTGTCCAGGGAGCACAGAAAACAGGAAAATAAGTTTTAAATGAATTGTCCGGCGCGGGTTGCGGGAGAAAGAAAAAGAAGCGTATAATAATAAATGCAGACATTATCCGGAAAAATCCGGGATTTCGGGATTACGGGACTTCGTGAAACTTGTTCCGCCACATGGAGAGGGGAAAGGCTTATGGAATATACAGCGCCGCCGCATTTTGATTCTTTAGAAGGCGCATTGCACGCACTTTTTGGGGAGAGTACAAAAATCATAAAAAAAGAGCGTATTGCCGGAGGCGATATCAATGAAGCCTGCGGACTGGATTTAAGTGATGGAAGCCGCATTTTTATGAAATACAATGCAAAGCGGAATCTGTCCTTTTTTACGGCAGAGGCGGCAGGGCTTTCTGCCATTGCAAAAACCGGCGTTATGGGCACGCCCCGCATTCTTTGCAGCGGGACGGATCAAGAGGACGGAGGGTGTTCCTTTCTGCTGATGGAATTTATTACAGGCGGTAAAGCAGTAAAGAATTACTGGGAAACCTTTGCCCGCGAACTGGCCGCCATGCACAAAGCCGGAACGGCAGGTCTGGTGTCGGGAGGAAATTATGGGTTTGCAAAAGACAACTATATTGGGGCGGGAAAGCAGAGCAATACAGCCTGTGACAGCTTTGTGGATTTCTTTCGGGAATACCGTCTGAAACCCCAGTTTAAGCGTGCAGCGGCATATTTTGACGAAAGGGACTCGGAGAAAATAGCCGCATTGCTGGAACATCTGGGGGATATTCTGGTGGAGCCGGAGCATCCGTCCCTGTTACATGGCGATTTGTGGGCGGGAAATGTCATAAGAGGAAATGACGGTAAGGCATGGCTTATTGATCCGGCGGTCTACGTGGGACATGCCGAGGCGGATCTTGCCATGACGGAGCTTTTCGGCGGATTTCCGGCAGCTTTCTATAGTGCTTATAAGGAAGCGGCGCCTCTGCAGTCCGGCTATGAAAACCGCCGTGATTTATACAATCTTTACCATCTTCTGAATCATCTGAATCTGTTTGGCAGGGGTTACCTTTCATCGGTAAGGGGCATTGTGGAAAGATATAGTTGAAAAGGGAAAGCTCACTGGTTATTGACATAACCGCAAGCGGATTGTTAAAATGAAAAGAAGTGTAATACAGTACGAGTTTTATATTATTTAATCGGGGGAAACAGTATGTACCATTGTCATATTCGCTTTTATCTGGCAGGCAGTTCATGCAAAGCATTTGAAACTATTAAAGAGATGCCTCCGCTTCCATATTTTACGCATGAATTTTTACAAAGCAGCTGTCCTGAGAGCGCACTGACTCAGGAAGCAGATGTGATTCTGGCGGATTTGAGCTGTCCGGATGTAAAAGAGAATTTGCAAATATTAGTAGAGAACAAAAAAGACGGAAGCGAACTCATTGTTCTTGCCGGGGAAAGCGCATTAGGGCTCTTGGAGGATAGGCTTTCAGAAATCAAAGACATATGGACTATGCCAATGTCGGATAAGGAAGTAAGCTTCCGGTTTTTAAGATGGCAGCAGACCTTTAAAATGAGCAGGGATTTTT
>CAZDRM010000367.1:0-1673 GCA_964507745.1 uncultured Lachnospiraceae bacterium
GATGAAGATATGGCGGATCAAAATACCGGCGCACGATATGGTGCCTGGTTTAAGCCGGATTATAGTCCGGATACCTTGCTTTCTTTCTTTTATTTTGGAAGCGTATTGTTTTTAAAAGGAAATCTGGTAGAAGAAGCTTTTAAGGGATTTGTGCCTTCGGTAAAGGAAGGCAGCGACAGACAGTGCCTTTATGATTTTGTTTTATTTTATACAGAATTTTTGGGAGAGACGAACCGGAAGGTTATGCATATTCCCCAGGTGCTTTTCCATGGCAAAGGGGATTGCTATGAACCGGAAGATCCTAAAAAATCGGAAGTGGTAAATCAGAACGCCTACTGGGGATATGAGCCGGAGTATGATGTGTGCAGACTGGCAGCCATAAAGCGAAGAGGTTATAGGGCGCATATGAGGGAAAGTATTTGTGAGGATAGGGTGTATCATATTCCTGTTTATGATGTGTGTGGTAAAGATGAAAAATCTAACGCGCCGGGGGTGTCCGTTGTGATTCCTTCCAAGGATAATCCGAAAGTATTAGAGGTCTGTATCAGAAGCCTTTATGAAAAGACGGACTATCCGGATTTTGAGTTGATCGTCGTTGATAACGGAAGCAGCGAGGCAAACAGGGACAGGATTTTGGAATTAAAGTTGAAATATGGTTTTACGTACATTTATGAGAAAATGGATTTCAACTTTTCAAAGATGTGTAATATGGGAGTAGATGCGTCAGAAAAAGAATATATTCTTCTGCTCAATGACGATATGGAAATTCTGCAGCGAGACTGGATGCGCGTTATGGTGGGACAGGCTGCGGTAGAAGAAGTGGGTGCAGTGGGAGCCAAGCTGCTGTATCCGGATTCGGGACTTATCCAGCATGCAGGCATTACCAATCTGTGGGTGGGGCCCGCGCATAAGCTGTTAAAGGAAAAGGATGACAGGGATTATTATTATGGACGGAATGTCCTTCCTTATGACATGATAGGCGTTACGGCGGCATGCCTTCTTGTCAGCAGGGAAAAATACCGGGAAGCGGGAAACTTTTGCGAGGGCATTGCCGTATCATATAATGACGTGGATTTCTGTTTCTCCCTGTATGATCTGGGATACCGTAATGTGATCAGGAATGACGTGGTGCTTTATCATCACGAATCCCTGAGCAGAGGCGATGATACGCTGTCTGATGAAAAGTGGGAGAGGCTGCTTAGGGAGAAGGACTTTGTTTATAAGCGTTATCCGCAGTTAAAGGGCAAGGATCCCTATTATAATCCCAATCTGGCAGGATTTAAACATAAATATTTCTGCAGCTGGCTTTATCCTTATGAACAGAGAAAACAATATAATGAGTTAAAGGATTTTAAACAGGATATATTGCCGGAGTGGCATAACGAATGTCTGACTATTACTTTGGAGCATGTAAGGCTGGAGAGAAAGCTGGATCTGGATGAGGAACGGGATGTATACTGGCTGGAGGGCTGGGCTTATGTGCTGAATATGGACAATAGCCGGTATAAGAGAAAATTACTGTTGATTGATAAAAATGAAAAGATATATGAGTTATCCCTGTATGATCGTTACAGACAGGATGTGGTGGATATTTTGCCGGAACAGACGAATGTGGGAATCTCCGGTTTCAGCTGCAGGATCAAAAAAGAAGATTTGCAGCCGGGAGAGTATAG
>CAZDRM010000368.1:0-1651 GCA_964507745.1 uncultured Lachnospiraceae bacterium
TGGGAGAGTATGTGAAGTCCATGAAGGCGGCGGTAAAGAGAGCAGAGTAGGTAAGATGCCTGATTTATGATTGAGTTGATTTTGAATCGAAATCATTTAACCATAAATCAGGCATTTATTATATGTGCTGGTAAAAAAGTGGTAATTTGGTCATTCTTTTCCCTGCTCAGCCTTTAATAAAATAAGTATATTGTTTGTAAATTGCTTTACTTTTTCTATTTGCTTATCCGTAAGTTTTCCTCCGGTCAGTCCGAGGGAGGAATGCCCTCGTAATAACATTTTGATTAACAGTTTATTTTTATGAACAGGTATTCCCTTTTGAATTGAAATTGCTTCTATCTGCTTTAATGTTGAATTCATAGAACCCGTTGTAGAAAAGCATACGATCTGTCCCACATTATCACTATTAAGCTTTGATAAAAAGTTAGACAAGCTCGCATCCAGTCTGCCCATATACACACCGCCGCCTACAAACAGTATATCTACATATTCATCAATTGTAACATCCACCGGTTCTGCCTTTACTCCTGCACTATTTGCTATAATTTTTGCAACTGCTTTTGTATTTCCGCCTCTTGATTGATATCTTACTGCTATTTTCATTTCTATTCCTTTCCTTGCAAAAAGTAAACTGTTGTGTCATTTTTGCTAAAATGATATAATGCATAAACAGAAAATTCAAGATTATTTAATTAAGTGACACGAATTTATAAAAAAGTGTCAGAAAGGATAGTGGAATGAATCCATCACAAAATCCAAGTGCCATCCGTTCAAAAAAGGAAATAACAGAAACCCTTTTACAGTTAATGAAAACCTATTCTTATAAGGATATAACCGTAAAGCAGATTATTCTGGAATCCCAGGTTGCCCGAAAGACCTTTTACCGGAATTTTCTTTCAAAAGATGATGTCCTGGATGCAAATATTGACAGCATTATGCAGCAGTATATCTGTTCGCTCAGGCAATTGCCAAGCTGTCAGCTTTCCAATATTTTAGATGTTATCTTTCAATTTTGTATTCAAAATAAGGATTTCCTGTTTCAACTTCGTGATAATCACTTGATGCACCTGCTTCTGAACAAATGGAACATTTTTATTCCTATGGTCCACACACAAATAGCAAGTCCGGAACATCCTTTGTTTCAAACATTTTCTGCGGAGCAGATTGAATATATCATTGCTTTTAATGTAGGGGCAATTTGGAATGTCATTATGAAATGGGTTGAGCACGATATGAAAGAGCCGCCGGAAGTTATTAAAAAAACTTTACTGAAATATTTAGCAGATTTGTCACTTTTTACTTAGTTTACACGTTTTCGTCATGATGTGTTATAATTTAAGAGATTGCAAATTATAAGTTAAAGGTAACAGTTATATGAAAAAATGGAAAGAAAAAACGTGGCAGCACGAACTAACCGGTTTTGAAGGGAATGCCATTCTATTTGGTGTTAATATATTTGATTATGAATGGGAAAGTACCCATCAATCGGTAAAGGTCCGTGATCCTTTATACGGACAGGAATACAAGTTTACTGTCTATAAAGTTATTATCAATGAACAGGAATATGAATTCGCCGCGGGTGAGTTCAGTAATTGTGTTTGGGGCTTTTACATTTTAAAATTTTGACACCAGATAAAAAAGCAGTAAGAAA
>CAZDRM010000369.1:0-1640 GCA_964507745.1 uncultured Lachnospiraceae bacterium
TGGGAAACGTTCACATCTACGAGAACAACGCAGAGAAAACGCGCGAACTTCTGGCAGGAAATGAAGCTGTGAGGTTTGAGCTGAACGTCTGAACAGGCGCGAAAAGTCAGAGCGAAAGCAGCCAACTTAATCACTTCAAAGTTACAAAATTCTGCTGACATGAGCAAATAAAACACCATAAAAATAACGCTGATTTTAAGCCTGTTTGAATGGCTTTTAATCAGCGTTTAATTGGTGTTTAAGCGGTCGAAAGAGCAAGAGAAAAAAGGAAGCGAAAAAAGAGAAGTTTTGCTCGTTTCGTTTTGAAAAAGTGCTCGTTTCGTTTTCGCGATTATAGACATAATAGTCCGGAAATTTTTATTAAAGCATTCTATGGGGAGACGACCAACATTGTTTGTTTAAACAATCCATGGCGTAGATATATATAAAGAGTTATTTATTAGGATGTTATAAGTCATCCAAATCTCTTATTTAGAGATTGGGATGACTTATAACATCCTAATCTCTTTTTAAGAGTTGAAAAACAGATAAACTGACTTAACACAATAAAAATGCAGGTAAATTCAAAGATATCATTACTATTTATTGCAACTATAGGAGTCGTCATCGCCGGTGTCTCCCTTGCCTCATGTAAAAAAGACAATGTTCCTTCTGATACGAAACATTTGCCTGAGTTTCATATTCTCACAGAGGGAGTTGAAAATGCGGATTTGACTAATGATCGGTTAGCGCTTTTCGTAGATTACTCTAACTGTATTGCAAAAGGTATGGACTCACCCTTTTATCAAAAGATGGTGTCTCCTCTTACTGCCGCGGCAAAGGAGTATTGGTCAATCAAGGGGAGTGATATTAAAAAAGAAGAAGGAAAAGTATATGACCTTCTGAATAATGTAGAGGAAGTAAATTATGCAGCTCTTGATAAGGCCATCAATCAGATGGCAGAACGGGATGGCGAGTCTGTGATGCTCACGGATGGAGAGCTTTTCACTCAGACTGCGACAAAAAATAATCCCAATAACCCGTATATGCACGATGCCTTTAAGAAATGGTTGCTTAAAGGACATGATATTCATATCGTAGCAGAACCATATCAAGAGATTTATAAAGGTAAAACTTTCAACAAGAAACGTTTTTACATTGTCTTTACTGATGATAGAGTAGACGGTAATATCTATAGCAGAATAGTTTCGCAAGTTAATCTTGAAAATTTTCCACAGGTTGATGAGTTTCACCTTAGTGGCAATTATCCTTGGGCACTTCCGGTAAATGGCAGTACTTCAAAACCCAATGAAGTTCTTGCAGCCGAAGTCCAAGGTTACGGTTCTATGGAAATCCAAGATTGGCAGCTTGGATGGAAAGAAATAGAAAATATAATTATGAATGCCATTGATGATAATAGTGAACCTCTTAAAAATGGAGATAAGCTAATAGGTGGTTTAAAAATTAACAAAAATGCCTTTGGATGTTATCGTATAAAGGACATAGAGGTTAAAGTCTATAATATAAATGCTGAATATGATAGTATTTATACAGACATTGCAAACGGAAATAAAGTTTTCACAGAGATTGATCCATTGGAAATGACAAGTTTTATTACTTATGATGCCGATGAGTTTAAGCGCCATGGGAATGTAGATCTC
>CAZDRM010000370.1:0-1639 GCA_964507745.1 uncultured Lachnospiraceae bacterium
GTCAAAAGCTCCTGCTTCATCTGATCTAATTCGACCACTTATGCGTCACCACCTTATTCATCTCTTATCCCGGCAGCATCTCTACTTATGCTGCCGCTGCTTATATCCCTCACAGCTTTCATCTTCTGTTTCTATCCGTTGCCGCTTTCATCCTTCTGTTTCTATCCGTTGTCACTTTCATCCTTCTGTTGTTTTTCAGGTCAGGCTCTTCCGCAACAGTTCTTATACTTTTTGCCGCTTCCGCAAGGGCAGGGATCGTTGGGATAAATCTTTGCATTTTCCCGCTTCATAGGCCCTTTGACACTTTCATCCTTGTTGGTGCTTGTAACCTGGGCAACCTGTTCTCTTTCCACCTTCTGCTCTACGCGGACGCTGAATAACAGCCTTACGGTATCTTCCTTGATGTTCTCAGTCATGGCGTCAAACATTTCGTAGGCGCTCATTTTGTATTCCACAATAGGGTCCTTCTGACCGTATGCGGCAAGTCCCACACCCTGGCGCAGCTGGTCCATATCATCGATATGGGTCATCCACTTTCTGTCAATTACCTTTAACAGGATTACACGCTCAATTTCACGGATTGCCTCCGCATTAGGGAATTCCGCCTCTTTGCTTTCGTAAAGCTTAACCGCCTCTTCCTTTAACATATGAAGCAGCTCATTTTTCTTCATTCCCTTAACCATGCCGTGGTTTAACTGCTTAACCGGAATAATGCTTCCCAACACCTGATGCAGCTCCGCCAGATCCCAATCGTCGCTGTTTCCGTCATCGGAAATACACATGGAAACGGAATTTTCCACAATATCTGTAATCATCTTATAAATAGCATCCCGCATGCTTTCGCCATCCAATACACGGCGGCGTTCCGCATAAATAATCTCCCTCTGTTCGTTCATGACCTGATCGTAATCCAGCAGGGTTTTACGAATGCCGTAGTTGTTGCTCTCTATCTTTTTCTGTGCCTTTTCAATAGCCTTAGTCAGGGAGCTGTGCTCAATCTCCTGCCCTTCGGGAATGCCCAGGGCATTGAACAATGCCATGGTTCTCTCTCCGCCGAAAAGACGCATCAAATCATCCTCTAAGGAAAGGAAGAATCTGGACTCTCCCGGATCGCCCTGACGGCCGGAACGTCCCCTTAACTGATTGTCGATACGGCGTGATTCATGACGCTCCGTACCTACGATCTTAAGACCGCCTGCAGCCTTTGATTCATCGTCCAGCTTAATATCCGTACCACGGCCCGCCATATTGGTGGCAATGGTAACATGTCCGTGAATACCTGCCGCCGCAACGATTTCCGCCTCAAGCTCATGGAATTTCGCATTCAAAACCTTGTGGGGAATTCCCTCCTTGCTTAAAAGCTTACTGAGCTCTTCGGAAGCATCGATATTGATGGTACCTACCAAAACAGGCTGTCCCTTTTCATAGGAGGCTTTTACCTCATCCACAACGGCCTTCAGCTTTTCTTTCCTTGTTTTATAAACCGCATCCTGCATATCGATTCTTGCCACCGGCTTATTGGTGGGAATCTCAATAACATCCATGCCGTAAATATCACGGAATTCTTTTTCTTCCGTTAAAGCCGTACCTGTCATACCGGCTTTTTTCTCAAATTTATTAAAGAAGTTCTGGAACGTAA
>CAZDRM010000371.1:0-1631 GCA_964507745.1 uncultured Lachnospiraceae bacterium
TGTCATGCAGCGAACCCTCCAAATTATGGAAGCTTTACAGGAAGAGACTTTTGCCGGTTAAAATAGGCATTTTGGTTATGTTTCTGTTAGGAATATGGCTGACCGTTTTGGACCGCCGCTATTTACTTGATTTATTGGCGGCTATGGAAGAAGCGCTTAAGAACGGAACCATGGATTATTTATCCTTTTTTACCATGGGAAATATGAAGAGCGGTTACGAAGGAATTTTAAAAATTTTTGAAATATTGATTCCGGGATGCCTGATGGCGGATTTTATCTGCAGAAAGGATGCCTCTTGATGCCGGTTCCGGCATTAAGGGGTTTATTTTTTGCCGTTTTATATTTTTTTTATAAATATTTCTGATTATCTTGTTGACAATGAAAATATGTAGTGATATGTTATGTACAGAAAAGATATTAGCACTCTATTCGAATGAGTGCTAACAAAAACCAAAAATCTGCATAGCATATTTGGTATAAGAAGAAAAAGGCAGTAAAGCGGCGCATAATATGGAAAGGAAGTGACGGCGTGGAACTGGATGAGAGAAAAATGAAAATCTTGCAGGCGGTTATCAAGAACTATCTGGAAACCGGCGAACCGGTGGGAAGCCGTACGATTTCCAAGTACACGGACCTGAATTTAAGCTCCGCCACCATCCGCAATGAAATGGCGGACTTAGAGGAAATGGGATATATCATTCAGCCCCATACCTCTGCGGGACGTATTCCTTCCGATAAGGGCTACCGGCTGTATGTGGATACCATGATGCAGCAGATGGATACGGCAATGCAGGAGAAGACGAGGGAAGTTGAAGAATTAAAAGATCTTCTTCTGGAAAAAGAAGAGAAAATGGACCAGCTTCTGAAATCTGTGGCAAAGACCTTGGCGGTCAACACCAATTATGCGTCCATGATTTCCGCTCCAAGCTACAGCGGCAACAGGTTAAAGTTTATACAGCTTTCCAGAGTGGAAGCGGGTCAGTTGATTGCGGTCATTGTTCTGGAAGGCAACATTTTAAAGAACAGTATGATTTCCGTTTCGGAGGAGCTGGATGATGAAACGCTGTTAAAGCTGAATGTGCTTTTGAACACCCATTTAAACGGACTTCCTATAGAGGAAATCAATCTGGGTCTGGTGGCCAGGCTGAAGCAGCAGGCGGGCATTCACAGCGACATTGTGGGAGAGGTCATTGACGCAGTTGCAGAGTCCATCAAAGCGGATGAAGATTTGGAGATTTATACATCGGGAGCAAACAATATCTTCAAATACCCTGAGCTGGCGGATCAGCAGAAGGCTAGCGAGATTATCAGCACCTTTGAAGAAAAGCAGATGCTGACCACTCTGGTACAGGATACGCTTTCCAAAGAGAACAATACAGGAATCCAGGTGTACATCGGAGACGAAACGCCGGTTTCTTCCATGAAGGATTGCAGCGTGGTAACGGCAACCTACGAACTGGGAGAAGGAATGAAAGGGACAATCGGAATTATCGGTCCCAAAAGAATGGATTATGAAAGGGTTGTAGGCACCCTGCAGACGTTGATGAAGCAGTTAGACGCGCTGTATGGGAAGAAATCATAGAAAGGGATGGAAAAATGCCGGATATAGAAAAGGAAACACAAAACGGGCA
>CAZDRM010000372.1:0-1630 GCA_964507745.1 uncultured Lachnospiraceae bacterium
CCTGCATGGGGAGGAACGCCGTATTTAAATGCATTCAATAAGAATCCGAATCTTTCCCAGGCGCTTTCCTTTGTAAAGCCCAGCACTTCAAACATCTTTTCCTGAATATCGTTCTGATGGATTCTGACGGAACCGCCGCCTAACTCCACGCCGTTTAATACAATATCATAAGCCTTGGCACGCACTCTTGCAGGATCGGAATCAATATACTGCCAGTCCTCTTCCATGGGCATGGTAAAAGGATGGTGCATTGCCATAAAACGGTTTTCCTCATCGCTCCACTCAAGTAAGGGGAACTCTGTGATCCAGAGGAAGTTAAACTTGTCTTCGTCAATTAAACCAAGGGAATGACCCAGTTCAAGACGAAGCGCTCCCAGCACGTTCCAGACAATTTTATTCCTGTCTGCCGCAAACAAAAGCAGATCTCCTGCTTCTCCTCCCATGGCATCCACAAGAGCTTTTAATTCCTCTTCTGTCATAAATTTCGCAAAGGAGGATTTGTAGCTGCCGTCTTCCTGTACGGAAAGATAAGCCAATCCTTTTGCACCGTTACCCTTAGCGGAATCAACCAGTGCATCGATTTTCTTTCTGGGCATTGCCGCCTGTCCCTTTACATTGATACCTCTTACGGAACCACCGTTTTCCAATGCGGAAGTGAATACGCCAAAGCCGCATCCTGCCACTACATCGGACACATCTACAAGCTCCATGCCAAATCTGGTATCCGGCTTATCGGAACCGAATCTGTCCATGGCATCCTGCCATGTCATTCTGGGTAAGGGCAGGGAAACCTGTAAGCCGATTGCCTTTTCACAAACATAGGCAATGAGTCTTTCATTTACATCCATAACATCCTCTGCGTCCACAAAGGATAATTCCATATCAATCTGGGTAAATTCCGGCTGACGGTCTGCACGCAGGTCCTCATCACGGAAGCATTTTGCAATCTGTACATAACGGTCATAGCCGGAGCACATCAAAAGCTGTTTAAACAGCTGGGGAGACTGGGGAAGAGCATAAAAGCTGCCCGGATGAACACGGCTGGGCACCAGATAATCCCTTGCACCTTCCGGGGTAGACTTATTTAAAATCGGCGTCTCTATCTCCAGAAAACCTTCCTCTGTCAGGAAAGAGCGGACCTCCGCACAGATTTTGCTCCTCAAAATCATATTCCTTTGCACATCCGGTCTTCTCAAATCCAGATAACGGTATTTTAAACGGATTTCTTCCTTTGTCTTGCTGTTCTCCTCAACAGGGAAAGGCGGGGTCTCCGATTCGGATAAAATACGGACCTGTTCTGCCACAATTTCAATATCTCCTGTAGCAAGATTTTCATTGACTGCGCCTTCACGTTTGCATACCTTGCCCACAACAGCGATTACAAACTCACTTCTCATTTTTTCCGCTTTGGCAAAGCTTTCAGCCCCGCATTTATCCTCTTCAAAAATAATCTGCAGGATTCCGCTTCTGTCCCGTAAATCCACAAAAATAATGCCGCCTTTATTTCTCTGTTTTGCCACCCAGCCCATTACAGTTACGGTTTCTCCAATATTCTGATTGGAAACCTCTGTACATCTATGGGTTCTCTTTAATCCTTTCATTGTTTCAGCCATGTTACTGCCTCCTGATT
>CAZDRM010000373.1:0-1617 GCA_964507745.1 uncultured Lachnospiraceae bacterium
ATGATTGCCTATTTCTTTACAAAAAATGCCTTCTCAGAACTTGACAATTGGTAAGAATACATGCTATTATACTACGGTATGCCGCATAACGAGGTAAAAGTATGTCCAAAACCATGATGGTAGGAGACATCACCGCAGTTAGCGAGTAATTAATAGGAGGTGCCTTATGTACGCAATTATTGCAACAGGTGGAAAACAGTACAAGGTTTCTGAAGGCGACATCATCAGAATTGAGAAATTAGATGCTGAAGACGGAAGCACTGTAACATTTGACCAGGTTCTTGCAGTAAATGATAACGGCTTAAAGGTTGGTTCCGACGTTGCTTCTTCTACAGTAACAGCAACTGTTATGAATCAGGGAAAAGCTAAAAAGGTTATTGTATACAAGTACAAGAGAAAAACCGGTTATCACAAGAAAAACGGTCATAGACAAGCATACACTCAGGTTAAAATTGAGAAAATTAATGCTTAATAATCAGGTGGCATAGATGACAGCCATAACAGTTTTATGCGATAAAGAATCAAATACCATGAAAGGATTTGAAATCAAAGGACATGCGGGATGGGCCGATTCAGGTCAGGATATCGTATGTGCGGGGATTTCGATGCTGGCAATCAATACACAAAATGCCATTGAGCGCTTTTGTGAGGACAGATTTGAACAGACCTATGATGAAAAGAAAGGGTTTATGAGATTTGTTATAGAGGGTTTGCCGGGGCATGATGCAGAGCTTCTTTTGGAAGCGGCAAGACTGGGTTTTGAAGAAATCGCAGCGGAATATGATGAATTTGTATCGATGAAAATCAAGGAGGTGTAACACCCATGTTAAAATTGAACCTTCAATTTTTCGCTCATAAAAAAGGTGTGGGCTCTACAAAGAACGGTAGGGATTCCGAATCCAAGAGATTAGGTGCGAAGAGAGCTGACGGACAGTTTGTAAAGGCCGGAAATATCTTATACAGACAGCGCGGAACCAAGATTCATCCGGGCATTAATGTCGGCAAAGGCGGAGATGACACATTATTCGCTTTGGTTGACGGCGTATTAAGATTCGAAAGAAAAGGAAGAGATAAAAAACAGGCTTCCGTTTATCCGGTAGAGGACTAATTAAGAGTTTAGTGCAGGGACTGTCTCATGATTATGTGACAGTCCTTCTTTTTTCATGACAGTGAAAGAAAATTTTTGAGAGTCAATACACCCACTACAAGCAGCGGGTGTTAAAAAGTCATAAGAGTTAAAAAAGTCATAAGAAACTTATAAAAGACACAAACTACCCATGAGGTGAGAAATATGTTTGCAGATCGGGCAAAAATTTATGTGCGGAGCGGAAAAGGCGGAGACGGTCACGTTTCCTTCCGCAGGGAAAAATATGTGCCAAACGGAGGTCCTGATGGCGGAGACGGCGGTAACGGCGGCAGCGTTATTTTTGAAATTGATGAAGGTTTGAATACCCTGACGGATTTCAGGCATATCAGAAAATACTGTGCAAAGGACGGAGAGCCCGGTGGAAAAAGAAACTGCCGCGGTAAAAACGGTACGGATATTGTGATTAAGGTTCCGGAAGGCACCGTTTTAAAGGAAGAGGAAAGCGGACAGATTATTGCGGATATGTCCGG
>CAZDRM010000374.1:0-1604 GCA_964507745.1 uncultured Lachnospiraceae bacterium
TACATACAAAGTAATCGATTGGATCCGCTCCGTCAGGTAAAATAAGGTCTGCTTTTATCTCATAACGGGTTCTGGTGACAGTGGAGATGCCGACGCCGTCTTTGTTGGTCTCCATTATTTCCCTGATTTGGGTGCCTTCAGAATCCAGGGATACAGGAATTGTAAAGCTCCAGGGACCTTCGTAATGCTTCTGCTCCGCGTTCATAATAGTACTCACTTTTCCGGTATCCGGATTGGTTATCGGCACCTCTTTGCTTTTATTTAAGCGTCCCCAGAATTCATTGATAGTAAATGTATAAGTAAATTCCGGCGGAAAAGAAGATATTTCAAAAGCTCTTTTCACAGCATCCAGGTCGATTCTGATAACGCCTAAAAATGTATGCATATCCGCATAATTCCCCTCAATTGAGTATGGCGTTGGAAGTCCATTCTCTACTGAAGCAGAGAGAATATCGTTATTATATAGAGCAGGATCGGCCTGTGAAAAATCAAAACTCTGGCTGCTCTGCATATTGAGTACATCATAAGAAAGAATATAGTCTTCCATATTTTTGACACGGTTAAAGTCTGCGGGGAAACCTTCCTCGCTGTATAATTCCAGTGAAAAATACAAAGCCATTTCAGTATAGGAGGCCTCGGAAAGAGTAACCGTAACATCGCCGGCCGTTTGGGAATACACATTTTCGTCTGAGTTGGAATTATCAAGCGATTTAGTTTGCTCGTCTGATATGGAAATACCCGTTGACTCAGACTGTTTGTCAGAACGATTATTTATAGACGTATCTGCGTCATCGTTTTCTGTTTCAGGAGTGGCAATAGGAACAGAATTTTCACTAAAATTACCGGGATAGCTAAGTTTGCCTTCAACCAGGTTAAATATTCTTCCGATAAAAGGTATTTTTCCCGCTAAAGCCGAGGTGCCAAAGCCAATAAAACCCAGTGCGAGCAGGATAGCGGCCGCTAACCCTAAATAAGTGTGGTTGCGTATTTTCATTTTTTGATGCGGCGCTGCATAGTCAGATGAATTTTTATTTCTGATTTCTTCATAAGCCATATCTATCCCAGTCTGTATTTTTGGAGTAATAGTGGGTGTAAAGTGAAGGATTTCATACAATTCGGAATCAATGTATTCTTTTTTCATGATAAACTCCCTTCTTTGCCATAAGATGGCAGATATCCGTCTTTCAATAATTTGGTTTTAAGCTTGTTTTTTTCCCTGTGCATACGGCTGCGTATTGTACTTTCGTTAATATGAAGAATGTCCGCAATTTCTCTGGTAGTAAGATTCTCGCCATAATAAAGCTGAAAACATAGTCGGTTTTCTTTTGAAACATATGACAGCAGCTCTTTGAAACGATAAAGCGGAGAGTCTGCCGGAGCCGCTTCCAGCGTGTTGTCTATCAGTTCGTAAGTTATTTCATCCATAGAAACATATTTCTTATTTTTGTCATAGATGCGATTACAGTTATTAATGAGAATCCTGATAAGCCATGTTTTAAAATGGCGCGCCTCTTTCAAAGTGGAAAGATGCTCAAAGGCATCTAAAATAGTATCCTGTATGGCATCGGCAACATCCGCTTCCTGTGAAAAATACCCATGGGCAA
>CAZDRM010000375.1:0-1597 GCA_964507745.1 uncultured Lachnospiraceae bacterium
AAAGGAGCATAGAAATGTCTATTAAAATTGCGTTAGCAGGTAATCCCAACTGCGGTAAAACAACATTATTCAATGCACTGACAGGTTCTAATCAGTTTGTGGGGAACTGGCCGGGCGTTACGGTAGAAAAAAAGGAAGGAAAATTAAAAGGTCATAAGGATGTTACCATCATGGATCTGCCGGGAATTTATTCCCTCTCGCCCTATACCCTGGAAGAGGTTGTGGCAAGAAACTATCTGATCCATGAAAGACCGGATGCGATTATTAATATTGTTGACGGAACCAATATTGAGAGAAATTTATATTTGTCCACACAGATTATGGAGCTGGGCATTCCCGTTATCATGGCTGTTAATATGGTCGATATTCTTGAAAAAACAGGGGATACGGTACATATTGATAAGCTGGGTAAAAAGCTGGGCTGCGAGGTAGTGGAAATTTCGGCATTAAAAGGAACCGGCATTCAGAAGGCGGCAGAAAAGGCAGTCGGTCTGGCTCAGAAGAAAGCTGCTGCGGTTCCGGTTCATGAATTTGCACCCGTTGTGGAAGCGGCTATCACAGGAGTGGAAAATATGTTAGGAAGTGATGTTCCCGAAGAACAGAAGCGCTTCTTTGCCATTAAACTTTTGGAAAAGGATGATAAAATCGGAGAACAGATGTCACAGGTTCCTGATGTATCCGCATATATTAAACAGCTTGAGGAATCCTTTGATGATGATACCGAAAGCATTATTACCAATGAAAGATATGTATATATTTCCTCTATTATCGGAGAATGCTGCACAAAGAAAGATGTTAAAAAATTATCGGTGTCGGATAAAATCGACCGTATTGTAACAAACAGATGGCTGGCACTTCCTATTTTTGCGGCAGTTATGTTTATTGTATATTTTGTTTCCGTAACGACAGTGGGAACCTGGGCGACGGATTGGGCAAATGACGGTGTATTCGGAGACGGATGGCATCTGTTTGGGATGGAATCCCTTTTTGTTCCGAGTATTCCTTCATTAATCGAAAGCGGTCTGAATGTTATCGGCTGTGCAGACTGGCTGAGTGGATTGATTCTTGACGGTATTGTTGCCGGCGTAGGTGCAGTTCTGGGATTTGTACCTCAGATGCTTGTACTGTTTATTTTCCTGGCATTTCTGGAAGCTTGTGGATATATGGCCCGTGTGGCATTCATTATGGACAGAATTTTCCGTAAATTCGGCCTTTCGGGAAAATCCTTTATCCCTATGCTGATTGGTTCCGGCTGTGGCGTTCCCGGTATTATGGCATCCAGAACTATTGAAAATGACAGGGATCGTAAAATGACCATTATGACAACAACATTTATTCCCTGTGGAGCGAAGCTTCCGATTATTGCTTTGATTGCAGGCGCTTTGTTCAACAATGCGGGATGGGTTGCATGGAGTGCATGGCTTGTAGGATTTGCGGCAATTGTATGCTCCGGCATTATTTTAAAGAAAACAAAGATGTTTGCGGGAGACCCGGCGCCTTTTGTTATGGAGCTGCCGGCATACCATATGCCTACTGTGGGCAATGTATTAAGAAGCATGTGGGAAAGAGGCTGGTCCTTTATTAAAAAGGCAGGCAC
>CAZDRM010000376.1:0-1586 GCA_964507745.1 uncultured Lachnospiraceae bacterium
TGACTCCTCCTTTATTCCGCCTGCTTTTCAAAACAGTCTTTTCCCACTTTACACAGAGGACATAAATAGCTGTCCGGCACATCCTCCCATTTGGTCCCCGGAGCAATGCCGCTTTCCGGGTCTCCCTGCTCTTCGTCATAGACGTAAGCGCAGACTGTACAAACATATTTCATCCTATCAACCTTCTTTACTTTTTTCTCTAGTATGGCAATATTTTCATTTTAATATGCACAAGGCGGCACATATGAAAAGGCTTTGTCTCCATATAAAAAAGCCGTTATAAAGCTTTACGCTTTATAATGGCTTTTATTATCAATTTATTTAATTCCACCTGTTATATATTTGGTTTTTACCCTCCCGCTTTTATCCGTTTTTTCCACTCTCTAAGGGCAGATACTGGCTGCAGATCCTGTTCTCCGGCTTTTCATCAAACAAATACAAAACCGCCACAAATATCCACTCCAAAGGCTTCATAATCAGATATACTGCATCCGCACTCCAGGGATTTGTAATCCATTTGGATATGGGGTAGCCGTAGGTATCATAAAAATGTCTAACAGCCTTATGGAAACGTGGCGTCCGTTCCTGTAAGAGCTGTTCAAATGCGTTTGCCACGCACAACTGTCTGTTGACTACGATCCTGTTTCCTCTCCTTATGCCGTAGCGGATGGGCTTAACCAGTCCCCTGTGTCCTCTCAAGGAAACCGTACAGAGATAATGGGCATCATATTCCAAAGGCGGCGGCGAAACTTCCCCTGACAAAATCCAGTCGCTTGTCTGGGTAAAGGCCTTGATCACGCTGTCCGGCTTCTGCCCGAAAAGGCATAAAATACAGATGACGATTCCGTAAAGGGGAATCATGGCAAGAAAAGCCGCCCAATAGAGATTTGCGCCTTTACAGAGAAATCTGTTACACCCTGCCAGAAAGCCGTTTCCCTCATATTGGATTTTTTCCTGCTCTTCCGCCTGCTGCCTGACAAAGCCGTAAAACATACGCCCCACATGAATGAGAAACAAAGCAGGAACCGTGCATTCGCATAAAATGCATGCCATATTTTCAGTAAATACCTGATTGGGAGATATATTTATAGGTCTTGCGCCGCACAGTAATTGAACCAGAAACAGCACATTTACAATAACTCCGCCGTAAATTCCCCCGATGCAAAATACCTTTGCAAGAGGCGCTAAATGCTTCCCTGCATATTTCAAAATAAGGTACGAAAAGAAACCTATGTGGACAATGACAATCAGCGTCACAACATGCTCTCTGCTCAATGGTTCATGTACAGAGGCAAATTCCATCATCTTGTCAATGGGTTCACTGTATACATGAGGATCCCATAATATCCAGCATAATACCATATAGGCAAAGCCCGTTCCGAAAGCAATTACTTCAAAAATCAGGCTTTTAATCTTTTTGAGCCCCAAAATCATATCAACAATAATAAGTATGACCGGTACCCCGAAAATTCCAAACAGTATAATCACTGTCATAATATCTGACATAATCATAATAAGAAGTCCTCCTCCTCTCTCCTTTATACAGGAGAGTCTCCTTTATGATAACACAAAGGAAAGGAAAAGGA
>CAZDRM010000377.1:0-1580 GCA_964507745.1 uncultured Lachnospiraceae bacterium
TGGAACGGGTTATTTTTAATGTATTTACGGATAAGGATAGAGAGATTTATGAAGCAATGTTTTAGGAATATCAGGATGGAAATAATTGATATTGAAAAATTTATTTTATGCACACTCGAAAGGGTGTGCATTTATTATTTTTGTGAAAGTGTTATAAAAGTATAAAAAAAATATTGACACCATGTCAGAATAGAGTACAATAGATAAAAATGACATTGTGTCAGAATGTGACCAGAGAAAACAATATGGGAAATAGGGAGAGAGGATATGCCAAAAGGGTCAATAGAACTTACAAATGCAAGAAAAGAAGAAATTATTGCTGCATGTAAATCGCTATATGAAACGATGGGATTTAAGGATATAACGATTAAAGATATTGCAGAGGAAACATCTTTTACCCGAACATCCATCTATAATTATTTTGAAACAAAGGAAGAAATTTTTCTTGCCATCCTTCAGGAGGAGTATGAACTATGGGTAAAAGAACTGGATGGACTGGCTGCGGGGCATGAGACCATGAGCCGGAAGGAGCTTGCAAAGTCCCTGGCAGAATCAGTAGATAAAAGGGTACTGTTACTCAAGATCATGAGTATGAACCATTATGATATGGAATCGAACAGCAGGATAGAACGGCTGGTGGAATTCAAGCGGGCATATGGGGCATCAATCAAGGCAGTGGATGGGTTGTTGAAAAAATTCTGCCCGGAAATGACAGAGGGTAAAAGGCAGGATTTCCTCTATGCTTTTTTTCCATTCATGTATGGTGTCTATCCATATACGGTAGTGACAGACAAACAGAAAGAGGCAATGAAACAGGCGGATGTAGGATTTGCATATCTTTCCATTTATAAGATGACATACACTTGTGTGAAGAAACTGCTGGAAGTAAAGGAATAAGATTGAAAAGGCATTTTATTGCTTGTGCGGAGGAGGAAAAAATGAACATATTAATTTTATGCGGAAGTCCTCACAAGGAGGGAACTTCCAATACACTTGTAAAAGAATTTATCAGGGGTGCAGAGGAGACAGGACATAAGATAACGGTCTATGACTGTGCCCACGGAAATATCCATCCTTGTCTTGGATGTGACTGCTGCGGCATGAATGGGGACTGCGTACAAAAAGATGAAGGGAACGAGGTACTGAAAAAGCTTCTTGCGGCAGATGCAGTGGTATTTGCAACTCCTGTTTACTATTTTGGAATGAGTGCACAATTAAAAATGATAATCGATCGTTTTTATGCAAGAAACGGTGCGATTACACGAAAAAGAATGAAGGCAGCGCTGATTGCTACCGCATGGAACAATGACGAAGTTGTCATGAAAGGCATTAGGACCCATTTTGAAATCATTTTTGATTATTTGTCTTTCAAGAACAGAGGTATGGTACTGGCGAAAGGTGCAGGAACTGTTGGAATGATGCCGAAGAGCTATTATACAGAAGCGTATCAGCTTGGAAAATCAATATAGGAAAGGAGCAGAATATGAAGTATACAAAATTAGGGAAATCAGATTTGACCGTATCCCGTATTTGTATGGGATGCATGGGATTTGGAGAGGCAGGGAAAGGACAGCATTCGT
>CAZDRM010000378.1:0-1566 GCA_964507745.1 uncultured Lachnospiraceae bacterium
ATGAAATATGATGCGGAGGCTGAAAGTATTCTGAAGCAATATCAGAATCCCGAAGAAGCCTGTGAAAAAGACTTGGAGGAGCTGATTACTTACTGGCATGGGAAGCTCTCTCATTTCCAGGTTAAAACCCCCAGCCCGGAATTTAACTCCATGATTAATACATGGAATGCTTATAACTGCTTTATGACCTTTATCTGGTCCCGTGCAGCTTCCTTTATTTACTGCGGGCTCCGTAACGGATACGGATATCGCGATACCGTACAGGACATTCAGGGAGTCATTCATCTGGCGCCGGAGATGGCAGTAGAGAAGATTCGCTTTATGCTTTCTGCCCAGGTGGATAACGGAGGCGGTCTGCCCCTTGTTAAATTTACTCACAATGCAGGGCATGAAGATACACCGGACGACGCTTCCTATGTAAAGGAAACCGGACATCCCGCATACCGGGCTGATGATGCTTTATGGCTGTTTCCCACTGTTTATAAATATATTTCCGAATCCGGGAATCTTTCCTTTGTTGACGAGGTTATCCCCTTTGCCAATAAGGATGAGGGCACGGTATATGAACATCTGAAACGCGCCATTGATTTTTCCATGAACCATTTAGGACCTCATGGTATGCCCGCCGGACTGTATGCGGACTGGAACGACTGTTTAAGGCTTGGCAAAGAAGGAGAATCTTCTTTTGTAGCGTTGCAGTTCTATTACGCAATGTCAATCCTGAAGCAGTTTGCGGAATATAAAGAAGATAAGGATTATATCAATTATCTGAATGAAAAACAGGAAGAGCTTGGAAAAATCATACAGGAATTGTGTTGGAACGAAGACAGATTTATCCGTGGATTTACGGAAAAAGGCGAAGTTATAGGACAGCGCACGGACCCCGAAGCAAATATGTGGTTAAATCCCCAGAGCTGGGCAGTTATCAGCGGATTTGCCACAGATGAGCAGGCAGATAAGGCCTTAGACATGGTGTATGAGAAGCTGAATACGGAATACGGAGCAATTTTAATGGATCCGCCTTATCATGAACATTCCTTCGATGGTGCCCTTGCAGTCATTTATAATGCTGGCGCTAAGGAAAATTCCGGTATTTTCTCACAATCACAGGGTTGGATCATTCTTGCAGAGGCATTGCGCGGACATGGAGAAAGAGCTTTTACCTATTTCATGGAAAATGCTCCCGCAGCCCAGAACGACAGGGCGGAAATCCGCAAACTGGAGCCCTATTGCTACGGACAGTTTACGGAAGGAAAGCACAGTCCTCATTTTGGACGCTCCCATGTACATTGGCTTACGGGAACGGCATCTACGGTTATGGTAGGTTGTGTGGAAGGAATACTGGGTATGCGCCCTGACTTTAACGGACTTAGAATTTCTCCTTCAGTTCCCAAGGAATGGGAATCCTTTGAAATTGAAAAAGATTTCAGGGGAAAACATCTGCATATTGTAGTCAAGAACCCGGGACATGCAGAATCGGGATGCAGGAAGCTCATTGTAGATGGCAAAGAAATGGAAGGAAACTATATTCCCGCAGAATTGCTGAAAGAGCAGTCAGAAATTGAA
>CAZDRM010000379.1:0-1566 GCA_964507745.1 uncultured Lachnospiraceae bacterium
CTGCGGAGTTTGACGACGTAAAAGGACAGGAGCACATAGTAGAAACATTAAAAAACCAAATAACGGCAGACAGGATAGGGCATGCTTACCTTTTTTGCGGTACAAGGGGGACGGGCAAGACCACCATAGCAAAGATTTTTGCCAGGGCGGTAAATTGTGAAAGCCCTATAAACGGAAGTCCCTGCGGTCAATGTAAAAGCTGTAAGACCATTGCAGCAGGAGCAAGCATGAATGTAATCGAAATTGATGCAGCGTCCAATAACGGCGTGGACAATATCCGTGAAATCGTGGATGAAGTTTCCTACTCTCCTGCGGAGGGGAAGTACAAGGTATATATCATTGATGAGGTTCATATGTTATCTATCGGTGCATTTAATGCACTGTTAAAAACTCTGGAAGAACCGCCGGAATATGTCATTTTTATTCTGGCTACAACTGAGGTCCACAAAATTCCGATTACGATTCTGTCCCGTTGTCAAAGATATGATTTCAAAAGAATTGATATTGATACCATTGCCGGCAGGCTTTCGGAGCTGATGGAAAAGGAACAGATTCAGGTGGATTCAAAAGCTCTGCGCTATATTGCAAAAACGGCGGACGGTTCCTTAAGGGATGCTTTAAGCCTTTTAGACCAGTGTATTGCCTTTCATTTCGGAAAGGAATTGACTTACGACATGGTACTGGATGTGCTGGGCGCTGTGGATAACGAAGTGTTCAGCCGTCTGTTAAGATATATGTTGGAACAGGATGTGCTAAGTTGTATCAGTCTGTTGGAAGAAATTGTCATACAGGGCAGGGAACTGACCCAGTTTGTCAGTGACTACACATGGTATTTGCGCAATCTGCTCCTTGTAAAAAGCTGCGATGATGCAGAAGATGTGCTGGATGTTTCTTCCGACCATCTCAAGCTTCTGAAGGAAGAAGCGGATATGGCGGAGCAGAATACCATTATGCGTTTTATTCGGATTTTTTCCGAGCTTTCCGGACAGATTCGTTATGCGGCTGCCAAAAGGGTCATGATAGAGATGACCATGATTAAGGCCTGCCGTCCTGCCATGGAAAAAGATCAGGAATCAGTGCTGGAGAGAATCCGTACTCTGGAGCACAAAATTGAAAAGGGTCTTGTAGCAGCTCCCGTAAGCGCAGCAAACGGGGATGGAAAAACAGCCGGGATGACAGGGAGCTCAGATGCGCCGGCGAACAGACCGAAGATGCCCGCGGCGATTCCTGCGGATGTGGAACAGATTGTAAAACGCTGGGCGGTTATTTTAAATGATTGTTCCAATCCCATGAGAGGCTATTTAAAGACTGCACGACTCAGTCTGGGTAGCGATAACCACTTACAGATTTATCTGGAGGAAGGAACTTATTCAGACTATTTTTTGAAATTTCCCGAGCATCAGGAACAGGTGGCACTGCTTCTTGGCAATGCCATAGGCAAAGAGGTTGTTCCCGATTTCAGAACCTATGGGCAGAATGAAGACTTTGATGCAAATAATATTGACTTATCCAAGATTATTATGATGGATATAGAAGAGGAGGATTAATAAGAAATGGCAAAGCGTG
>CAZDRM010000380.1:0-1547 GCA_964507745.1 uncultured Lachnospiraceae bacterium
GGAAACAGTCTAAGGACTCATAAATACCATGATAAATAGTCATAGTATTATAAATCGTAAGTAAGGCAGATAGAGATATCAGCATGGGCTGGATGTCGGAGGGAGGGTATATGGAAGACTTAAATAATACGGGAACACATATGCACAAGGTAACAATGGTTAATCGTAAGACAAGTAATATTACGGGTGTGAATGATGTGCTTTCTTTTGATATACATGAGATTCTTTTAGAGACAGAGCAGGGAATGATGATGATTAAGGGAGATGACCTGCATGTGAACCGCCTTACTTTGGATAAGGGAGAAGTGGATATTGATGGCAAGATAGACAGTATTACCTATTCAGATGTATCTAACAGCGGACATAAGAACGAATCCATTCTTTCCAAGCTGTTTGGCTGATGGGAAGGAGCGGACAATGGCGAATGAGAATCTTTTTTTACTCTATGCACTGCTGATGGGATTCTTTATTACCTTTGTGTATGATATATTGCGGATATGGAGGAGAGTACTTATCCATAATCAGTTCTGGGTATCGGTTGAGGACTTGATTTTCTGGTGTTTTTGCGGAATAGAAGTATTTTTGCTGATGTATCGGGAAAGTAATGGTACACTGCGGTGGTTTGCAGTGGCAGGAGCTTTAATTGGTATGGTGTTGTATAAGAAAACACTTAGCGGACCTTTTGTAAAATATGTGTCTTTAGGGCTTAAAAAGTTGTTTTCGCTGATTGGAAAGGGATTGGCTTTTCTGCTAAAACCTGTTTTCGTGGTAGGAAGGGGAATTAGCAAAACAAAGAAGGCACCCAGTCGAAAAAGAAAAAAAGCCTGCAATAAGCTGAAAAACAAGTTGACGGTATATTTGAAAATGCTTAAAATGGTATTATATAAGTAACAAGTATATTGTTGCATAAATTCTTGGGTAATCAACACGGATTACTTCAAGATGAATGCAGCACTGTACTAGGTTTTTTCACGAAAAGTAATGGAGAGAAGAGAAAATGACAAGAAGAAAAGACGAGTATGAAGTTATCTATGGAGGCAGCAGTAAAGAGGTTTCAGATCCAGCAGAAAGGTATGAAGACATCTATGATGAAGATGGAGATGCCGTTATTTGTGATTTATGCGGCGGAGAAATGAAATGGAAAGATAATGAATGTGTGTGCCCTGAGTGTGGGCAGCGGATGGATCGAGAAACATTTTTCAATTATATTGGAGCGGAGCCCCCTGGTCCGGAATGTACCGGATGTGAAAATATTTATCCAGGATGCGTAATCTGTCCTTATGGTTACGTCGAGGATGAAGAATAACATACTACGGATTTGAGTCGCATACAGCGGCTCTTTTCTTTTGCTATTTTTTTGCCCGCGAAAAAAACATACCCTTTTATGAAGAGAGAAGAATAAAAGCGCCATTTTAGCTTTTACTTTCTCTTTTTTATTTTCAGAAAAAACGAGAGGAGGTTTCCTATGGCTGGGACAAAATCGGAAAGCGATTTCCAGGCAAATCTTATAAAGGAATTGAAAGAGCTGTTTGTAGGTTGTATCGTGA
>CAZDRM010000381.1:0-1540 GCA_964507745.1 uncultured Lachnospiraceae bacterium
ACCTTGTCATCATCAAAGGGATTGTCGCCGTAAGGAACGGCATAGCCCTTTTCGTTCCGTGCCTCTGTAAGTCCGAGATAGCTCTTATAATCGGGCTCCTGTTCCCCCAAGGACCACATATTGAGGAACATAAGCGTTAAATTATCCACCGCTTTGCCTTCTATTCTGATTGCGGTATCTTTCCAGTGCCCGAAATGATCCACGTGGTTAATATACTCATCGCCCAGATTTACCCCGCCGTTGAAACCCACCTTGCCGTCAATGACAAGTATTTTCCTGTGGTCACGATAGTTGTAATGCGTTGAAAGAAAAGGAAGAAGGGGAGAGAACATCTTGCATTTGATGCCGTATTCCGCAAGCATTTTCGGATAGTTATAGGGTAAAAGGGCCAGTGCACAGGTTCCGTCGTACATAACCCGCACTTCAACTCCCTGCTTTGCCTTTTCCGCAAGAATATGCAGGATGCTGCCCCACATCTTTCCTTCCGCTATGATGAAATACTCCATAAAGATAAACTTTTCAGCCTTTTTTAAGTCTTCAAGCATAGCTTCCCACTTTTTTTCCCCGAGAGGATAATAGGTTACCTTGTTCCCGGCTGTTACGGGAAAGGTGCCGCTCCGGTTCAGATAATGCACAAGGTCTGCCGTTTCATTGCTGACTGCCTCCAGCTCCTTTATGACGGCTTCGTCCTGGCGGATATCGTCTTTGTGGTCTTTGATCAATTTGTTATAGCCTGCAGCCACTGCACGGCTGCCGATATTGGATTTGGTGTAGATGTAAAACAGTGTACCGAAGAAAGAGGTTGCGGAAATAACTAAGATCCAGGTCAGCTTTGCGGAGCTGTCCATATCGCTGTTAATGAGATATATGATAACGCACAGATTGAAAAGCCCCAGCCCTCCCAGTATCCTGCCGATGAGGGCGGCAAAAAAGATCTCAGCTATGAGAAAACAAAAGACAGCCAGTAAAAGCAAGAGCATAATAATGCCAGTCCGGCTGAATATGATACGTAGTAATCCCCTTTTGGGCTTTTTCAGTAAATTCAGTTCTTCGTTCATTGCAGGGTTCCTTTCAAAAAACGCTGTTTTAGCTGCTTGTTTTGTCAATTTCATTATATAATGTTATACCAGTTTCAGCCATAATTATCAATCATATTTTATTTCCGAAAGGGCCTGCAATGCTTTTTTTACGGGAGTGAAATTGATTTCGGCAGAGTAGACAATCATGAAAAAAATATGGAAGAAATACTGATTTACAAAAGAGAGATTGTGATATAAAATCTTTTACAGGTAAATCCATAACATATAGTAAGAAATAAGGATAGAAAGCACGGGGTAATAAAGGGAATCTGTGATGCCGTTGGAAAATATAAACAGTAAGGGAGGACATAAAATGTTTGATGTAAAAAAACTGGAATGGACAAGAGAACCGGAAAGCTATGATATAAAAGAAGATAAAATAGAGATTATCACAAAGCCCCATACCGATTTATGGCAGCGGACATATTATCACTTTAGGAATGATAATGCGCCCGTATTAC
>CAZDRM010000382.1:0-1538 GCA_964507745.1 uncultured Lachnospiraceae bacterium
GATTTATTAAAAGACGTAAAAGAACAGTATGGCGTAACCATCCAAAAAATCGGTTCTATAGGATTTTCTGCAATGATGCACGGCTATCTGGCCTTTGATAAAGAGGATAAGCTTTTGGTGCCTTTCAGGACATGGAGAAATACCATTACAGAGGAAGCGGCGTCGAAGCTGACAGAGGAGTTTCATTACAATATTCCCCAAAGATGGAGCATTGCCCATTTGTATCAGGCAATTTTAAATAAAGAGGCCCATGTAAAAGATGTGGCTTTCTTTACCACATTGGCAGGATATGTACATTTTAAACTGACAGGACAGAGAGTGCTTGGCGTGGGAGATGCTTCGGGTATGTTCCCTATTGATATGAACACCGGCGATTATGATAAGACCATGATTGATAAATTCAATAAGCTGACAGCGGGAGAAGGATTTGCATGGAAATTAGAGGATATTCTTCCTAAGGTTCTGACGGCGGGAGAAAATGCCGGAGAGCTTACGAAGGAAGGAGCAGCTCTTTTGGATGTCAGCGGCAATCTGCAGGCGGGCATTCCTGTATGTCCTCCCGAAGGCGATGCGGGAACGGGAATGGCAGCTACCAACAGCGTTGCCAAAAGAACAGGAAATGTTTCCGCAGGAACCAGTGTATTTGCCATGATCGTATTGGAGAAGGAGCTTACAAAGGTTTATCCCCAGATTGACCTTGTAACAACGCCGGACGGCGCTCTTGTGGCGATGGTACATTGCAATAACTGTACTTCGGATCTGAATGCATGGGTTAATATCTTTGATGAATTTGCGGAAAGCATCGGCAGTAAAGTGGATAAAAACAAGCTGTTTTCCGTGCTTTACAACAAAGCCATGGAAGGGGATGCGGACTGCGGCGGTCTGATTTCCTACAACTATTTTTCAGGAGAGCCGGTAACGGGCTTTGATGAAGGCGCGCCTTTATTTGTAAGAAAGGCGGAGGATAAGTTTAACCTTGCTAACTTTATGCGGGCGCATTTGTATTCCTCTCTTGCCGCATTAAAAGCGGGACTGGATCTTTTATTTAAAGAGGAATCTGTTGAGGTGGATGAAATGTTCGGCCACGGCGGTCTGTTTAAGACCAAGGGGGTAGGACAGAGAGTTGCGGCGGCGGCAATGAATACTTCCGTATCCGTTATGGAAACGGCAGGAGAAGGCGGCGCATGGGGAATCGCCCTGCTTGCGGCATATATGCAGAATAAGGAAGAAGCCGAAAGTCTGGAAGCTTATTTGAAGAATAAAATTTTTGCAGGCCAGAGCGGCAGCAGCATGGAGCCGGTTAAAGAGGATGTGGAAGGCTTCGAGAAATTCATGAAACGTTATATGGCCGGATTAGCAGTTGAGCATGCGGCTGTGGATGCACTGTAAATATGGAGGAGCATTATGTTAGAAGAATTAAAGAAGCAGGTTTATGAAGCGAATATGTTACTGCCTCATTACGGGCTGGTTACCTTTACGTGGGGCAATGTAAGCGGTATCGACAGGGAAAAGGGCTTGTTTGTTATTAAGCCTTCCGG
>CAZDRM010000383.1:0-1538 GCA_964507745.1 uncultured Lachnospiraceae bacterium
AATATTTAGAAAACAAACACCCAAGTATATTTCATATCTTGGGAAGGTGCTTCCGTCGGCAATTATTGGAATGCTTGTTGTCTATTGTCTAAAGGATATTGTTATTTCTGTTCATCCTTTTGGTTTACCTGAACTAATTTCAGTGGTATGCGTGGCTGGTGCTCAAATTTGGAAGCGCAACTCACTTGTAAGTATTTTATCAGGAACCGTTATCTATATGATACTTATTCAAATAGTATTTTGATTTGTGAAGATGTTATTGGTATATTTGTAAAATTAAACATGGAGTATATTGATTTGAAATTGACAAATCGTATTACAACTGAATAAGTAACATTGTGTTATTGCGTATAGAAAATTGAATCTATGCGCTTTATTTTTATATAAAGGAACAAAGAATAAAGAAAGCAGATAACACTAAGAGGGCGCTTGAAAAGCAATATTAAGAATTTGAAAGTAAAAGGTTAATTATTTACATATGTAATCCGATATAATAATCAGAAGGCACAAAATTGCCTGAAACAAAAAGTATCTTAGGATATTTATGAAGAAACGGATTTCAAACTTATTTTCAAGGAGGAAAAAATATGGCGGTTGCAGGGATAGGAAATGCATATGGCGGCATATATGAAAACGATTATGTCCCATCTGCAAAGGAAACGGCACAGAAAGAGGAACCAAGGAAAACAGAGGCCGTAAATATGCAGGCGGAAGTTTCCGGAAAAGTCAGCAATGAGGATTACCTGAAGACGTTACAGAAAAAGGTGCCTTATGTGAAGCTGGAAACAGGATTTGGCTTGAATATGAAAAAGGACAACAGAGCCGGAGTCATTACAGTAAATCCCAAGCTTCTGGAAAAAATGCAGAGTGACCCGGAGGCGGCAAAAAAATATACGCAGACATTAAAGGATATTGAGCGAGCGGAAAAGACCGGCGATGCTTATTTTAACGCGCTGGGCGGCGTCGTGGAGATGACCAGTCACTGGTATGTGGATGAAAACGGAAACTTTTCCCATTTTGCGTATGTACACCGGGATGATAAGCTGAATAAAAAAATTCGCAAAGAAACCCAGGAAAAGGCGGAAGAATTGATTGAAAAGAACAAGGAAAAGGCGGTCGAAGCCAGAAAAGAGCAGAAAAAAGTTATAGCTGAAAAACTGGAAGAAAAGAAGGCGGAAGAAAAAAGTGCTGCTTCTCACTATGGAGATAATATTGTTGTAGAGTTTTCCAGGGATGGAATGGAAGCTTTGGCGCAGATAAAAAGCGGAGCTAAAGTGCATGAAAAGACAGATTGATGTAATTAACGGCCTTGTGGCAAAAATCATTTGTGGTATACTTATATCAAGTTTAAAAATTCAGCCAATATTCGTATGATGCGCGATAGACTTGAGGAACATAATATTTTAATAATGTGGAGGTAAATAACATGCAGATAGGAGGAGTACAGGGCGCAGGAGAAGCAGTTTCCGCTTCCCAGCCGTCCATAACAGGAGCAGAGGATGCTGTCAGCAAAAATATAAAGAGACAGATTTCCGAGG
>CAZDRM010000384.1:0-1522 GCA_964507745.1 uncultured Lachnospiraceae bacterium
ATGACCATGGTCATTTACTCTTACATACCAATAGTAGTTTGTTCCTTCATATTCTATTTTGCGTTTGTTTTTCCCAGATACCATATTTACCTTAACAACTAGCAGGTTTTTATGGAAATTTCTTCCTATACCTTGCTTATACCTCATTTTCTATCATACTTTACTTTGAAAATAATTTCCAGCATAAATGACTGCATTTTCAGTCATAGTATTCATGTAGGCATCTTTTTTGAAAGGAGGCAATTTTATGAGAAACAAAACTTTTGACTGCATCGTCCTGACATTAGTCATTATCGGTGCCATAAACTGGGGACTGGTTGGTTTCTTTGAATTCAACCTTGTATCAATGATTTTCGGCGGAATCCCCTGGGTTAGCCGAATCATTTACGCCCTCGTCGGTCTTGGAGGTCTGTATTTGATCAGTTTCTATACAAACCTCGGCGGCAGCGAAGCCTGACCCTTTTAAAATTTCATAGAGCTTACCGGTAAAAAGCGGATAACAGAGCTTCGCGCCTGCTGTCCGCTTTTCCATTTATCCTTTTCTATGCTTCCTTTTCCCCACTTATTTCCCCACTTATTTCACAAAATACATTGACAAAACCACAGGGATTTTGTATGATAAAGTCGCTTTAGCAGTTTAAAGCGTGATATTGCTTTCCCGTGATGGAAATTTTATAATTAATGGAGGAATAAATAATTATGGATACTGCAAATTGCAATGAGAGGACATTAATGGATTACTGCCCCGATATTAAAATCGTAGACTGTACCATGAGAGATGGCGGTCTTGTCAATAATTTTGCTTTTACAGATGAATTCGTAAAAGACTTATATTATGCCAATATCAAAGCCGGTGTAGACTACATGGAATTCGGCTACAAGGCTTCCAAGGAGCTTTTTGACCCCAAGGATTTCGGCAAATGGAAATTCTGCGATGAAGAGGACATCCGCGCTATCGTAGGAGAAAATGATTCTCCCTTAAAGATTTCCGTTATGGCTGATGTAGGCCGCTGTGATTATCAAAAGGACATCCTGCCCAAAAAGGACAGCGTGATTGACCTGGTAAGAGTCGCCACCTATATTCACCAGATTCCTGCCGCAATCAAGATGATTGAGGATTTTAAGAATAAAGGATATGAAGTAACCGTCAATATTATGGCGGTTTCCAAGGTTAATTCCGACGACCTGGATGCCGGCCTCAAGCTTCTTGCCAGAAGTGCCGTGGATGTCATCTATCTGGTAGACAGCTTCGGCTCTTTCTATCCTGAACAGATTACCAAATTAGCTCAGAAATATTTAGACATTGCTAACGCCTCCGGTAAAATCGTGGGAATCCATGCCCACAACAACCAGCAGTTAGCTTTTGCCAATACCATTGAGGCATGTCGTGTAGGAGTCAGCCTTTTAGATGCAACCGTAAGCGGCATGGGACGCGGCGCCGGAAACTGCTATTCGGAATCCCTGTTGAGCTTTTTGAAAAATCCCAAATACGATGTGATACCGATTATCCGGTTTGTGGAAA
>CAZDRM010000385.1:0-1521 GCA_964507745.1 uncultured Lachnospiraceae bacterium
CGAAAAGCATACCGATTGCCATAAAAATAAGAAAGGCGGGAGTTGCCACGGAAACAGCAGCCACCATATAAGCGTTCTTTGTCTGGCCGATAAAAAAAGTATCCGCAAGGTTATATACCAATACCATGATCATACTGATAATGGAAGGAATGATGTTGGTAAAGACTGCCTTGGGAACAGGGGCATCCCTGAAAATTTCTGTTGATTTGTCCTGCATAATTCTGTCTCCTCTCAATTGTGTTTTGGATTTTTTATGATCAGATTTTTCCTAAATTTTCGTAAATAATATTTAAAAGTCTGTCTAATTCCGTTCTTTCGGTTTCTGTAATGCCGGAAAGCAGCTGCTGATGTACAAAGGCAATATTGGCATCAAACTTTTCCATCAGAGGAAGTCCTTTGTCCGTCAGACAGATGTTTTTGAAACGGGGGTTCCGTTTGGTAGGTTCTTTATATATGTAACCCTTTTCCACCAGTATTTTCAGAACATGAATTGCACTTGTATGCTGAATGCCGAAAAAGGCAGTAATGTCGGAAAGGGTATTTTCCTGTTCCTGATGAGTATATAGATAGTAAAGTAAATCCAGCTGTGTAGCGGTCAGGCCCAGTTCCTTTAAGGCCCGGTTTCTGTTGCATTCCAGTTTGTTGCTTATTTTTTTTAACAGAAGTCCTGTGTTGCTCATGCGGAAGTCCTCCGGATATCCATACTTGTAGCATGCTACATAGTGCCGCTACGAGAATATATGATACAAAATAATTTAGAAAAATGCAAGTGGCAATCTACACTTTTTTAAAAAAGATGTTATGATAGAAAACAGGAGTTGATAAAATGAAATCTGTTACGGATAGAAATGCATTAGGCGAAGAAAAAATCAATACGCTGCTTTTACAGTTTGCCATACCCAGCATCATTTCCATGCTGGTAGGTTCTTTATATAATATTGTAGACCAGTTTTTTATCGGAAGAAGCGTGGGAGGGCTGGGAAATGCGGCAACAAATATTTCCTTTCCCTTATCTATATCCTGTATTGCCATCGGTCTTTTATTTGGGATTGGAGGAGCTTCTGCTTTTAACCTCTCCATGGGTAAGGGCGATAAGGAAAAGGCGGTCTATTATATGGGAAATGCGGCCGTTATGTTGTTTTCCTGTGGCGTGGTCCTGTGCCTGATTACCCAGATTTTTTTGAGACATCTGATGTTGTTTTTCGGTTCGCCGGCAGATGTGCTGGATTATGCTATGACCTATACGAGAATTGTATCCTTCGGTTTTCCCTTTGTGATTTTTGCCACGGGAGGCGGGCATCTGATTCGCGCAGACGGAAGTCCGCGGATGACCATGGTCTGCAATTTAACAGGCGCCGTTGTCAATACTATTTTGGATGCGTTATTTGTATTCGGCTTTAAAATGGGAATGGCGGGAGCCGCCCTTGCCACAGTTATCGGGCAGGTAATCTCGTCACTTCTGGCGTTTTCTTATTTAATGCATTGTAAATCCGTGGAATTGGAAAAGAAGCACCTCAAAGT
>CAZDRM010000386.1:0-1520 GCA_964507745.1 uncultured Lachnospiraceae bacterium
AAATTCATGTCATAGCCGTTTCTTTCCAGAACCTCTATAAGCTGCCCTTCAATATCCCAGCTGTTGGAGAAATTAAAGTTAATATTGGAATAGCCGGCATAACAGTATGGGTTTTCGGTAAAATGAAGCGTGGGCTCAGGCGCCACTTCATCTGTAAGCTCTCTGGAAATCCAGCACTCCTGGGCCATAGCAACGGGGTCTCCCTCCCAGAAGCCGCACAGGGTAAATTCTTCTTTGTAAACCTTTCCGTCCACATTCAGTTCCATGGGCACCTTCTGCCCTATTTCAAGAGGAATGCCCATTTCCTCCAGCACAAGACTGCTGGCTGCAATATCCAGCCTTTCCGACGGCATGGTGCCTGTTTCCGGATAACAAAAGGATGTCTTTGCATAGAGGTCGTCCGCGTAACTGATTTCCACATTTAATTTATCAAGTTCCGGGTTATCCGGTCTGCCCACAATAATGCTTCTGCAGATATCCTTAACTGCAGGATCCTTTTCCAGAATATCATAGTCTTTCTGTGTGGCATATTTTAAGCCAGCCATGGTTGTGCCGCCCACCTGCCTGAAGGTAGCTTCCTGGGTGCTTGTTATAATACTGCCGCCGATGGAAAAAACGGCCGTAAACAAAACGCAGGTCAGCATGATTGCCATAACCGCAATCAAATTCTTTTTCCTGTTTGCCATCAGGGAACGGGTGGAGATTTTTCTGATTACCTTCCGGTTTTTTACCTTAAGCATGACTCTCACCTGCCTTTACGATGAGACCATCCTCAATATGGATAATCCTGTCCGCCATCTGGGCAATTTCCTCATTATGGGTAATCATAACAATGGTCTGTCCGAATTTCTGTCCCGTAATCTTTAACAGGCTCAAAACATCCTGACTGGTTTTGGAATCCAGATTTCCCGTAGGCTCATCCGCCAAAAGAATGGTAGGCTTGGACGCCAACGCCCTTGCAATTGCCACCCTCTGCTGCTGCCCGCCGGACAGCTGGCTTGGCATACTGTTCTTCTTTTCCTTAAGGCCCAGCACTTCTATGATCTGCTCCACATAGGCCTCGTCCACTTCATTTCCGTCAAGCTCTATGGGAAGCACAATATTTTCATATACATTTAAGACCGGCACCAGATTAAATGCCTGGAAAACAAATCCGATTTTTCTTCTTCTGAAAATGGTCAGGGCTTCATCCTTTAATGTGAAAATATCTTTATCATCCACCAATACCTTGCCGGATGTAGGGCGGTCCAATCCGCCCAACATATGCAGAAGCGTTGACTTTCCGCTTCCGCTAGTTCCTACAATGGCAATAAATTCTCCCTGCTCGATGGAAAGGCTCACACCATTTAAGGCCTTGACCTGATTTTCCTCATTTCCGTAAAATTTCTTTAAATTGTCGGTTTTTAATACAACCATGATTTCACTCTCCTTGCAAAAAATATAGTCTATGCATTTCCTTTACATAGACTATAACAGGCTAATCTTTCCACATTCTTTCTGAAATCTTACAGTTTTGAAAG
>CAZDRM010000387.1:0-1518 GCA_964507745.1 uncultured Lachnospiraceae bacterium
CAGGGGGAATTGCCATGGATGGCAATTCAGCCGTCACGCGGCATGGATGCCGCTTTGACGGCGCCCCGTCCCTTACAACCAACTAACGGCAGACTGTTAGAAAAACCCGATTTATTGTCCGCATATGGAAAAGAGCAGATTATTTTTCCCCAGAATACACCTATCCCGCCGCCCCACATCCCCCGTCTCTCCATTCCCCCTAAAAAAAATATCTTGACTTATTTTATACAAGGTACTTGACAATACCAAGTAGTAGGTATAATATAATTCCAGAAGGGAGGGAACCCGTTGAATGCACAATTTAAAAAAGGCGTATTGGAACTAATCGTTCTGGAATCCGTCAAAAACAAAGACATGTACGGTTACGAACTGGTAGAAGAGGTTTCAAAAGTAATTGATGTCAACGAAGGCACAATCTACCCCCTGCTCCGAAGACTGACCAACGAGCAATATTTTGAAACCTATCTGGTGGAGTCCAGCGAAGGACCTCCGCGAAAATATTACCACCTAACCGCAAAAGGAGTATTGTACAGCAATGCATTGTTTAAAGACTGGGATGCATTTCAGGCCAAAGTAAATGAATTTTTTAGAGGAGTAGAGCATGAATAAAGAAGAATTTATTACACAATTAAAGCAAAGCATCAGTATTCTGGATGATCAGGAACAGCAATATTTTGTGGAAGAATACACCCAGCATATTGATATGAAAATAAGTCAGGGAATGTCCGAAGAAGAGGCTGTAAAAGAAATGGGGCCGGTTGAGGAACTCCGCAAGGAAATACTGGAATCCTATCATGTAAAAATCAATGCCTTAGAGGATCAAAACGCCAAAAGCGTGAATTATAAGAAGTTTTTCGGAAAGATCAAAGACCAGGCCGATAAGATATACGGAAAAATAGCCTCAGGCTGCCAAAAAACCGCTTCCGGCATAAAAAAGCTTCTTGTTACTTTGAAGAATATATGTCTGAAGCCTTTTAAAGGAAATCAGGCAGGAGCTGTAACAAAAAGCGATTCTGAAAATACAGGCGCGACCGTAAGTGTGGAGACAGTTCCCGTGGAAGCCTCAGAGGAAAGAAAACGAGGCGGATTCTTTTGGGGAATCGGAAGGCTGATCAGAAGATTTTTCAGAGGAATCAAAGAACTTGTCAAAGGATGCTTCAGAGGAACGATATGGCTGGCAGGCAAATGCTTTTATCTTGCCTTATGGTTTGTGCTCATTATGTGGAATGCCTTCTGTATCGGCATGGGAATGATCGGCATTTTCTTTACGGCAGTATTTGTATTCTTTATGGGACTGTTTCTGGTTATGATGTTTCAGGGCTATCCAACCGCAGGCTTTACCCTGTGCGCTTTTGGGGCTTCTGTTTCCGCAGGAAGCGTAGTAGTGGGCTGCTTTGTTTTAACAAGATGGAAAATTACCAAGGATGAAAAACCGGAAGGAGGAGAGGTCAATGCTTAAAAAATGGATTATATTAGCCGGTTGTTTCTTCGGTGGGATTTTATTCTGCGGTCTGGGAG
>CAZDRM010000388.1:0-1512 GCA_964507745.1 uncultured Lachnospiraceae bacterium
TATAGACACCTTTTCAAACAAGACTTTTTGTGCTATTATATGTAGTAATGAAAACTACATTGTGGAATATATGAGGAAAGATTATGTACAAAATTCTAATTGACAGCTGCGGAGAATTTACAAAGGAGATGGAAGCCAATCCGGTATTTGAGCACGTTGCACTGCAGCTGCAGGTGGGAGAGTGGCATCAGATGGATGACGATACCTTTGATCAGGCTGAGTTTCTGAAAAGGGTGGCGGAGTGTCCTGCCTGTCCTAAATCCGCATGTCCGTCCCCGGAACAGTATATAAAATTATTTGAAGGTTATGATGAGATTTATATTGTAACGTTGTCCGGCAATTTAAGCGGAAGCTATAACAGCGCCAAAACGGCTGTTGATATGTTCTATGAAACAAATGATACGGCTAAGATCCATATTTTTGATTCCTGTTCCGCATCCATAGGCGAGACGCTGGTGGGATTAAAAATCCATGAACTGGCAGAAGCGGGTTTAAGCTTTGAAGAAGTGGTTGTGAAGGCGGAAGAATATAAGCTTTCCGTCAATACTTATTTTGTGTTGGACAATCTGGACACCTTGAGAAAGAACGGAAGACTTTCAAGCGTAAAGGCCATTGTGGCTTCTACATTAAGTATCAAGCCGGTAATGGGTGCAACTGACGAGGGTGTCATTATTCAGCTGGGTCAAAAAATCGGTATGAAAAAGGCTCTTGCAAAACTGGCGGAAACCGTTATTGTGGAGAAGGCTCAGACACCGGGAAAACCTCTTATGATTTCCCATTGCAACGCACCGGAGAGAGCGGCTTATGTAAAAGATATTCTGGAAAAAACAGGATTGTTTTCTTCTATCGGGGTATTGGATACTGCGGGAATCAGCAGTATGTATGCAAATGACGGTGGTGTCATTGTTGCAGTTTAGAGTTTTAAAAAGACGGGAGACCTTTATAGGGGAGGCTGATAGCTTCCCCTCTCTTTTTACAGAAAAAGAAATTCAATGGGCGAACGGTAAAGAAAATAGATGATGGCAGCCTGAATAATCAATATCAATGGCATGCCGTATAAAAAATACCAGTGCCTTGTTTTGTGCCGGAAAAGAAACATGCCCAGTGTGGTTCCGAGGCTTCCGCCGAATATGGCAACGGTAAACAGAGTAGCCTCCGGAATACGGAAGGTTCTTTTTTTGGCCTTATATTTGTCAATGCCCATCAGAATCAATCCCAACAGATTGATTGAGCCTACATAAACGATAATAGTAAGTATAACATCCACAGGTTGGTCCTCTTAAATAAAATACATTTTGTATGCAGCTACCTTTAAGATAACACAAAAAAAGAAAGACCGCCATACATAGATGAAGTATTAGGAAAAATACTTGCAAATTTCTGTATGGCAGTCTTAAGAGTGAAGGAAATCCTTCAACTTCGATTATTTATTTTCTAATTCCTGCTTCTTCATAGCGCGGACTTTGCTGGCAAGACCGAAAAGGTTAATAAAGCCTTCTGCATCGTGGTGGT
>CAZDRM010000389.1:0-1506 GCA_964507745.1 uncultured Lachnospiraceae bacterium
ATGGAGGAAGTACCATGGCAAATGTAAAGCGTATTTACGTGGAAAAGAAGGAAGATTTTGCGGTTAAGGCAAAAGAGCTGCAGGAGGAGTTGAAGAGCTATCTGGGAATCTCAGGACTTACAAAGGTCCGTGTTTTTATCAGATATGATGTGGAGAATTTATCAGATGAAATCTTTGATAAAGCCTGCAAGACCATATTTTCAGAACCACCTGTTGATATTTTATATGAAGAGTCTTTTGAGGTAAAACCGGGGGAGAGGACCTTCAGTGTGGAATATTTGCCGGGACAGTTTGACCAGAGAGCGGATTCGGCAATGCAGTGCGTCAAGTTCTTAAAAGAAGACGAGGAGCCTGTCATTAAGACGGCGGTAACCTATCTTCTGTCGGGAGAAATTTCCGATGAGGAATTTGCGGAAATCAAAGCCTACTGCATCAACCCTGTGGATTCCAGGGAAACCGATATGGTAAAGCCGGAAACTCTCATTACTGAGTTTGAGGAGCCGGAGGATGTTAAGATTTTCGATGGTTTTTCCGCAATGGATGAAAATGCCTTAAAGGCATTATATGATTCCCTGTCCCTTGCCATGACATTCAAGGATTTCCTTCATATTCAGAATTATTACAAAAATGAGGAGCACAGAGACCCGTCCATGACAGAAATCCGCGTGCTGGATACCTACTGGTCGGATCACTGCCGCCATACTACTTTCTCCACCGAGTTAAAAAATGTGGAAATCGAGGAGGGCTTTTACAAAGCGCCCATTGAGAAAACCTATCAGGAATATTTACAGACTAGGGAAGAGATCTTTAAAGGAAGGGACGACAAGTTCGTCTGTCTTATGGACCTTGCTCTTATGGCAATGAGGAAACTGAAAAAGGAAGGGAAGCTGCAGGATCTGGAGGAGTCTGATGAAATCAATGCCTGCTCCATCGTAGTTCCCGTTGAGATTGACGGAAAAGAAGAGGAGTGGCTGGTGTTCTTTAAAAATGAGACCCACAACCATCCTACGGAGATTGAGCCTTTCGGTGGCGCAGCTACCTGTCTTGGAGGCGCTATCAGGGATCCTTTATCAGGAAGGGGCTATGTTTACCAGGCAATGCGTATTACCGGTGCGGCTGACCCTACAGTTCCCGTAAAGGATACTTTAAAGGGCAAATTATCCCAGAAGAAGCTGGTAAGAGGTGCAGCAAGCGGCTATTCCTCCTACGGCAACCAGATCGGACTTGCAACGGGATATGTAAAGGAATTATATCATCCCGATTATGTGGCAAAGAGGATGGAAATCGGCGCTGTTATGGGTGCGGCGCCCAGAAAAAATGTAATCCGTGAAAATTCCGACCCGGGAGACATTATCATTCTCTTAGGCGGCAGGACAGGACGCGACGGCTGCGGCGGTGCAACCGGTTCTTCCAAGGTTCATACGGAAAGCTCCATTGAGACCTGTGGTGCAGAGGTACAAAAGGGAAATGCTCCCACAGAGCGTAAGATTCAGAGATTATTCAGAA
>CAZDRM010000390.1:0-1504 GCA_964507745.1 uncultured Lachnospiraceae bacterium
TTTTAGCGGAGACGGCGGGATTCGAACCCGCGTGCCGGCAAAACCGGCAAACTGATTTCGAGTCAGCCCCGTTATGACCACTTCGATACGTCTCCTTAAATCTCTGACAACGAATTTATTATAAAGGGAAAAATGATTCCCGTCAATTGCTTAAGTTTAAGTTGAGATAAAGAATAAAATAATATATAATAAAAATAAATTTGGGGTTTTACAAACCTGTGGAGAAAAGTGAAAAATAAGAATATATAAGGAGGACAAAAGTAATGAAAAGAATCGGTATGTTGACTAGCGGCGGAGACTGCCAGGCATTGAACGCTGCCATGAGAGGCGTGGTAAAAAGTGTATCTCATTTTGGAGAAGATGTGGAAATTTACGGCTTCATAGACGGATACCGGGGATTAATTTACGGAGATTTCCGTATGCTTACGAGCAGAGATTTCTCGGGAATCCTCACAAAAGGCGGCACCATTCTGGGCAGCAGCCGGACACCCTTCAAAACCATCAAGGACCCTGACGAGAACGGTCTTGACAAGGTAGAGGCAATGAAGCAGAATTACTACAAGCTAAAGCTGGACTGCCTGGTTGTTTTAGGCGGAAACGGAACACATAAAACAGCGAATCTGTTAAGAGAAGAAGGGCTGAATGTAGTGACCCTTCCAAAGACTATCGATAACGACCTTTATGGAACGGATATGACTTTTGGTTTCCAGAGCGCTGTAGATATTGCTACAGATGCTATTGACTGCATTCATACAACAGCAGCATCCCATGGCCGTGTATTTATTGTTGAAGTTATGGGACATAAAGTGGGCTGGCTTACATTAAACGCAGGTATGGCAGGCGGTGCGGACATCATCCTGATTCCGGAGATTCCTTATGATATTGATAAAGTGGTTGAAGCTATTGAAAAGCGCCACAAAGGAGGCAGCAAATTTACCATTCTTGCAGTCGCAGAAGGTGCGATTTCCAAGGAGGATGCAGCCTTATCCAAAAAAGAATACAAAGAAAAAATGAAAAATTATGCTTATCCTTCCGTTTCTTATGAAATTGCGGCTAAGATACAGGAAAAGTCCAAATACGAAGTGCGTGTAACGGTTCCGGGACATACCCAGAGAGGCGGAAGCCCCTGCCCTTATGACCGTGTATTCGCTTCCAGACTTGGTTCTGAGGCAGGAAATCTGATTATGAAAGGGGAATACGGATTCATGGTTGGTATCAAAAACCGTGAGATTACCAAGGTTCCTCTGGAAGATGTAGCAGGAAAGCTGAAATATGTCTCTCCTGACGCATCCATTATCAAAGAAGCCAAGATGTTGGGTATTAGTTTTGGAGATTAGAAGTAATTGAAAAACACTGACCTGTGGCGGTATTTTAAACAATTCCGGCGGCAGGAGTAAAACAGAAAGAGTGAAAGCATGTCTTATCAGGCGCTGTATCGTAAGTTTCGTCCTGCGGAGTTTGACGACGTAAAAGGACAGGAGCACATAGTAGAAACATTAAAAAA
>CAZDRM010000391.1:0-1502 GCA_964507745.1 uncultured Lachnospiraceae bacterium
ATACATATTTTATCATCGTCAGACATTAAACATATGGTACTCCAGACAAGGCTGTGCGGAACCGGTAACCTTCAGAGAAGATGGCAGCATTCTCCAATGCGAAATCACTTCCTGCGGTTTAAATCAGGGACCGCTGAATGACCAGGATGAATACCCGGCTTATATCGCCTGCAATATGTTTACCGACGATAACGAAATCTACGTAGGGGGCGCAAATGTTCCCTGGATAACCCAGGAAGGTAAAGACGGCGACGAGAATCCCGGATATGTGGCCCATATCACGGATGGCGCTACTATCGGTTTTAAATATTTTGACTGCCAGGGCGTGAAGGAGATTGTAATATACGCCCGTGGTTATGCAACCGGTTTCTTTGAGGTAAGAACCCGGATAGACGGACCTGTTCTCGCGGTCTTTAATATGGAGCATTCAACTGTCTGGGAAGCTTACCGTTCTGCCTGTGCAATACCGGACGGAGTAAACGCCCTGTATCTTACCTATCGTGGAGAGGGCACAGCGGAACTGAAATCCTTCCAGTTTCTTCATTAACCCTTTATGAAAGATTGTCCAGTTTCAGCATCAGCTCTTTATGAAAATTTGTCTGATTCTATCCGGAAGCTTTCTTGGGCACCTAAATATGATGTGTCCGGAATACTGCCTTTTCTTTCCAGGCAGATTCTTTCCAACACATTTTCACTCCCAAACGCATAATAACGGATTCTATTTTTTCCTTTCCTACAGTTCACAGAGGTCGAGAACTTACGAATGTGGTTCACGGCCTCCTGTGCCCATTGTGGGGATACGCCCGCCGTATATCCGTTTTCCAGAACGCATTTTTTTTTCTGTATTCCCTGCTCGTTAAGTTCATAGCATATGCTAATATCTCCACCGAATTTTGCCGGATTCGCCGGTTCCAGCTCAAAGGTCAGATTATATTCCCCTTCCTCCCATATATAGAATTCATATTCAAGCCATATATCATCTTCCACCGAGAAATCCTTTTGAACGGGATATGTCGCCATTGCGCTGACCTTCTTTCCCAGATCCTTCAATTCCAAAAAGCAGCCTGCCTGACCTTCCTTCTTTGCGCTGTAATGGGCCGCTTCCATATACACAGCTCCCCGGGTCTCCACAAATAGAGGAACATCCTGCTCCCGCTTGGGCAATGAAGGCGGCGCTTTTACAATGATTTCAACATCTGCATTCCCATAAACGACATGGATGACTCCATCTGTTCTTTCTGTTGCCTTCTGCTCGGATTCAAATTGCTTCGAATCATGTTGCTCCGTGTTAAGTTTCTCCGGATTATTTTTCTCTGTATCAAGTTTCTCTGTATCAAGTTTCTCTGAGTCAAGTTTCTCTGAGTCAAGTTTCTCTGAGTCGTAAGAAAGGGTAATCAAATCAAGGGGATTTTGTTCGCTGAGCATTCCCCCTTTTTTTGAAATACACAACCAGTCGGAGCTGCATTCCACAGAATAATCCACTTCGCGGCTGCTTGCAAGAG